>NZ_BAAANS010000008.1:0-116063 GCF_039529925.1 Kitasatospora saccharophila | reverse complement strand
GCAGGAGTGCTGCGGCAACATCCACCCCGCCCGACCACCCTCCCCCATCCGTGGGCGTGTCCCCCGCCCCGGACACGGGAACGGCCCCCGCGAAGCAGCCGGACCCCCGTCCAGCCACCCCGCGAAGGGCCGTCCACCCACGCCGGGAACCCCTCCCGGCCTTCCATCAGCTCTGGTACGGATTCCCCCCGGCCGGCGGCTGCGACGGATACCCCGGCTGCCCGCCCACCTGCGGCGGCGCCTGCGGATACCCGTACCCCACCGGCTGCTGCTGCGCCCCCTGCTGGTACCCGTACCCCGGCCCACCAGGCCCCACCGGCGCCCCCGGCCCACCGGGACCGCCCGGACCACCGGAACCGCCACCACCGTTGCCGTTCTTGGAACGGCGCACCAGGACGATGATCACCACGACCACGATCACGGCGATCACACCGCCACCGATCGCGATCAGCATCCCACTGTTGCTCTTGCTCCCCGAATCACCACTCGCCTGCGGCGCAGTCGAATCACCACCGGCGGCGGGCGTCTTCGCGGCGCCCGAGGCCGGCTTCGAGGCACCTGCAGACGGGGAGGCCGCAGGTCCGTCGATGTTCTCCCAGTCCGGCTCCGCCCGCTTCAGCAGCGGGTTCTCCTTCGGACCGTTGTCCACCGCAGGATTCTCGGCCAACGCGCCGGACGGAGAGACGATGCCGTAGCCGTACTTGTCATTCGGGAACGGATCCTGACCCGGCTGGTGGTAGGCGCTGCTGGTCATGCGGTTGATGACCTGGCCTGCCGAGAGGTTCGGGTACTTCGAGCGCACGAGTGCTGCGACACCTGATACGAAAGCTGTCGCCTCGGAGGTTCCGGAGGCATCTCCATATCCCTGCTTGAGGGCAGCGCGGTGGATCTGATCAGCCGGGGCAGCCAACGTGACCTGGGGGCCTGTGGTTGACTTCGGCCACATATCGCCACTCTCCACGACCCCTGAAACTGCCACTACACCGGGAAATCCCGCAGGATATTCAACCGGGAAATGAGGATCGTTTCCGGCACTGGCGACAATGACAACATCTTTTTCGATTGCATAATCGATCGCAGCCCTATACTCTCCCCGAACCCCCTCGCTGCCACCAATGGACATGTTGATGACTTTTGCATTATGTTCAACCGCATACCGGATCGCAGCGGCAAGATCACTTCCTGTCGCTCCCGATTTAATCTTCTCTTGCCCCACGCTGATGTCGACCTTTATTGGCAGGATTTTCGCCTTGGGCGCCAATCCCATCACGCCACCGTCACCGCCGTGACCGTGCGCAGCAATGTCGGAAGCCATAGCCGTTCCATGACCTTGGCCGTCAGTTCGTCCATCGCCACCTGCGCTGGTGAGATCAAGACCAGGGAGCACCTGCCCTGACAGGTCCGGGTGACTGGCATCGACACCACTATCGATGACCGCAACGATCACCCCCTCGCCCTGGCTGATGGGCCAGACCCTGTCGGCCATGCCGTAGTTCTTCAACACCCACTGCTGATCACGGTCCTGGTCCGCGGCAGCAGGCCCGGCACTCACGCCCCACAGCAGGGCTCCGGCAGCAAGCGCGGCCAGACCGCGCGCGGATCGGCTGGTCGTCAAGCCTCGTCACCCCTCGTTGAGCGGCCGCCCCGCAGACCCTCGGATCTGCAGGGCGGCCAGGTCATGTCCGACTGTTCTACTGATCGAGCGTCATTCCACGACGTTCGGGTTGGCGTTCCCGCCGGAGGCCCAGGTCTCCTCGTCCTCCACCAGGTAGTCCGGACGGTCCGACGTGCCCTTCTTGGCCCGCTTGCTGCTCTGACCGTGGCCGGCCATGCCAGCACCCTGCCCGGCAGCGCCGCCCTGACCCGCGGCACCGGCCTGACCGGCACCGCCGGCCGCGCCCGCACCCTGCCCGAAGCGGCTCCGGCCGATACCGGAACCGCCCTGGGAGAACGCCCGTCCACCGGCGCCGCCCTGCGCGGCCTCACCGACGACACCGCCGGCCTTGCCGGTCAGGCCGCTGCCGGTACGACCCCTGAGGCCGCCACCACCAGCACCGCCCGCACCGGCACCGCCGCCCATGCCGCCACCGCCCATGCCGCCGGCACGAGCACCCGCGCCACCGGCACCACCGGCCGCAGTACCGCCCGCGCCAACGCCACCACCGCCCAGGCCGCTGGAACCGAACGTCCCAACCTTCGAAACGCTGTTGCCGCTGAACCCGGCCCGGCTACCGCCGAGGCCGGTACCACCAGCCAGAGTCTCCGCGCCATGGCCCAGCGGCCCGCCGAGGGTACCTCCACCGCTCAGGCCGCCTCCGCCGCTACCGGAAGGTCCGTGCACGCCCCCCGGAAGGCCAGCCGTCGCAGTGCCGCCACGAGCGCCGCCCTGGTTACCGCCCGGAATTCCGTCGATGCCCGTGCCCGGCCCCTTCGGCTGAGCAACGGGATTGGCCGTCCCCCCGGAAATGCCCGCATCGGTCGGACGGACCACGGTCGGCTGGAGCTTCGGAGCCTGCGGCGTCCGACTGGTGGACGTGCTCTTGAGCGAGGTCTGTGAGCTTGAGGAACCGGTCGATTGGCTGCTCCCCTGAAAGGAAGCCGCACTGATACCAGCGATAGCCGCGATGAACCCCGCAGCACCATCGCTCGGCGGCGTCAGTTGCTTCGCCGCGTTCGGGTCATCGTCTCTGCCAGTAACCCGCCCCAAAGAAGTACTGGCGACATTGTACTTGGCGGCCAACACTTGCATCACGCTAACCGCCTGGTTCTTGCGCGAGTCGGCAATGCTGTTCCGGGTGTCCTCGTTGTCGACTCCAACCGATTCCTTGGCAGCATCACTGACGCCGTCACCGAGCTTGTCCCAGAACCCCGGCTCCTCGGGCATGGCGGCCTTGGCCTGGTCGATCGACGACGACAGTTCCTGCAGCACGGTGGCGGTGTAGTGCGTGGTTTCAGCCACCTCACCAACCCTGCCTGCCAGCTCAGTCATGTGCTGGTGGAAAGCATCGCTGGTGCTCCCCTGCCACGTACTGGTGGCATCACTGGTAGCAGTCGTCAGCGCCGCCTGAATACGGGTCAGGGTCTCGTGCGCCCGCCGCCAGGGGTCAGCGGCCGCCATGACCGAACCGGAGTCCAGCGCATGCACCATCGAGATCAAATCGGCGTGGCTGTGGGCGGAGAAGTCGGTGATCGGATTGTCACCGCCACCGCCCTGGTCCAGCATGTTCACCATACGATCCCCCGCCCTCCGTCAGTGGCCTCGATCTTCGCTGCCGTCACCACTGCGGCCTCGCCGTGTTCGCCGGCCGACTCTGCGGTGCGGAAGCAGACGTCTTCTGCGCGTCCAACTCGGCCTGGCTCCAGGTGGTGTCCCACCCGTCCTGGGCCATCGTCAGGCGCTTGCTGGTGTCCTGCTCGTGTTCCTCGTAGTTCGCCGCGGTGTGGTCGGCGTTCTGCTGTGCCACATCGATGGTTTCCTGGATGCTGTCCAGAAGGGCGCTCAACTGGACACGTGCGTAGTTGTAGGTCCGACCCAACTCGCGCGCCTCGTCGAAGCTTCCGAAAGCGCCCGAAGCGACCCCGCTCGCCCCGAACACCGCAGACTTGCTCGCACCGCTCTCGAACTCGCTCAGCAAGCCGCGCACTTGGGCCGCGAACGCCCGCAGGTTGTCGACCTCGACCTGGAAGCCGTTGCCGCTCGTAGTCATGTGTTTCGTACCTCCCCCGTACCTGCTGCCCCGCGCGACTGCCCGCTCGACCGTCCGGGGCCTGAAAGAAAGTTGGCTCCAACCTCTATGTCTAACACATACAACGGGCTGTCAACATGCCCCCTGGCGGGTGCGGGTGGGATCAGGGGGCGGGGGTGGTGGTGGCGAGGGCCCGGCGGCAGAGGGAGTCGGCTTGGCGGGTGGTTTCGGGGAGGCGGTAGGCGGGGGTGAGGGCGAGGGTGACGGCGGTGGCTTCGTCGAGGCCGATGCGGTGGCCGACGGAGAGGAAGACGGGCTTGACGCCCTGGCGGGTGCGCAGGGCGCGGCCCACGGGGTCGGGGCCGTCGAGCAGGGGGGTCCAGGCGCCGCGGTGGTCGCCGGGGGGTTGGTGGGTGAAGGTGAAGGGGTTCTTGGCGATGCCGAGGGTGGGGAGGCCGGTGTGGACGCCGAGGTGGCTGGCGAGGCCGAGGCGTCGGGGGTGGGCGAGGCCGTAGCCGTCGCAGACGACGAGGTCGGGGGTGCGGGTGAGTCGGGCCAGGGCGTCGAGGACGGCGGGGAGTTCGCGGAAGGCGAGGAGCCCGGGGAGGTAGGGGAAGGCGACCCGGCCCACGGCGGTGGCCTGTTCGACGACGTCGAGGGTGGCGTAGTCGAGGAGGACGGCCGCGGCGGCGACGACGTCGCGTTCGTCGTCGTAGGCGACGTCGACGCCGGCGATCAACGTGCCCGGCCGGCGCGGGGGTTCGGGTCCTTCGGGGACGACCAGGGGGCGCAGGCGTTCCTGTTCGGCGCGGGCGGCCTCGGCCGTGGTGGGCCAGTCGGCGGGGACGGTCATGGCGGCTCCCGAAGGTCGGGGACGGGCTGGGGCGGGCCTGCGGGCTGGTGCGCGGTGGTCCGTAGGCACGTTAGCGGGCGCCCGGGGTGGTGGATGCGGCGGTGCGCTGCCGGGGTGTGAGCCCGTGCGCCCCCCGTGCCCCGGAGTAGGTCAACTCCTGGCGGTTAGGCTGTACTTACCGCTCCCCGGTTCCGCCCCGCACCGCCTCGTTCCCCGCACAGCTCCCCCCGCTGGGCTCCCCCCGTTCCGCGCGAAGGGTCGACCGCCATGCCGCGCCCCGCCGTTCCGTCCCGTGCCGTCGCCGCGTCCCGGGCTTCCGCGCTGGTGTCCGGAAGTCGTTTCAGTGCCGTGCAGTTGGGTGTCGGCACGCTGGTCGCGGTGGTCGCCGCGGTGGCGCTGCTGGCCGTGTCCGGGGAGTCGGGGGTGTGGCGGATCACGGTGCTGGTCGGCTTCGCCGTCGCGCTCGGCACGCTGTCCGCCGTGCTGCTGTCCCCCGCCGCCCGCCGCCGCCCGCCGCAGGCGGTCGCGCTGCCCCCCGTCCGGCCGGCCGAGCCGACCGCCGTCCGACAGCCGGTGTACGCGCACCAGTCGCGCTGACGGGCCCCGGCGCGGAGGCCGCCGCGCAAAGACTCCCGGGCCCGCGGCAGGTCAACGGCTGCCGCGCGCCCGGGGCCCAAACGTGCGCCCGACCGGGCGCGGGAGGCGGGTCAGGCGGTCGAGACCACCACGGTCTTGGCCGCCTTGTCGTGGATGCACTGGCGGTAGGGCTTGTCGAAGACGCCGAACAGGCCGTCGACGATCCACCAGAGGCCGCCGCAGCAGATCAGCGCGGGAACGACGAAGACGGCGGCCCTGGTCCAGGCGGCGGAGGAGGTCGGGGAGGTGCCGTCGGCGAGCATGGCGACCCGGACCTTCATCAGCTTCTTGCCGAGGGTCTGGCCGTCCCGGCTGAGCATCAGGCCCTCGTACACCAGGTAGAGGACGCCGCTGAGCCAGAACGAGCCGACCCAGCCGCTCTGCTCGTCGAAGTGCATGAACGGGAGCAGCACCACGATGGCGATCACCTGCACCAGGAGGTAGTCGACCAGCCGGGCCAGGATGCGGGCGCCCCAGCCGCCCAGCGGGGGCATCCCGGGGACGGGGCCGGGGCCCGGGCCGGACCCGGGGGCGCCGTAGGGCGAGCCGTACGGGTCGCCGGGGCTGCCGGGCGGGGGGACGTAGCCGGGGGGCGGGTCGCCGTAGGGGGAGCCCGAGTCGGCCGGCGCACCGTACTGGCCGCCGTAGCCGGACGGGGTGTCGTAGGGGCTGCCCGACGACGGGGGCTGCTTGTCGAAGGAAGGCCGCCCGCCCTCCTCCGGCTCGGTTCCCGAGGGGTCGCTGGTGCTCATGGCACGAGTAGAACACCGCAAATACTACAAAGTTGGGATATCTAGGGGGTTTCCGCCCGTTTTGCCATCCTTCGGAACCAGCCGCCCCCGCCCTGCCGGGACGGTTCGACCGGACGTCAGCCCCGCTCCGCCCGCACCACCCGGGTCCGCGCCGCCCGGTCGTGCCAGCCGCGCCGGGCCGAACGGTCCAGCAGCGCGGCGACCGGGCCGAGCAGGACTGCGGTGCCCAGTCCGCGCACCAGCCAGCGCGCCAGCGACCGGCCGAACCCCGGTGCGCCGGTACCGCCCGCGGCGACCACCCGGACCCGGGCCATCCGCTTGCCGAAGGTCTGGCCGGTCCGGGCGATCGGCACCACCTGGTAGAGCAGCCCGAACAGCAGCAGCACCCCGAGCAGCACGCCCACCCGGCCCAGCACCGTTCCGTCCAGCAGCCACACCCGGTGCTGGCGGCCCGTCAGGCTGGCGGCCAGCTCCGCCTGGTCGATCTTCTCCTGGACGTGGGCCCGCACCGTCCCGGCCAACGGCACCGCGACGGCCGCGCCGACCACCGCCGTGACCACCCCGTCCACCAGCCAGGCGAACGTCCGCGCCCCCACCCCGGCGGGCACGGCCGCGGCAGCCGCCGGACGGCGCTTGCGGGCGCCGGTGGACGCGGCGGCTGGGGCGGTCGCGGTGGGTGCGGTGGTTGCGGCCGCGCCGGAACGACGGTCGGCGGGCGCGGCCGGCGACCCGTCGGCACGGGGCTCCTCGGCCCGGCGCGGCGGACGGATCCGCTCGCTGGTGACGTGCGCCGTCCGCGGCGCCCGTCCGGACCGCTCGGACCGCTCGGCCTCCGGCGCGCCAGCGGGTGCGGGCGCGACAGCGGGCGCGGGTACGGATGCGGGCGCGGGCTCCACCGCCTCCGGAGCCTGCTCCGCCCCACCGCCGGGCTCGGCCTCCGACTCGGTGCCCCAGGACACCCAGCGCGGGGCCCCGCCGGTCTCCATCAGCCCGCGCTGCGCCCGCGGATCGGCCCGCCACCCGGTACCGGGGTCGGAACCGGTCGGCCCCGGCTGCGGCAACGGCTCCCCGCCCCGCCCCTGGGCACGCGCCGGTTCGACGGGCTCCGACCGCGACGGCACCGGTTCGAACAGCGCGCCGGGCGAAGCCGTCAGCCCCACCGAACCGTCCCCCGCCGCGCCGCCGTTGCCGCCGCCGTGCCAGGGCGTGCCGCCGAGCGGCCGCGCGGCCCGCGGCGCGGGCGGGCCGTCCGCCACGGGCCCCGGCCCTACTTCCAGCTCCGACTCCGGTTCCGGTTCCGACCCCAACTCCGTCACCGGCCCGGGCAGTGCCAGCGGCCGGACCGCGGCCTCCACCTCGCGAGCCTCCCGAACCTCGCGAGCCTCCCGAACCTCGCGCCCCTCGCGTCCCTTCCGCGGCGCGACGACCGCGCTGGCGGGCAGGCCCGCCCCTCCCCCGCTGCCGAGGCGCAGCGCCGCGGCGGTGGCCCAGGACTCGGCCGCGACCGGCTGCAGGCCGTTCCCGGCGACCGCCCAGGGGGTCACCTCGGCCGGGCGCAGCGGCTCCATCTCGTTGCGGGGGCGCACCTCCAGCTCGCCGGGCCCGGCACCGGACTCCGGCTCGTCCCCGGCCCCGCCCGCGAGCCCCGCTCCGGGCTCCGGGTGGAGGGGCACGGCGAAGACGGCCTGGGCAGCGGTCTCGTCGAAGTAGATCGGGCCGGTCTCGACCAGCGGTGCGGACGGGTCGGCGGGGGCGGCGGGGGTGGGGCCGGGCGGGAGGCCGTAGGGGGGTGCGGTGAGGTAGCGGGCGACGAAGCGCGGCGGGTCGAGCGGTTCGCCGGGTCCGGGGGCCGGGCGGCTGGTGCCGGGGACCCAGGCGTGGCCGGCCCAGTAGCGGAGGAAGCCGGGCACCGAGGGGTCGGGGTAGTAGCCGGGTGCTCCGGCGTCCCCGGCCAGGGTCGCGCCGAGGGTCGAGCCTGTGGTGGGGGGCCGGTCCGTCATTGCGTCTTCCTTCGTACCGGCACCGCGGCGTGCGGGTGTGCGGACGTGCGTGGGGGAGCCGCGGGCGGAGAGTCGCCGGGCAGTCACAAAGGGTAGTACCTCGAACGACCTCGTCCCCCTGGTTCACCGGAACTCGTGTAACGAGCGGGAACACGTGGTACTGCAGGTGCGCCCGGGGCGGCGGGGGCCGTTCCGGGGCGGGTGGTGCGGCGGTCGGCGGTGCCGGCGGCCGCGGCGTTCCGGTGCTTGCGGTGTTCCCGTCCGGAACAACCGGGGCGGGGCGGAAAAGGTTCTGCGGGGCGCGGCCGGAAAAAAGTTCCGGAGGAACTCGCGGAACCCGTGTAAGAGTCCGTACCGCCCGCGCTCTCGAATGGTGCGGGGGTCGAACGGCGGCCCCGCGAGGCGGAGAGGGTGAGGGCGATGGCCGGACAGTCGACCGGAGTGGTGGAGCAGGAGCTGGAACTGAACCTGGTGCTGTCGCCGGAGCGCAGCGTCCCGGTGGCGGCGCGGCTGTCGTACGGGAGCCACGACCCGTTCGCGGTGTACGTGACCTTCCACCTGGACAGCGGGACGCCGGTGACCTGGGTGTTCGCCCGGGAGCTGCTGGTGGAGGGGACGTTCCGGCCGTGCGGTCAGGGCGACGTGCGGATCTGGCCGACCCGGTCGGGGCGGCGCAGCGTGCTGTGCATGGCGCTGAGCTCGCCGGCGGGGGACGCGCTGCTGGAGGCGCCGCTGCCGACGGTGGCGGCCTGGCTGGAGCGGGCGCACCGGCTGGTGCCGCCGGGGGCGGAGCTGGAGGCGATGGACCTGGACGGTTCGCTGGCGGAGCTGCTGGCGTGAGGGGGCGCGCACGGCCGCCCCGGGCGCGGGTGCGGGCGCGAACCCGGGCGCGAACAGAGGCCCGAACGGGGACGCGAGGGCGGACGCGGGGCCGGGCACAGTCCGGTCCGACCCGCCCGCCCGGCCGTCCGCCGGAGCGCCCGCCCTCGGGACGCCCGGGACGGCCGGAGCGGACCGAGCGGATCGAGCGGATCGAGCGGACGGAACAGATCGAGCGGACCGAGCGGACGGCCGGGGTTCAGCGGGCCGCGGGGGCCTTCTGCGCGCCGGCGCTGCCGAGCCCGTCCGATTCGGTGCGCGGGGCGGGGACGCGGACCAGCGGGGCGCCGGCCGCGAGCCGCCGGGAGCGGACCCGGAGCGCGGCGACGGCGAGGAAGCCCAGGCCGATCAGCGGGTAGACGCCGGCCGGGAGCTGTTCGAGCGGCGACAGGTGCAGGTCCAGGTCGCCCTTGTGCGGGACGATCCACATCGAGAAGGACAGGAAGCCGAGCAGGGTCAGTCCGAAGATCGGCCGCCAGCGCAGGCGCCGGACCGCGGCGGGGCGGGAGCGCTCGTGCGCGGCCTCGGCGGCGAGCAGCACGAGCACCGGCACGCACCACACCCAGTGGTGGGTCCAGCTGATCGGTGAGACCAGGACGGCGGTGACCAGGGCGACGCACACGCTCCAGGCGTCGGCGCGCGGCGACCAGCGGGCGCTGCGGTGCGCCCAGACGGCGATGGAGAGTCCGGCGGCGGCGACCAGGGCGCCGAGCAGGGTGGCGACGGCGCCGGGGGTTTCGACGTGCAGGATCCGGGCGACCAGGCCGCGCAGCGACTGGTTGTCGACGATGACGGTCTTGCCGACCCGGCTGGAGTCGAACATGTACTTCGTCCAGTAGCCGCGGGTGGCGTCGGGGAGGACCAGCGCGCCGATCAGGAAGGTGCCGGCGAAGGCGGCGCCGGCCGTGAACGCGGCCCGGACCCGGCCGGTGATCAGCAGGTAGACGGCGAACAGGCCGGGGGTGAGCTTGATGCCGGCGGCGATGCCGATGGCGACGCCCTTGCTGCGGGCGGCGTCGGGGCGGGTGAGGTCCCAGAGGATCAGGCAGGCCAGCGCGAGGTTGATCTGGCCGTAGCGCAGGGTGGTGAAGACCGGTTCCAGCCAGACGCCCAGTCCGGTGACCAGCAGGACGCCGACCGGACGCAGGTCGCGGCGCGGCCAGTCGGCCAGTTTGAAGGACAGGTGGGCCAGGGTGGCGAGCAGCAGCAGGTTGCCGCCGGTGATGACGACGCGCAGCAGCGGGACGCCGATCCAGGTGGTCGGCACGAACAGCATCGCGGCGAACGGCGGGTAGGTCGCGGGCAGGCTCCACTCGGTGACCCGCAGCGCGTACAGGTCGTGGCCGTCGGCGACGGCGGCGCCCTCGGCCCGGTAGACCACCATGTCGACCATCGAGGTGCCGGCGAGGTGCCGCACCACCGCGTAGCCGAGCAGCGAGAGCAGGGCGACCGCGGCGGCGGCCAGCAGCGGGCGCCGGGGGGCGGTGCGCAGGGCCTCGGCGACGGCGGCGGCCCGGCGGGCCGGGGCGGTGAGGAGGCGCGGCCGGGCCGGGACGGGCGGCTGGGCGGGGCCGCCCGCGGGCGTGCTCCGATCCGGGTGCACCGTGGTCACTGTGTTGCTCCGTCCGCCGTCGACCTCTGCTGGGCCAGCAGCCGACACTACCCGAACGGTCGGCGGGCGCCACCGGTCGCGGTCGCCCCGGGCTCCCCTCCTGGGGCTGCCGTCCGGCCGCCGGGGAGAGCGGCCGGACGGTCGGGCCCGGCCCGGGGCGACCGCGGTTCCCGGGCGGCCGGCGGGAGCGGCGCGGACCGCGGCCGGTCGGCCGGTGGTCCGCGGTGCGTCTCCCGGCGGCGGCGGTGCGCGCGGTGCCGGTGTGCGCGCTGTGGTGACGGTCACGCGCGGCGGCCGTACCGCTGCGGTCCGGGGCCGCGCCGGACCCGGCGCGCGGGTACGGGTTCCGGGGCGGAGCGGGCCCCGGTCCTCGTACGGTTCCGGGGTCGCGGACCCCGCTGCCGGCTGACGTTAGCCGGGCCGGCGGGCCCGGTCGTCCGGGCCGGGACGGCTTGAGGCAGCATTGGCCGCCGCTTAGGACGTATTTAAGGGAGCGGAGCGACGCCCGAGCTGTCGCCCCCGCGGTAACAGCTCCTGTGTCGGCACCGGTCGTCCTCGGTCCTAGTCCTTGCGGGTCATCAGCCGGCCGCTCCGGCGGCGTTGCTGCCGGGGCAGTTCGACCTCGGTGCGGACGTTGATCCGGACCGAGATCTCGGCGCCGTCGAGGGCCGCCGAGCGGCCGAGCCGGACTTCGCCGCCGGTGCCCTCGGCGAGTTTGCGGACGATGTCCAGGCCGAGGCCGGTGGAGCCCTCGCCGCCGTGTCCGGCGCCGCGCCGGATGGCGGTGTCCGGGTCGGCGAAGCCCGGTCCGCCGTCCCCGACCAGGACGGTGACCGCGTCCCCGGTGGCGGCCACGTCGACGGCGAAGGGGGTGCCGACGGCGGTGTGCCGGAAGACGTTGCCGAGCAGCGCGTCGACGGCGGCGGCCAGGTCGCCGCGCTGCACCGGGACGGGCATGGGCGCGTCGTCGCCGGTCAGCCGCCAGGGCCGTCCCTCGTCCTCGGCGAGCGCGGACCAGAACCCGACCCGCTCCCGGAGCACCTCGACGGCGTCGCAGCCGAGGGCGACCGGCGGGGCGTCCTCCGGGTCGCGGCGGGCGGTGCGGATGATCTGGTCGACCTCGCGCTCCAGTTGGGAGACCGCGTGCCGGGTGGCGTCGGCGGCGTCGCCCCCGCCGAGTGCGGCGGCGTTGAGCCGGAGCACGGTGAGCGGGGTGCGCAGCCGGTGGGAGAGGTCGGCGGCGAGTTCCCGTTCGGCGGCGAGCAGGTGGACCACCCGGTCGGCCATCGCGTTGAACGCGTAGGCGGCCTCCCGGAGTTCTTCGGGTGCGCCCGCCGCCTCGCGTCCCTCGACCGGGACCCGGACGGTGAGGTTGCCGGCGCCGAGCGAGCGGGCGGCGGTGGCCAGGCGGCGGGCGGAGCGGATGATCCGGGTGCCCATCCGGTCGGCGACCGCGACGGACACCGCTACCAGGGCGAGCGCGACGCCGGAGAGCACCAGCCAGGCGGTGCCGACGCCGCGCGACAGGTCGCTGTCGGGGACGTACACCTCGACCATGGCGATCCCGCCGCCGTCGACGGCGACGGGCTGCAGCAGTACGTAGCCGCCGTCGACCCGGGCGGTGCCGGCCCGGACGGTGGGGGTGGTGCCCTGGTTGCCGTTGCCGGGCGGCTGGTCGTTGTCGGTGCGGGCGTCGCCGACCGTGATGCCGCCGGGCAGGTGGACGGCGAGCCGGTCCTGGGTGCCGGCGTCGGTGGAGGCCATCGCCTTGGCGACGGCCTGCTGGTCGATGGTGATGGCGAGGGCCGGGCCGAGCGCGGCGGCCTGCCGTTCGGCGGCGGTGAACGCCCGGTCCCGGGCGGTCTGCTGGACCATCAGGCCGAGCGGGATGAGGAAGGCCAGCGCGACCATGACGGTGCCGGCGATGGCGGCCTTGACCATCGCCCAGCGCAGCGAGCGGAGGACGCGTTTCACGTCGCGCCCCCGGCCGGTCCGGAGGGCGCCTCCAGGCGGACGCCGACGCCGCGCACGGTGTGCAGGTAGCGCGGGCTGGAGGCGGTCTCGCCGAGCTTGCGGCGCAGCCAGGACAGGTGGACGTCGATGGTCTGGTCGCCGCCGTAGGTCTGCCGCCACACCTCGGCCAGGATCTCCTTGCGCGGGACGACCACGCCGGGGCGGGCCGCCAGGAAGGCCAGCAGGTCGAACTCGCGGCGGGTGAGGTCGAGCCGCTGTCCGTCGAGCAGGGCCTCGCGGCGCTGGGGGTCGATGGCGAGGCCGCCGACCCGGAGGATCTGGGGTGCCACCAGGGCGCCGCCGCCCAGTCTGCGCAGGACGGCGGCCATCCGGGCGGTCAGGTGTTCTCCGGAGAAAGGTTTCACCAGGTAGTCGTCGGCCCCGTCGTTCAGCAGCCGGACGATCTCCGCCTCGTCGTCCCGCGCGGTGGAGATGATCACCGGGACGTTGGTCAGGCCGCGGATCATCTTGAGCGCCTCGCTGCCGTCCAGGTCCGGCAGGCCCAGGTCGAGGACCACCAGGTCGCACCCGACCTGGGCGACTTCGCGCAGGGCCTCCAGGGCGGTGCCGACGGAGCGCACGGCGTGGCCGGTGTCGGCCAGATGGCGGATCAGGGCGGAACGCACAAAGGGGTCGTCCTCGACCACAAGCACTGTTGCCATGGGGCTGCACGGTACGGCATGGCGGCCGACTGGTCTGTACCTCGGGGGGTTCGCCCGGACCGGGAACGGGCATGGACTTCAGCTTCCCTGAAGCTTCACCGCTCTTTTTCCACAAGGTTTCCGCGGATGGTCCGGCCCGCTGACCCGGTCGTGACCTTCGTACGGCAGGATGGGCCCGCGATGCGGAGCGGACTGGTTCAACTGGGCGCCTGGACGACGGCCACCGGAGCAGCGGTGGCGTTGTCCTGGCTAGGCGTGCACGCGGTGCTCGTCGACACGGTGTTCGAGCAGCCGGCGGCGGTCCAACTGCCCTCGGTGCCCTCTACCGAGCCGACGGGGACGAGTCCGCCGGCTTCCCCGAGCGCTGCGCCACCCCCCTCGGCGGTGGCCCCGGACCCGGCGCCGGACCCCTCGCCGGACCCGGACCCGGACCCGACGCCGGGGACGACCGCGGCCTCGCGGCCCACCACCCCGGCCCGGAAGACCAGCAGCCCGCCCAGCACGGTGCACAGCTACCCGGTGCTGGGCGGCCGGGTGGCGCTCGATCAGCGCCCCACCGAGGCCAAGCTGGTGTCGGCGGTGCCGGAAGCGGGCTGGTCGGTGCAGGTCTGGCACGGTGACCAGTGGATGCAGATCAACTTCTCCAAGGACGACCGGGCCTCCGTCGTCATGGTGTCCTGGAACGACCACCCGCCCACCGTGCAGACCTTCGTGGTGGGCAACTGACCCGTCCCGCCGGGCGCCCGGGCTGACCCGCGGACCGGGGCGGCCGCACAATGACGGTCGACGCCCGACCGCCCGTCCCGCCCCTGGAGCCGCCCCGTGCCCCCGCAGCCCGACGCCATCGACGCGCTGGACGGCAAGCTGATCCGGCTGCTCGCCGAGGAGCCGCGGATCGGGGTGCTGGAGTGCTCGCGCCGCCTGCAGGTGGCCCGCGGCACGGTGCAGGCCCGGCTGGACCGGCTGCAGGCGCGCGGGGTGATCGGCGGGTTCGGCCCGCAGGTGGACCCGGCGGCGCTGGGCTACCCGGTGACGGCGTTCGCGACGCTGGAGATCTCGCAGGGGCAGGGCGCGGACGTCCGGGCGCACCTGGCGGCGGTGCCGGAGGTGCTGGAACTGCACACCATCACCGGCCACGGGGACATGCTGGTGCGGATCGTGGCCCGGTCGAACGCGGACCTGCAGCGGGTGATCGACCGGGTGGTGGGGTTCGACGGGATCGTCCGGGCGTCCACCGCGATCGCGCTGGAGAACCCGGTGCCGTACCGGGTGCTGCCGCTGGTGGAGCAGGCGGCCGGGGCGGGGGGCGGGGGCTGACCCCGCGCCGGTGCCGGTCCGCTCTGGCGCGCCTCCCTCAACCGGGGGTTTTTTGGCATATGCCTTCTGCCTGTGCACGCAAAGATCGCAGCCATGAGCATATGGACCGCACTCCCTGAGTGCCCATCAGCCGACCCGGCGCCGGCAGCCGCCCCACCGTCAGCGGCCGCCCCCCGGCGGGCCGTTCGTCCACGGGCGGCCCAGCGATGAGCCGGAGCGCCGAGCCGCAGACCACCCTGATCGCGTCCGCGCAGCGGGCCCTGCGGCTGCTGGAGGCCGCCGCCCGGCACCCGTCCGGCGCCACCGCCAAGCAGCTCGCCCGGGACACCGGGCTGGCCCTCGGCACCACCTACCACCTGCTGCGCACCCTGGTGCACGACGGCTACCTGGAACGCCGCGAGGGCCTGTACCGCACCGGCCCCGCGGTCTCCGGCCTGACCAGGGAGGACAGCCCGGCGGCCGGCCGCTCCCGGCTGGACCGGCTGCTCGGCCGGATCGCCCACCAGCTGTCCGCGGCCGTCCACTTCGCCTGGTACAAGGACGGCGAGGTCGACCTGGTCGCCGCGGCGGCCGCCCCCGGCGCCCCCACCGCCGACCCGCGGCGCTTCCGGGCCGGGGCGCACGCCCACGCGGCCGGCAAGACGTTGCTGGCCCTGATGTCCGCCGAGGAGCGCCGCAACCACCTGGCCCGCTACCCGATGGTCCCGTTCACCCCGTACACCCTGCGCGAGCCCGCCCACCTGCCGCTGCTCCCCCGGCACGGGCCGCAGCGGGCCGCGCCGATCACCCAGTACCAGGAGTACGCGCTGGGCACCGCCGGGGCGGCGGTGCCGATCGTGCTGGGCAGCGGTCTCGCCGCGGTCGCGGTGTCGTTGCCGATGACCCAGGCCCACCGGTTACCGGAGATCGCCGCACAGTTGCGCAACCGGGTCGGCGACGACCTGGTGACGGCCGCGTTCGGGCTGTAGGCACGACCGCGGCCCCGGGGGACGGACGCGTACGAGGGCCGGGCGCACGGGGGTGCCACGCCCGGTCCCCACTGCCCCACTGCCCCGCCGCGCCACCGCCCCACCGCGCCGCCGCGCCGCCGCACCGCCGCGCCGCCGCCCGAGGGCCTCCGGCCGGACGGAGCGTCAGCAGTGCGGGACCGCGCCGCCGCTGTTCAGGGCCTGGAGCGCGGCGACCGAGTCGGCGAGGGTGTCCACCGGGATCAGCTGCAGCCCGTCGGGGGTGTTGACCTTGCCCTGCGCGCACTCGCTGCGCGGCAGCAGGAACACCGTGGCGCCGTCCTGCTTCGCCGCCTGGGTCTTGAGCGGGATCCCGCCGACCTGACCGACCCGCCCGTCCGCGTCGATCGTGCCGGTGCCCGCCACGTCGCGCCCGCCGGTCAGCTCGCCGCCCCCGCCGTCCCCGGAGATCTTGTCGATGATGCCCAGCGCCAGCATCTGGCCGCCGCTGGGGCCGCCGATGTCACCGAGGTCGACCTGCACCCGGACCTGCTCCGGCGACAGGTGCAGGTAGTTCAGCGCGGCCAGCGTCGCGCTGTCCTGGGACTGGGTCATCTGCTGCAGCGTCACCTGGTTGGCCTTCGCCGGGTCGCTCTGCGGGAAGACCTCCTCGGTCGGCACCACCGCGCGCTCCGGGTCGGCCCAGGCCGCCAGCGCGTCCCACAGGCTGTTGCGCTGCTGCGGCGGCGTCGCGTCGACGGTGACCACCCGCAGCTGCCCGGAGGTCTCCCGCAGCGGCGTCCCGGTGATCGTGAGCACCCGGGCGCCGTCGTACGTGCCCAGGGTGTCGGCGGTCCGGCCGGGCGACTCCAGGGTGAAGGGCAGCGGCACGAAGGCCGCCACCGCGAACAGCGCGAGCACCGGCAGCGCGCACAGGCCGAGGGCCCGGGTGCGCGGGGAGGTCAGGGCCGGGGGCAGGTTCTGGGAAGCCACCCCCGCATCCAAACACACCGCGGCACCCGCCACGGACGCCCGCGCGGTTCCCGCCCGGCCCGGCCCGACGGCGGCCCGGGCGCCCGGGGTCAGCGCAGCGCGTCGGCGACCTCGGTGGCGGCCTCGATCACCCGCGGGCCGACCCGCTCCGGGACGAGGCCGTTGAGCATCACCACGCCGACACTGCCCTCGATGCCGCTGAGGCCGATCAGCGCGGCGGCCGCACCGCTGGCGCCGGACTGCTCCTCGGCCCGGGTGATCACGCAGCCCTGCTCGGGGCGGCGCTGGCCGGGGAAGCTGCGGGCCTCCAGGATGGCCCGGCCGGCCGCGCTCTCGGAGAGCGGGTGGCGCAGGCCGGTGCGGTAGGCGACGTGGAAGTCCGTCCAGGTCGGTTCGACCACGGCGACGGCCAGCGCCTCGTTGCCGTCGACCAGGGTGAGGTGGGCGGTGGCGCCCAGGTCCTCGGCGAGCGAGCGCAGCGCGGGCAGCGCGGCCTCGCGCAGCAGCGGGTGGACGCGGTGGGCGAGCCGGAGCACGCCGAGGCCGACCCGGGCGCGGCCGCCGATGTCCCGGCGGACCAGGCCGTGCTGTTCCAGGGTGGCGAGCAGGCGGTAGACCACCGTGCGGTTGACGGCCAGCCTGGCGGCCAGTTCGGTCACCGTCAGCCCGCGCTCGGAATCGGCGAGCAGTTTCAGTACCCGGACACCCCTGTCCAGGGTTTGGGAAGTCTCAGCAGTCACGAGGCGCTAGGTCCTTTCCGCGGCAAGTCCGACCCTACGGCACAACTACCGTGGGCCGCACCGGAATTGGTCGCGCGCGGGAAGGGTGTCCAGCGCGGGAGTTCCGGCCGAGGCGACATCGGCAGGGCGCAGAGCTCCGCGGCACCCGGCCGGGCCGGTGGGTGGGGACCGGGCGAGTGTGGGGAGACGCTAGTGAACGGTGCGGCCCGGTGGAAGTGGTTGTCCAGAATTCGGGCGGCTTCGATGGAGAGTCGTGATGAAAAATCGGATAAGGCGCGCATAACTCGCGCCGCAAGTGCTCAAGCGTCCGGTATGTGGGCGCCGCCCGGACCGGTCGGCACCCGGTCCGGGCGGCCCCGCCGCAGGGGTCGCGCGGCGCTCAGCCCTGGGCGGCCCACTCGCGGATCCGGCTGATCCGGGCCCGGAGCTGGTTGGCGGTGGCCTGCGCGGTGAGCGGGCCGCCGCACTGGCGGCGCAGCTCGTTGTGGATGCCGCCGTGCGGCTGGTCGGTGCGGTGGTGCCAGGCGGCGACCAGCGCGTTCAGCTCCTTGCGCAGTTCGCGCAGTTCCTGGTGGGTGACCACCGGGCGTTCGTCGGCGGGGAGTTCGAGCAGGTCGGCCTCCTCGGCGGGCTTCGCCTTGGAGCGCTGGATCTGCCGGTGCTGGCGCTTCTGCAGCAGCATCTGCACCTGGTCGGGTTCGAGCAGGCCGGGGATGCCGAGGTAGTCCTCCTCCTCCTCGCTGCCGGGGTGCGCCTGCATGCCGAACTCCATGGCGTTGTACAGCACCCGGTCGAAGACCGCGTCGCTGCCCAGCGCCTCGTAGGAGAACTCCTCGGTGCCGGTGTCCGCCCCGTCGTTGGCCTTCTCGGCCTCGGCGAGCAGCCGGTCCTCCTCGTCGAACAGGCCCTCGCCCTCCTTCTTGGGCCGGTCCAGGACGTGGTCGCGCTGCAGCTCCATCTCGTTGGCGAAGCCGAGCAGCATCGGGATGGTCGGCAGGAACACCGAGGCGGTCTCGCCGCGCTTGCGGGCGCGCACGAAGCGGCCGACGGCCTGGGCGAAGAACAGCGGGGTGGAGATCGAGGTGGCGTAGACGCCCACGCACAGCCGGGGCACGTCGACGCCCTCGGAGACCATCCGGACGGCCACCATCCAGCGCGAGGTGCCCTCGGCGTAGTCGGAGATCCGCTGGGACGCCTCGCTCTCGTCGGAGAGCACCAGGGTGACCTTCTCGCCGGTGATCTCGCGCAGCATCTTGGCGTACGCGCGGGCCACCGTCTGGTCGGTGGCGATCACCAGGCCGCCGGCGTCCGGGATGCCCTTGCGGACCTCGGTCAGCCGCCGGTCGGCGGCCTGCAGCACCGCGGGGATCCACTCGCCCTGCGGGGAGAGCGCGGTGCGCCAGGCCTGGGCGATCAGGTCCTTGGTCATCGGCTCGCCGAGCCGGGCCTCCAGCTCGTCGCCGGCCTTGGTGCGCCAGCGCATGTTGCCGGAGTAGCTGAGGAAGATCACCGGGCGGACCACGTGGTCGGCCAGCGCGTGCCCGTAGCCGTAGGTGTAGTCGGCGACCGACTTGCGGATGCCGTCGCCGCCGGCCTCGTACTGGACGAACGGGATCGGGTTGGTGTCCGAGCGGAACGGGGTGCCGGTGAGGGCGAGCCGGCGGGTGGCCGGCTCGAACGCCTCGAAGCAGGCCTCGCCCCAGGACTTGGAGTCGCCGGCGTGGTGGATCTCGTCCATGATCACCAGCGTCTTGCGGGCCTCGGTCCGGTTGCGGTGCAGCATCGGGTTGACCCCGACGCCCGCGTACGTGACCACGATGCCCTGGTAGTCCTTGGACAGCGGGCCGGAGGAGTACGCCGGGTCGAGCCGGATCCCTATCCGGGCGGCGGCCTCGGCCCACTGCTTCTTCAGGTGCTCGGTGGGCGCGACCACGGTGACCTGCTGCACCAGGTGGTTGTGCAGCAGGTAGGAGGCCAGGGTCAGGGCGAAGGTGGTCTTTCCGGCGCCCGGGGTGGCGACCGCCAGGAAGTCCCGGGGCTGCTTCTCGACGTACAGGTCCAACGCGCCCTGCTGCCAGGCCCGCAGGCTGGCCGCGGTGCCCCAGGGGGCGCGGCCGGGGAAGGCCGGGGAGAGGTGCGCGGCGGCGGAGGTGCCGGTCGGGCGGGGGTGGGTGCTGTCGGCGTGCGAGAACAGCGGGGCCATCGGGGAGGAGGCGGCGGTAGTCACGGTCTCCGAACGGGGTCGTCGCAGGTCAGAGCCGGTACGGGGCCCTTCCCCCGCGGGCGGCGGGCGGTCGTGGAACCCGCCCAGCCTAGCCCCTCCCGGGGCCCGGACGACCGCCGCGGCACGCCCCTGTGGCGTGCGTCCCACCGCATTCGTACGACTGTCACCACACCTTCACACGGCAGGGCCGGCCGTTCAGCGTGATCACCTCCGGCACCGGCTCCGCGTGGGTCCGGCTGCCGGAGAAACCGGTCACCGCGGAGCCGCCGGGCGGCAGCAGCGCGTTCCAGCCGCCGTCCCGGATCGCCGCCTCGCCCGCCGCCTCGGAGCCGCGGCCGGTGCCCGGCCAGGCCGCCAGCAGGTGCTCGCCGACCGGCAGCGGCCAGCGCAGGATCCAGCCGCTCACCGGGCGGTCGGAGGTGTTGCGCAGCGAGATCCGGGCGTTGAAGCGGTCCTCGCTCTCACTGGTGACCCGGTAGCGCACCTCGCAGCCCTCCTGCGCCTCGGTCCGCTGCTGGCCGCCGAACGGGGCGAGCACCAGCGCGGCCAGCAGCGCGGCCGCGCTGCCCACCAGGCCGGCCAGCCGCAGGTTGACCCGGCGCAGCAGGTCGAGGCGGCCCCGGCAGTCGGCGCAGCCGGCCAGGTGGTGCTGGACCCGCCGGCCGGCCCGGCCGCGGGCCTGGGCGGCCAGCGCCGCCCAGTGCGCGGCGCAGCCGGGGTCGCGCGGGGCGCCGGGGTAGGCCCGCAGGTAGGCCAGCCGCAGGCCCTCGCGGGCCCGGTGCAGCAGGACGGCGGCGGCGCCGCGGCCCACCCCGAGCCGGGCGCCGACCTCGCCGGGCGGCAGCCCCTCGACCTCGGAGAGCCACAGCGCCTGCGCCCAGCGCTCGGGCAGCTGGGCGAGCAGACCGCGCATCCGGTCGGTTTCGGCCACCCGGGGCGCCGGGTCGGCGGCCTGCTCCCCGCCGTCCCGCTCGGGCAGTTCCCCGGCGGCCCGCTCCCGGACCGGCGTGGCCGCCAGGTGCCGGACGGTGGTGGCCAGGTAGGCCCGCGGGTCCTCGATCCGGTGCCCGGCGGCGAGCCGCCGCCACACCCGCAGGTGCGCCTCGGCGACCAGGTCCTCGGCCCGCCAGCGGTCGCCGCCGGTCAGGGTTCCGGCGTATCGCAGCA
The DNA here is from genome assembly GCF_039529925.1 of Kitasatospora saccharophila. Classification (NCBI taxonomy): domain Bacteria; kingdom Bacillati; phylum Actinomycetota; class Actinomycetes; order Kitasatosporales; family Streptomycetaceae; genus Kitasatospora; species Kitasatospora saccharophila. Next base: position 95,582 of record NZ_BAAANS010000008.1, on the reverse strand, counting down.
GGCCGGGATGGTGGTGTCGGTACAGCTCGGTGTACGCGGCGAGCGGGTTCCGCTCGGCCGTCCGCACTCGTTCCTCGATGGTGTCGGCCCTCCCCTGATGTCGCCGTACGGGTGATTTGTGGGGGTCCCGTGCGGCTCCCGCGATCCTGCCCGGGCGGCCCGCCGCTGCCCATGGAATGCCCATGCCACCAGCCCGGAATGACCGGGTTGGTCCACGCCAGTGTGACGCAGATCACTTAAGTCGGACTCAAAAACGGCGTAATCGTTCCTGCCCCGCGTGACTCTTCATCAGCAGGAGGCGACACCGGTCGCACCCGTACCAGCACGTACCCTCCGGAGGAACCGCCGTGTTCGCAGCGCCCGAGCCGGTCGAACAGACCGCGCACGCCCGGCTGATCGTCAGCACCCACCGCTCCGCGCTGCTGCGGGTCACCCTGCGCTACCGCGCCGACGACCCGCTGGCGGTCCGGATGGTCTTCCCGGCCGAGTACGCGCTGGACGCGCCGGAGGCGGCCGACCCGGTCGACGGCCCGCTGGACCTCCTCCCCGAGTCGGCGGACCCGGCGGACCCGGCGGACCGGCCCGCCGACGGGGTCGAGTGGGTGTTCGCCCGCCAGCTGCTGGCCGCCGGGCTCGACCTGCCCAGCGGCGAGGGGGACGTGCACGTCCGCCCCGCGCTCGGCCAGCGCACCGTGGTCGAGCTGCGCTCCCCCGAGGGCGTCGCGCTGCTCCAGTTCGACCGCACCGAGCTGCGCCGCTTCCTCTGGCACAGCTACCTGGTGGTGCCCGAGGGGCAGGAGCTGCAGCACCTGGACTGCGACCGGGCGCTCGCCGAGCTGCTGGCCTGACCGGCCGCCGTCCCGGCCGGGTGTCCCCACACCCCGTCAGGACGGCGACCGGTCAGGCCCGCTGGGTGCGCACCAGGTGCGCGTACACCACCACGTTCCCCGCGTAGCCGCCCTCCCGGGTGAAGCTGCCGCCGCAGGTGATCAGCCGCAACTGGGCGTCGGGGGTGGGCGCGTACACCTTGCGGTCCGGGAACTCGCTCTTCGGGTAGACCTCGACGCCGTCGACCTGGAACCAGGCGCTGGCCCGGTCCGCCCGGGCGACCTCCAGCTGGTCGCCCTTGCGCAGCGTGCCCAGCCGGTAGAACACCGCCGGGCCGTGCGCGTCGTCGACGTGCCCGGCCAGCACCGCCGTCCCGCTGGAGCCGGGCGCGGCGCCGTCCCGGTACCAGCCGGCCAGGTTGCGCTCCCCGGCCGGGGGCGGCTGCAGCCGCCCCTCGTCGTCCAGGCCGAGCCGGGCCACCGGCGCGTCCACCCCGAGCACCGGGATCCGCACCCGCACCGGCGGCGAGGGCGGCAGCGCGGGGACGGCCGGGCCCACCGGGGTGCCGTCGTACGCCTGCGCCGCGGCCGGCGCCGGCGGCAGGCCGCCGACCAGCCCGCCGTGCAGCAGCCACGCCCCCGCGACGACGGCGCCCGCGGCCGCCACCGACCCCCGCCACGTCCGCTCGCCCACCGCGTGCCCTCCGCCCTCCGCCGTCCCTGGCCCTGGCCCTGACCCGCCCAGTTCACCCGGCGGCCGGGGCGGCAGCACCCGGTGGGTTCTGTCCGGGTGACGCGGCGTCAGGGCCGCCGCCCGCCGCGGCGCAGCCGGGGCCTGGTCAGGAAGCCCTCCGCCAGCACGTTGGCCAGGCCGATCGCGGGCAGCTCGGACGCCTTCTCGTACAGCACGTAGCGCGGTTCCCAGGACGGCCGGTAGCGCGCGTTGGCCCGGTACCGCTCCTCCAGCCGCCACCACCGGGACAGCGAGCGCAGCACCCCGCGCCACAGCCGCAGGGCCGGCCCGGCGCCCAGCCGGGGCTCGAACGCCTCGCGGAACATCGCGAAGTTCAGCGACACCCGGGCCGCCCCGAACTCGGCGGCCTGGCCGAGCAGCGCGCTGACGGCGTACTCGACCAGCCCGCTGTCGGACTCCCGGTCGCGGCGCACCAGGTCGAGCGACAGCCCGTCCGGGCCCCACGGGACGAAGGACAGCAGCGCGGCCGTCCGCCCGGCGCCGTCGCGGCACTCGGCGAGCAGGCAGTCGCCGTCCGCCGGGTCGCCGAGCCGGCCCAGCGCCATCGAGAAGCCGCGCTCGGTGCGGCCGTGCCGCCAGGCGTCGGCGAGCCGGGCCAGGTCGGCGAACTCCTCCGGCGGGACGTCCCGGTGCCGGCGCAGCACCACCGCGTACCCGGCCCGCTCCACCCGGTGGCAGGTCTGCCGCAGGCCGCGCGCCTCCCGGCCCTCCAGGGTGAAGCCGGCCGCGTCGACCACCGCCTCGTCGCCCAGGTGCAGCGCGCGCAGCCCGGCCGTCCGGGCGTACACCGTGCCGCCGAGCTCGCCGGCGCCGGTGACGGCGGGGATCCAGGCGTGCGCGCGGGCCCGGCGCAGCCACTCCTCGATCGCCTGCGGCCAGCCCTCCGGGTCGCCGACCGGGTCGCCGGAGGCCAGCGCCACGCCGTTGACCACCCGGTAGGCGACGGCGGCCCGGCCGCTGGGCGAGAAGCACACCGACTTGTCGCGGCGCAGCGCGAAGTAGCCCAGCGAGTCGCGTCCGCCGTGCCGTTCCAGCAGCGCGCGCAGCGCCCGCTCGTCCTCGGGGCCCTGCCACTCGGTGCCGCGCGGGGAGCGCAGCAGGATCCGCAGGGTGAGCAGCAGCAGGGCGGTGGCCAGCAGGTTGAGGCCGAGGTCGAGCCAGCCCGGCACGTCCACGCCGGTGACCTCGACCACGCCGGAGACGGTGACCAGCCGCAGCACCGCGTACCGGGCGGCCTCGCCCCAGCCGGGCAGCGCGCCGGTGTGCCAGAGCCGGACGGCGAGGGCGCCGAGGCCGGTCAGCAGCGCCCCGCCGAGCAGCAGCACGGCGGCGGCCAGCGGCAGGTTGCCGCGGCCGCCGCGGACCCGGAACACCGGGCGGGCGGCCAGCAGCGCCAGCAGCAGCGCCAGGGTGAGGGCGGCGGAGACCCAGTTGAACGGGTGCGCGCGGTACTCGGGGAAGGCCAGCGCCAGCGCGTAGACGGCGGTGTGCGCGGCGGTGACCGCCAGCGCGAGGATCCAGGCGGCCCGCTTGCGGCGGCGGAGCATGACGGCGAGCAGCCCGGCCAGCAGCGCGGTGGTGAACCCGGAGGTGACCAGCACCGGGGTGAAGTACTCGCCCCGGTCGGCCCGTTCGACCTGGGCCCGGAACGGGGCGACCAGGGCGCCGAGCAGGTCCAGCAGGGTGGCGGCCAGCAGGTACCAGCGGGCCAGCCGGGCGCAGCGCAGCCGCCAGGGCGCGGGCGGGCGCGCGGGCGGCGGCTCGGCGGGTGCCCCGGCGGGCGCCCCGGCCGGTGCGGGCCCGGGGGGCGCCTCGACCGGTGCGGGCCCGGGGGCCGCGGCGGGTTCCGGGTCGGCGTCGGGGGTGCCGGCCACCAGGTCGTACGCGGCGGTCTTGGCGGTGACCAGCCGGCGGTGGATCCGGTCCTCCCGGCGCTCGGCGCGGGCCAGCCGGCGGGGGCGGGAGCGGTAGCGCCAGCGGGCCCACGGGCTGGCCGGGCGGGCCAGCCGGACGGCGCCGACCAGGGCGAGCGGCCAGAGCATGATGCCCAGCAGCCCCGTCCAGGTCTTGCCCTTGAGCAGGCTGACCAGCACCAGCACCAGCAGCACGGCCGCCCCGGCCAGGGTCGGCCCGTCGGGGTCGCGGACGAAGCCGCCGAGCGGGAGTTCGCCGATCAGCAGCAGCCCGATCACGGCGACGGCGAACACCACGGCGTCCACCGAGGTGCGGCCCTGGGTCGACCAGTAGACGTCCTTGAGGTGCAGGACCAGCGCGAACTCGTCCAGCACCAGGCCCGCGCCGACGCCGAACCCGAAGCCCAGCAGGTTCCACCAGGAGCCGCCGTCGCCGCGCACCGCGAACGCGGCCACCCCGCACACCAGCAGCAGGGCCTGGCCGAACACCACGTGGTGGATGTGCAGCCCGCCCGGGGAGACGTTGCCGGGCCACCAGCGGACCCGGGCCCGGATCATCCGGGTGCTGAGCCGGATGAACAGGAACGACAGCACCAGGCCGAGCAGCAGCAGGAACAGCGGCTCCCGTCCGGTGTCGACGATCCGGTGTCGGTAGGCGTCGATCAGCGGTTGCCACATCGGCGGGTGGGACCTCCGTGTCCGGGTGTCGCGGGTCGGTGCCGTCCGGGTGGCGCGGGTCCGTGCCCCGCGGGGGTCGCGGGCCCGGGCGCCGGGGCGGCTGACGTCAAGTCAACTCCCCGCCGGCGCCGCCGCCCCGGCCCGGTGGGCCGAACAGGTGAGCGTTTCGGCGCGGCGTCCCCCGGTCATCCGTACCCGGGCCGTGCTTACCGGCGCGGCGTGCGGACGCGTGCCATGCTGAGGCCGACTCCCCCGGACGACGCATCTCTCCATTCCATCCGATGGACCGTTCATCCGGCCGGTGACTTCCCCTTACTCCCTGGTGAACGGATGTGAGACATGGACGCCCTCTCCCGCAGGACGCTGCTGGCCGCCGGTGCGGCGACCGCCGCCACCCTCGCCGCCGGCTGCGCTAGCTCCTCCGGGAACGGGGGCTCCGCCCCGCCCGCACAGGCCGACGGCCTCGCCGCGGGCGGCAGCCCCAGCGCCGTCCCCAAGCCCCCCGCCGCCCTGATCGGCGACGGCTCCACCTCCGACACCGGCCCGCAGCCCAACCAGCCGCAGGCCGTCCCGCTGGAGGCCGGCCAGCGGCCCCCGCAGTTCGTGGTCTTCTCCTGGGACGGCGCGGGCGAGCTCGACAACCAGCTGTTCAGCCGGTTCCGCAAGCTCGCCAAGGACCACGACGCCACCATGACCTTCTTCCTCAGCGGCATCTACACGCTGCCCGAGTCGAAGAAGACCCTGTACCACCCGCCGCAGCACTCTATCGGCGCCTCCGACATCGGCTACCTCAGCGACCAGCACATCCGCGCCACCATCGAGCAGGTCAGCGCGGCCTGGCTGGAGGGCCACGAGATCGGCACCCACTTCAACGGCCACTTCTGCGGCGCCAACGGCGGCGGCAAGTGGTCCCCCGAGGACTGGGACAGCGAGATCCAGCAGGCCATGGACTTCGTGATGAACTGGCGCACCAACACCGGCAACACCGACCTGCCCGCGCTGCCCTTCGACTACCGCAAGGAACTGATCGGCGGCCGCACCCCCTGCCTGGAGGGCCAGCGCGGCCTGCTCCCCACCGCCGTCAAGCGCGGCTGGAAGTACGACAGCTCGGGCCCCGGCGGCCTGCAGATGTGGCCGCAGAAGTTCGCCGGCGGCGCGCTGTGGGACATGCCGCTGCAGTCCATCCCGTTCCCCGGGCACAGCTTCCAGGTGCTCTCGATGGACTACAACATCATGTACAACCAGTCCGGCGACAACACCAAGGGCGACCCGGGCCGGCAGGCGTTCTGGCAGACGCAGGCCCGCGACTCCTACCTGGCCGGCTTCGACCGCGCCTACAACGGCAACCGGGCGCCGTTCATCATCGGCAACCACTTCGAGCAGTGGAACGGCGGCATCTACATGAACGCCGTCGAGGAGACCCTCAAGCAGATCGCCGACAAGCCCGAGGTCCGGATGGTCTCCTTCCGGCAGCTCGTCGAGTGGCTGGAGGCGCAGGACCCGGGGGTCCTCAAGAAGCTCCAGGCCCTCCCCCCGGGCCAGGCCCCGAAGGAGGGCTGGAACGCCTACCTCGGCGGCGCCGGCACCCCCGCCGGGGGCGCGGCCTCCCCGTCCGTCCCGGTGGTGGCGGGCGGCAAGTAAGCCCTCCACTGCCCTCACTGCCAACGGCTCCGGCCGGGTCGCGGTCCCCGTAACCGGGGCGCGGCCCGGCCGGAGCCGTTCGCCGGGTGCCGTACGTCGGGCACCGCTCCGTCAGGCGCCGGCCTTCGCCGTCGCCCGGCCCGACAGCGCCGCGCCGACCAGCGCGACCACCGGCATGGTCAGGAACACCGCGGCGAACGCCCCCGCCGGCAGCGCCGACCCGCCGTCCGCGCCGTGGGCCGGCGCACCCACCGCGCCGCCGCCCAGGGCCGCGAACAGCACCCCGGCCAGGCCGGTCAGCAGCACGTTGCCCAGCGCGTCGCTGAGCTGCAGGGCCGCCGAGTTCCCGCCGGTCTCCTCCGGCTTCGACAGCTTCATCATCAGCACGCTGATGCTGGCGATCGCCAGGCCCATCCCGGCGCCGCCGACCGCCCAGAACGCCGCCGTCACCCACACCGGCACCGCCGGGAACAGCACCAGCGCCGCCCCGCCGACCGCCACCGCCGTCCCCACGAACCCGATCCGGATCAGCGCCCCCCGGTGCCGCTCCGCCCCCGGCCGCCCCTGCAGCCAGGACCCGAACGCCCAGGACAGCCCGCCCGGCGCCAGCGTCAGGCCCGCCATCGTCACCGACAGCCCGCGCTGGGTCTGCATCATCAGCGGGATGAACAGCTCGGACGCGAAGAACGCGCCCGCGGCGATCCCGCGCAGCAGGATCACCGTCGGCAGCCCGCGCACCGCCCGCAGCGTGCCGCGCGGCAGCAGCCGCAGCACCGCCGGGCCCAGCAGCGCCAGCCCCGCCACCGCGGGCAGCGGCGCCCAGCGGTCGAGCCGCTGCCCCGCGTACTGCAGCAGCGCCGCGCCGAGCGCGACCATCGCCGCGTCCCGGGTGCGCCGCCAGTCGTACGCCCCGGCCCGCGACGGCGGCTGGGACTTCTCCGAACGACGCAGCGCCGGCCCCATCACCGCCAGCGGCAGCAGCACCAGCACCGGCACCGCCAGGAACACCCAGCGCCAGCCGAGGTGCTGGGTGACCGCGCCGGAGATCACCGGGCCGAGGATCGAGGGCAGCACCCAGGCCGCCGAGAACGCCGCGAACACGGCGGGCCGCAGCCGCTCCGGGAACGCCCGGCCGACCACCACGTACAGCGCGACGATCACCAGACCGCCGCCCAGCCCCTGGACCGCCCGGCCCGCGACGAACATCCACATGTTCACCGCGGTGCCCGCCGTCACCAGCCCGGCGGCGAACACCGCGATGCCGCTGAACAGCGGCGCCAGCGGGCCGCTGCGGTCGCACCACTGCCCCGAGACCACCATCGCCAGCAGCGTGGTGGTGAAGTACGCGGAGAACGCGAAGGCGTACAGGCCGATGCCGTCGAGCTGCTGCGCGGCCGTCGGCATCGCGGTGTTCACCGCCGTCGCCTCGAAGGCCAGCAGCAGCACCACCGACACGATGCCCAGGGTGAGCGCCCGCCAGGGGCCGCTGAGCACCCCGCCGGTGCCGTCGTCGTCGGGGAGGGAACGGGTGGTGGGTGCCGCCGTTTCGGCCGGGGAGGTGCTGGTCACCACGACATGGTAAGTGCCGTCAGCGCATTTCGATCCTGACCTGCAGGCGGAACGGCACCTCGGCCGTCCGCCCTAGGACCAGGCCCGCGGCCCCCGCGAGCGCAGCAGCGGCAGCAGTGGCGGCCGGCTCAGTGCAGCACCTTGAGCCCGACCACCCCGGACAGGATCAGCACCAGGCAGGTGATCCGGGCGACGCTCACCGCGTCCCCCATCGCCACCATCCCGTACACCGCGGTGCCCACCGCGCCGATGCCCACCCACACCGCGTACCCCGTCCCCAGCGGGATCGTCCGCATCGCGTACGCCAGGCCGCCCATCGACAGCGCCAGCGCCACCGCGAACACCGCGGTCGACACCGGTCGCGAGAACCCCTTGGACGCCTCCAGTGCCACCGCCCACACGGTCTCCAGCACTCCGGCGACGATCAGAACCACCCAGGCCATGACGGACTCCTCCGCAGTAGTCGAACCACCTACCGCGTCGTCTTGTCGTGCCGGGTACGACGCACCTCGTCCGGGACGACCCCGAAGGGCCGCCGCACTTCGAAGGTAGCACAGCGCCGGCAACCGGAATTCTCCGGCGATTCGCCGGAGAATATTGACGCCGACCGACTCCCGCCCGCTATAGTGAATTCACCGGAACAGACCGGCGCAGCCCGTACCGCGACAGGAGATGGCGATGAACAGGAAGACGGTGGCCCTCGCAGCGCCCCGCACCTGTGCCCCCTGTCCCGGCTGCGCGTGTTCCTGTCGTTGCCGCTGTTGCGCCTGAGTCCCAGCCTCAGCCCCAGCCGCCCCTCCCCGCGGGCCCGTTGACGCCCGCCGCCGCATCCGGCCCCACTCATGACCATGTGCCCGAGTGGTTCAGGGAACCGTCTGCAAAACGGTTTACACGGGTTCGATTCCCGTCATGGTCTCCACCCGGAATTCACCGGTCGCCCTTTATCTGCAGGACGGGCGCCCGGTGAATTCCGCTGCCCTTTTCTTTTCCGTCCGCATTTCCGGCACGGGTTCCCGGCCGCGTTCCCGACTGACGGAGACGCGGGCCGGAACGGCGGCGGGCGCCGGCGGCGGTCCCCAGGACCACCGCCGGCGCCCGCCCGGCACCACGTCGGCGCACCTACCCGATCACTCGATCACTCGATGACGCCGGGGTTCGCCTCGCCACCGCGCCAGGTGTCCTCGTCCTCGACCAGGTAGTCGGGGCGGTGTCCCTGGTTCTTCTTCTTGCCGCCGGCGCCACCGCTGCCGCCGTGCATCCCGGACGCGCCCGCCTGCCCGGCCCGCCCCTTCCCGATGCCCGACCCGCCCTCGCTGAACGCCCGCCCACCGGCACCGCCGGCCTTGGCCCCGCCCACCGTGCCGCCGGCCTTGCGCACCAGACCGCTGCTGCCGCTCTTGCCGCCGGCACCGCGCGCGCCACCACCGGCACCGCCGCCGCCGTGCATGCCGCCGCCCATCCCGCCGGCCCCGCGGGCCCCGGCCGCACCGGTACCGCCAGCACCCGCGGCACCACCGGCCGCGCCGGCTCCGCCCCGGCCCACCGAACCAGCGGCACCCGAACCGCCGACCGCCCGGCCCGCACCGGCGCCGCCGGTCCCACCGGTCAGCCCGCTACCCGACACCCGGCCGGCACCGCCGAGAGCGCCGCCACCGGCCACGTACCCGCCACCACCCATCCCCGGCAGGTACGCGCCACCACCACCGACACCGCCACCACCGGCACCACCGACCCCGGTGCCACCGCCCGGCAACGTCCCGACCCCACCGGTCCACCCGCCCCCGGACCCCGTCGGCGGCGTCACCGGCGGCAACGGGTCGAGCCCGTCGATCCCCGTCCCCGGCGAATGCACCGGCGGCAACGGCCCGGGCGCGGGCATCGTCGTCACGGGAGGCGCCACCGGCACCCCCGGATGCCCGGGCTGCCCCGGCTGCGTGATCCCGGGGATCCCCGGAAGCGTCTGCCCGGGCAGGGTCTGCCCGGGCTGCGTCGGCAGCGAGGGCGGGAGCATGGCCGGCGGCTTCGCCACGGGAGGCGGGCCGCCGGGGCTCACGGGGTTCTGCGGGGGCTCGGGAAAGGGCTTGAGGGGATCGCTGACGACGCCCTTTTCGGGCGTCTGCAACGCGTCGATAGCGTCCTGGTAGTGCGGGGCCAGGTACTCCATCGTGCCGATGGCGTACTGGTGCTGGATCTCGGTCGCGGAGAGCTCGTGGCGGTTCTTGTTGACTGCGCTGATGCGGTCCATCCCGCTGGCCAGGTCCGCCTTGAACTGCACGTCGGAGCGGTCGCCGAGGTCGGTGACGTACTTCCACCCGCTGCTGAGGTGGCTCGGGACCTCGATGCTGTCCATGTGCGTCTTGGCCTCCTGCAGGGCGCTGGACGCGGTTTCCATGGCGTACGAGGTGTTGAGCGCGTGGTCAGCCGTGTTCTGCAGGCTCTGCTGGATCTGTCCGGCCTTGGCGACGAAGCCGTCCGCCGCAGCCCCCTCCCAGTTGGCCGTCGCGTGCTCCACGGCCTGTTGCAGGTCGCTGGCCGCGGCCCTCAGGTCCGAACTGGTCGTGCTCCAGTGGTCAGCGGCCTTCTTGAGGTTCTCCGGCCGTGCGTGCGAGAGCATCGCCTTGAGCGGGATCAGGTCCTGATTCGCGTACTCCGGGAAACGCTGCCCCATGTCAGCTCAGCTCCTGCCTGTACTTGAGCATCTCTGCCGAGTTGTTCGCTTCCTGGCTCTTGTAGGCGTTGGTGACCGTGTGGGCCTTGTCCCCGAAGTCGTTGATCAACTTGTTCAGGTCGTTGATGGTGTCGGTCAGCCAACCCTGGATGCTGGCATGAGCCTGGTGGAGCTCCGTGGCGTGACTGAAGTTGGACCCGAAGTCGGACGCCGCAACCTCAGTCCCATAGGCGCTCTTCTCCGCGGTCTGAGCCGTGTTCTGCTGGATGACCCGCAGTCGTCTGACGACCGCCTCCAGCTCATCCGTATTGACGCGGTAGCCGTCGGCCATGCGGCCTTCTCCTCCCCCTGGAGTGTGGATGGTTCCCCGTGTAAATGCCCCGCCAACCAGCAGTGTGGGCAGGCTGGTTGCAGCATTCGATCGTATCGCTTATGTGGTGCGCATACCCATACGCCGTCAACGCTGGGACTGGCCACCGTCCGAACCGTACGGGTTCTGGTAGGAGTTCGGCTGCGGCGGGTAACCCGGCGGCGGAGCCTGCCCCCCGTACTGCTGCGAGTAGCCGGGCTGTTGACCGTACTGCTGCTGGCCCCCCGGCCAGTTCGGCGGTGCTCCGTAGGGCGGCTGCCCCTGCATCGGAACGGCTGCCGAGCGACGGCGGCTCTTCGCCGCCAGGACAACGATCACGATCACCGCAAGCACCACGACGACAGCACCGCCAGCCGCGATGAGCAGTCCGGCTCCGGGCCCGTCGTCCTTGGCCATCTCCTGCAGCCCGGAATCCCCGTTCCCCGTTCCGGCCCCGCTGTCCCCAGAACCGGCGCCGGCTCCCGAGGTGGCGGCGGAAGTGGCCTCACCGCCTCCGCCCGACGCCTTCGCGTAAGGGCCACCCAGCGGCCCCTGCTTGGAGCCGGTGGGGATGTTCTTGGTCAGCGCGTCGTACGGCGACAGGATCCCGTACCCGTAGTGCTGATCGGGCAGCTTCGCCCCCTGCAAAGCGCCTGGCACCTTCGCCGACTTGACCAACCGCTCCGCCACCTGACCCGCCGTCAGGTTCGGGAACTTCGCCCGCACCAACGCCGCCGCACCGGAGACCAGCGCCGTCGAGTTCGACGTACCATCAGCAACGCAGTAATGGCTACCGGAGCACGTACCGGCCCCGACGATGTCCGTACCCGGTGCTGTGATCAACACCTGGGAGCCGTAGTTCGACCTCTCCCAGACCGTCTCCGCCTTGTCGACGGCCCCGACCGCGAGCACACCCGGCTCGTTCGCCGGACTGGCGACCGCGATTCCGTCGTTCCCCGTACCCGCGATGAGCAGCACGTCGTGCTGCGCCGCGTACGCCACCGCGTCGGTCAGCTTCGCATCGCTTCCCGGCCTGCCCGCGCCGGCCAGCGAGAGGTTGATGACCTTGGCACCTTGGTCGACCGCCCACTTGATGCCGGCCGGAACCATATCGGCCCCGCTCGCCGTGCCCTTGTAGATCGGGAGGATCTTCGCCTCCGGCGCGATACCCATGATTCCTTCCCCCGTCCCGTGACCGTGTCCGGCGATGAGGCTCGCCATCACGGTCCCGTGAAACTCGGTGGGGTTGGTGTTCGCGCCCCTGCCGCTCTGGTCGTACCCGGGCAGCACCGACCCTGCGAGATCCGGGTGCGTGGCATCGACACCGGAGTCGATCAACGCGACGATCACGCCGTCGCCCTTGCTGACCGACCATGCCTTGTCCATGCCGAAGTAGGCGTTCTGCCACTCCGCGTCCCGCACCTGGTCCGCCGACGCCGTGGGCGCCCCCGCGAACAGCGTGCCCGCCGTCAGCGCGGTCGCGCCGAGCGCGCCCGCCAGTCTGGTCAGCCTCATCAAACACCCCGTCAGTCGACAGCCCGTTCGCCCTAGCAACGCCCCCGGAACGCGGGACGGTCCGATCGTATCGTTCGCCTTCCGTTCCACCACGGCACCCTGTGACGGGGCCACTACATTTCACCGGAGCACGGCCTACTGCCTACCGCCGCCCTGATAGGGAGGCAGAGGAGGCGTCTGCTGCGGCGGCCTGTACGGCTGCTGTTGCTGCGCGGTCGGCGCCGCTTCCGGCCGTTCGCCACCGTGAGCGCGACGACCACGACGAGCAGCACCGCCAGGGCGCCGGTGGCACCCACGATCAGCGGCGAGGACGACCCCGACAAGGGCTGCTTGATGCCCGACACCGCTCCCGGGGAGGACAACCCGCCCGAGCCGGTACCGGCGCCGCTGCCCGAATCCCCCGGCGTCCCGACGGTCACGGACGGAGTCGCTCCCGTCCCGGCGCCGGCGGCCGGCGGCCCCTGGGGCGACCCTGCCGGAACGTTCGCGGTCAGGGCCTCGTACGGTCGCACGACACCGTATCCGTAGCGGAGGCACGGGAGTTGGGACGCTCCGGCAGGAGCGGCGGCCGTCTTCACCAACCGCTCCGCGACCTGGCCCGGCGTCAGTTCCGGGTACTTGGCGAACACCAGCGCCGCCGCGGCGGAAACGTACGCGGTGGCGTCCGAAGTGCCGCTGGCGATGCAGTACGAGTTGCTGCAGGGACCCGTGCTCGTGGGCGCGGCCGTCACGATGTCCCCGCCCGGTGCCGTCAGCAGGAGTTCGGGGCCGTGGTTCGACTTCGACCAGACCTTCTGGTTCTGCGAGGGTCAGCAGCAGGGCCGAGAGCAGGGTTGCCGCCAGGGTTCTCGGGCCGGGTGCGTTAGTGGGCGGGTCGGTCTTCATCGGGGTGTGTCCCCCGTTTCGTCCCGGTGCGGCCGTCCTCTCCCCAGGGACGCCCGGCGGAAGGATCGTATCGCTCACACACGGCCCGGCCGTGGTGCGGAAAGCGGCCGGTGGGGCTGGTGGGGCGCTGTGCTATGAATGGCGCGTCATCCATCCAGGGGGGATCTTGTGACGTACCCGCCGCCGCCCGGCGTGCCCGATCCGGGGCATCCGGCGCCGCCTTTTCCGCAGCCGCCCTTCCCGCAGCCGGGGTATCCGCAGCAGCCGTACGCCCAACAGCCGTACGTCCAACAGCCGTATCCGGCGCAGCAGTTCCCGCCCTACGGGGAGCAGCCGGGTCTGCGGCCGCCGCCCCGGCGGGGTGGGGCGGGGCGGAAGCTGGCCTGCCTGGGGGTGGTGGTGGTCCTGCTGCTGGGGGCCGGGGTGGGTGGTGTGGTGCTGCTGCGCACGATCGGGCGGCAGCCGCGGATGGAGGCGTTGAAGTCGGGTGCCGAGCCGTGGGTGAAGGTGACGGAGGGGCTGACGCAGGCGCTGGCGGCGAAGGACGAGGAGGCGTTCGTCAAGCAGTTCGCGGCGGGGCCGACCAAGGAGAAGCAGCGGAAGGTGTTCCGCAACCTGGTCAAGATCCCGTGGGAGAAGGCCAGTTGGGAGAGCGGCCTGGTGCGGGACGGGCGGCTGTCGGTGAAGTTCGTGCACCAGGTGAAGGGGGTGGACAGCTATCCGATCGCGGAGCGCTACGAGTGGAAGGTGCTGGGCCCCGACTCGACGTCGAGCGGGAAGGCTCCCACGGAGGCGGCGATCGCCGACGGCGCGGAGGTGATCACCGAGGTCGGCGGCACCACGAACGGCGAGGGCAAGACCATGGACGACGGTTACTACCCGGCTCCGTGGGACCTGTACGACGAACTGTCCGTGCAGGTCCGGGACCACCTGGTGGCGATGTCCGACAAGGCCCAGGAAGCCGAGCTGAACCGGGACGTGGACGTCATGGCCCGGGCGGCGGCGGACGACCTCGCGGCCTGGCGGAAGTGCGCGCCGGCGCCGACCGGCAAGACCGCGGCGGCGGCGGGCTTCTTCGTGGTGCTGGAGAGGAGCCGGGACGTCTACAACAAGCTGTACCACGGTGACGGGCGGCCGAACGACAGCCTGGAGGCCGGCGTCAACATGGGGTTCTGGGCCGATTCCCCACCGGAGTCCGACCCGGATCTGACGGTGATCGGCGGCAGCCGGATCGTGATGGACACCACCGACGGCCGCTTCACGGGCAAGCAGTGGCAGGAGGGCGTGACGAACATCGGCCGGCACGAGATGGCGCACGCGATCGTCGCCACCCTGACCTCCTGGAGCGAGAGCAGCACGACGGACACCCGGAAGGCCTGGGTCTCCGAGGGCTTCGCCGAGTACATGGCGCTGCGCGGCAAGGAGGACCGGGCCCGCCAGGACCTGGCCGTCCTGAAGCAGGTCCCCTTCGACGGGAAGCTGCCGCCCGGCGAGCGGAGCTCCTTCTACTCCTACGACGCCGCCCGGCGCTCCGCGAACTACACGCTGGCCGCCGACGCGCTGCGCTACATGGCGTCGAAGTACGGCGACGCCAAGGTCTGCGGGTTCGTGGCGGGGCAGTACACCCGGCCGGAGGAGTACGAGCAGCAGATCACCGCGGCGACCGGGCAGCCCGTGGAGGAGTTCCAGTCGGCCTGGGCGGCGCACGTCCGCTCGACCGTGCAGGGCCTGCGCTGACGGGTGCCGCCCGGGGCCCGATCTGCCTGCGGGGAGGCCGGGTTGACGCTCGGCCGACCGTCAGGCCAGGACGGTGGCGTCCTCCGGCGGGATCGGCAGCCGGCCGACCGGCAGTCCGGTGGCGGCCCGGACCGCGGCCGCGACCGCGGCGGGGGCGACCACGGCGGGCACCGCGCTGACGGCCTTGGCGCCGAAGGGGGCGACCACGTCGCGCTCCTCCAGCAGGGCGGCGATCCGGACGTCGGGGGTGTCGAGCGCGGTGGGCAGCCGGTAGCCGGTGAGCGAGGCGTTGACCGGGACGCCGCCCTCGGTGCGCAGGTTCTCCAGCAGGGCGAGTCCGACGCCCTGGGCGACGGCGCCCTCGATCCGGTCCTCGATCTGCCGGGGGTTGAGGGCCCGGCCGACGTCCTGGGCGACGGTGACGTCGACGACCCGGACCGCGCCGAGTTCGATGTCGACGTCGACGACGGCGCGCATCGCGCAGAACGCGATGGAGACGAAGGCGTCGCCCTGCCCGGTCTCGGGGTCGAGCGGTTCGGTGGGGTGCGGGCGGCACTGGGCGGTGGCCCAGAGCTCGCGGCCCTCCAGCGCCTCGCCGACCGGCAT
The DNA here is from genome assembly GCF_039529925.1 of Kitasatospora saccharophila. Classification (NCBI taxonomy): domain Bacteria; kingdom Bacillati; phylum Actinomycetota; class Actinomycetes; order Kitasatosporales; family Streptomycetaceae; genus Kitasatospora; species Kitasatospora saccharophila. Next base: position 80,440 of record NZ_BAAANS010000008.1, on the reverse strand, counting down.
GCCGAGCACGCCGTCGTACGAGGTGATCTTCCCGTCGTTGATGGTGAGCAGTTCGACGGACATGCCGAAGTCGGCGGCGATCGGCTGCAGCATCTGGTGGCGGACCATCAGCGCGGCCCGTTCGACGGCGCCGCCGGAGACCCAGGTGTGCCGGCCGCGGGCGGACGGGCCGGCCGCGGACTGGTCGGAGTCGACGGGCGCGATGTAGACCTCGCTGACGCCGAGCACCGACTGGACGATCTGCCGGGCCAGGGTGGCGAAGCCCTGGCCGGAGTCGACGGCCGCGCAGATCACGGTGGCGTGGTCGCCGGAGACCCGGACGGTCGCGGTGGCGACCTCGTCCTCGCCCTCGGCGCCGAGCATGTGCACCATGCCCACCGCGTAGCCGATGCCGCGCCGCACCGCGGCGGGGTCGCCCGCGCCGCCGGGGCCGCCGGGCAGCAGCCAGTCGGCCTGGGGGTCGTCGAGCGGGAGGGCGGGCAGCGGAGTGGTGTCGAGCGCGTCGAGCAGGGCCTCGACGGGGGCGGGGCAGGTGACGGCCTGGCCGGTGGGCAGCGGGTCGCCGGTGGTCATGGCGTTGCGGCGGCGGACCTCCAGCGGGTCGAGGCCGAGCTGCTTGGCGAGCTGGTCGAGCTGGGACTCGTACGCGAAGCAGGTCTGCAGGGCGCCCTCGCCGCGCATCCGGCCGGCCGGCGGGTTGTTGGTGCGCACCGCCCAGGCGTCGACGAAGACGTTGGGGCAGGTGTAGGGGCCGACCGAGAAGGCGACGGCGGAGGCCAGCGCCTCGGCGGAGACGTCGGCGTAGGCGCCGCCGTCGAGCAGGATCTGCGCCTCGACCTTGACCAGCCGGCCGTCGGCGTCGGCGTGGTGGCGGTAGCGGAGCAGGGCGGGGTGCCGGGTGGTGTGGGCCTGGAAGGACTCGGCGCGGGTGAGGGCCATCTTGACCGGCCGGCCGGTGCGCAGCGCGAGCAAGGCCATGGTGACCAGGAAGGAGAGGTCCTCGCGGTCGGTGGTGGCGCCGGGGACGCCGGTGACGACGAGCCGGACCCGGTCGGGGTCGATGCCGAGGCAGGCGGCGGTGCGGTCGCGGTCGCCGTGCGGGTCGGTGGAGGACAGGTGCAGTTCGACGCCGCCGTCGGGGCGGGGCACGGCGAGGCCGGCTTCGGCGCCGATCGGGGCCGGGTCCTGCCGGCCGACCTGGTAGAGGCCCTCGATGACGACCTCGCCGGTCGCGTCGGGGTCGCCGGTGCGCAGCGGCAGGTGGCGCAGCAGGTTGCCGTCGGGGTGCAGCGGGGGGGCGTGGAAGGCGGCCTCGGGGTCGGTGACGGGTTCCAGCGGCTCGTACTCGACCAGGATCGCGGCGGCGGCCAGCCGGGCGGTGTCGGGGTGGTCGGCGGCGACGGCGGCGACGGGTTCGCCGTGGTGGCGCACGACGTCGGCGGCGAGCACCGGGCGGTCGGCGGTGACCGGTCCGCGGGGGGCGCCGTCGGGGGTGCCGTCGGGGCCCGCGGGCAGGTCGGCGGCGGTGACCACGGCGTGCACGCCGGGGATGGCGAGGGCGGGGGCGGTGTCCACCGAGAGGATCCGGGCGTGCGGGTGCGGGGAGCGCAGCACGGCGCCCCAGAGCAGTCCTTCGGCCCACAGGTCGGCGGCGTACGGGTAGATGCCCAGTGCCTTGGGCAGGGCGTCGGTGCGCAGCGGGGAGGTGCCGAGGCCGGTGGTGCCGGTCTCGGGGTCCGCGGGGGCGGCCGCCGGGAGCTCGGTGGCGGAGGTCATGCGTTCTCGTCCTCGGGGAGGCGGATGCCGTGGGCGGGGGTGGCGTCGTAGCCGGGGTACTGGGTGCCGTAGCCGTCGGTGGCGTAGACGGTGTCGTCGTAGGCGCCCGCGTCCTGGTAGGCGGTGCCGAACGGGTCGGGGCCGGCGGGCGCGGGCTCCGCGGGGGCGGTGCCGAACGGGTCGGCGGCGGCGGGTGCGTGCTGCCAGTCGGCCGGGACGGGGGTGCCGTGCGGCGGGGTGGGCGGGTAGGCGTAGCCGCCGGTGCGCGGGGTCTCGCCCTGGGGCTGGGCGGGGATCAGCTGGTCGGCCTCGTGCCAGAGTTCGGAGTCGGCGTACAGCGGGAGTTCGCCGCCCTGGTCGGGGTGCGGGGGTTCGGCGGCGGCCCGGGGGGCGGGTTCGGCGGCCGGGCCCGCGGCGGCGGCCCGTTCGGCGGCGGTGAGTTCGGCTTCCAGGGCGGCTTCGCGGGCGTCGGCGACGGCCTGGACGGCGGCGAGCGCGCCGCGGTAGCCGGTGCAGCGGCACAGGTTGCCGCAGAGCGCCTGCCGGGCCTCGACCTCGCCGGGCCGGTGGTTGCGCTGCAGCAGGTCGTGCACGGCCATGGCGAGGCCGGGGGTGCAGTAGCCGCACTGGACGGCGCCGGAGTCGGCGAGCGCCTGCTGGACGTCGCTGGCGCCGCCCGCGCCGGAGAGGCCCTCGACGGTGCCGATCTCGCTGTCGGCGGCGAGCGCGGCGGGCACCAGGCAGCCGTTGACCAGCTGGCCGTCGACCTGGACGGTGCAGGCCCCGCACTCGCCCTGTTCGCAGCCGTCCTTGGCGCCGGCCAGGCCGAGCCGCTCGCGCAGCACGTACAGCAGGCTCTCGCCGATCCAGGCGTCGGTGACGGGCCGGTCGACGCCGTTGACCCGCAGCGTGTAGGAGGCGGTGGGGCGCACGTCGCCGATGAGCGCCCCGGGGTGGTTCAGCAGTTCGTCCGTCACTTGAGCGCCCTTCCCAGTGCCCGGCGGGCCAGCACCGCCACGGTACGCCGCAGGCGGGCGGCGTCCGCGCCCGCCCCCTCTCCGTGCGCCCCGCCCTCGGGGACGCACGCCCCGGCCACGTACTCGCCGAAGGCGGCGAGCGCGGCGGGGTCGATCAGGACCGCTCCGTCGGCGCCGCGGGCGTCCCAGTCGATGCAGCCGGCCACCCAGTTCTCGGCCTCCAGCGGCCGCAGCGGGACGGGGGCGACGGCGCCGACGGCGCAGCGCACGCCGCGCCGGGCGGGGTCGAGGACGAGGGCGACGGAGGCGGCGGCGCGGGCCGGGCCGCTGCGGCCGGTGGACTTCAGGAAGACCTGGGGGGCGTGCAGCAGCGGGACCCGCACCCAGGTGAGGAGTTCGCCGGGGCGCAGCGGGTCGAGTCCGGTGAGCAGGTGGCTGATCGGCACGTCGCGGACGGCGCCGGGCCGGGCGAGGGTGGCGGTGGCCTCCAGGGCGGCGAGCACCGGGAGGGTGTCGCCGGCCGGGGCGCCGGTGGCGATGTTGCCGCCGAGGGTGCCGACGTTGCGCACCTGCGGGGGTCCGGCGGTGCGGGCGGCGTCGGCGAGGGCGGGGATGAGCGCGGCGAAGTCGGGGCGGTCCATCCGGGCGTGGGTGAGTCCGGCGCCGAGGACGGCGGTGCCGCCGTCCTCGTAGCGCCAGCCGCGCAGTTCGGTGATCCGGCCGAGTCCGATCAGCGCGCCGGGGCGCAGCCGCCCGGCGTTGACCGCCTCCATCAGGTCGGTGGCGCCCGCCACCGGCACCGCCCCGGGGGTGACGGCCAGCGCTTCGACCGCCTCGTCGACCGAGGCCGGCAACATGATCGTCCGGTTCACCAGGTTCCCACCGTGCTCCATTTGCAGTGCGGCCTGCCGCCCGTAGGGTACGGGCGATCGGTGCGGGTTGGGCAACTCTGGCACACAAAGACCGCTGATCATTTCCCGGGTCGCGGACAGGTCCGAACAACTCGGGACAACTCCGGACGCGGCCGCGATCAGGTCGTGTCCCGGGTGATCGGTTGTTCACCTGGTCAGGACGTTCGGGCCTCGCCCGGAGTTCCCCGCCACTGACTCTGCGTCACGGGCGCCGCCGGCTCACGGGGCGGTGTTCTCGCCGGACGGTCCGGGCTTCCCGGCCAGCGGGCGGCCGACGACGCCGGGCTTGCGCTGCCAGGGGCGCGGGCCCTCCGGGCGGCGGTACTCGATGCCGAGGGCGTCCAGCCGCGGGTAGTGGCCGGCCATCCGGCGCTCGAAGCCGGCCCAGTCGCGCGCGTCCGGGTCGCGCGGCAGGTCGGACCAGGCGACCTCGGCGAACGCGGCCAGCCGGGGGAACGCCTTGTAGTCGACGTCCCGGCCGCTGTACATGAACTCGGTCCACAGGTTCGCCTGGGTGCCGATGACGTGCGCGGCGGCGGCCTCGTCGAGCTGCGGCGGGACGGGCTCGAAGCGGTAGACGTCCTCCAGGGTGCGCACCCAGCCGACCGGGACCGGCTCGTCCTCGCCGTCGGCCTGCCGGTGGTCGAGGTAGACGTGCTGCTCGGGGCACATCACCACGTCGTGCCCGGCGTTGGCGGCGGCGATCCCGCCGTCGTAGCCGCGCCAGGACGACACCGCCGCGCCGGGGGCGAGCCCGCCCTCCAGGATCTCGTCCCAGCCGATCAGTCGGCGGCCGCGCTCGGCCAGCCAGCGGTCGAAGTGCCGGATGACGTGGCTCTGCAGCTCGAACTCGTCCTTCAGGCCGAGTTCGGCGATCCGGGCCTGCGCGGCGGGGCTGGCCTTCCACTGGTCCTTGGGGCACTCGTCGCCGCCGAGGTGGACGAAGGTGGAGGGGAAGATCTCCAGCAGCTCCTCCAGCACGCCCTCGTAGAAGCGCAGGGTGGCCTCGGAGGGGTTCAGGATGTTCTCGCTGACGCCCCAGTCGGTCCAGGTGCCGAGCGCGGCGGTGTCGACCACGTCGGTGTTGCCGAGCTCGGGGTAGGCGGCGATGGCGGCCTGGTTGTGGCCGGGCAGGTCGATCTCGGGGACGACGGTGATGTGCCGGGCGGCCGCGTACGCGACGATCTCGCGCAGGTCGTCCTGGGTGTAGTAGCCGCCGTGCGGCTGGTCGTCGCGCCGCCCGCCGGCCCGGTAGCCGACCATCGAGCGCTCGCGCCAGCCGCCGACCTCGGTGAGCTTCGGGTAGCGCTTGACCTCGATCCGCCAGCCCTGGTCGTCGGTCAGGTGGAAGTGCAGGACGTTGAGCTTGTGCGCGGCGAGCTGGTCGATGAAGCGCAGCACCCCGGCCTTGGGCATGAAGTGCCGGGCGACGTCGAGCATGGCGCCGCGCCAGCCGAACCGGGGCGCGTCGCGGACCTCCACCGCGGGCACCGTCCAGTCGGCGCCGGGCAGCGGGGCGCTGCGGTACGCGTCGGGGCCGAGCAGCTGGCGCAGGGTCTGCGCGGCGTGCGCGAGGCCCGCGGTGCTGCCGCCGGTGAGTCGGACGGCGGTGGCGTCGGCCTCCAGCCGGTACTCCTCGGCACCGAGCGCGGCGTCGAGTTCCAGCACCAGGTCGCCGGCCTCGCCGGCCGGGGCCGGGTCCAGGTCGAAGCCGGTGGCGGCGGAGAGTTCGGCGCGCAGCCGACGGGCGACGGCCGCGGTGCCGGGGGCGGCGGCGATCCGGGAGCCGGCGTGCAGGACGAAGGGCGGCGCGTCGGTGCGGGTCTGGACGTGCGACGGGGCGGGGATGAGGTCCATGTGCCCCATCCTGCCCCGGACCGCCCCGATTGGCATAGACCAGTTGGGGGGTGTTTGCGCAGGTGACCGGAGGTCAGTCCTTCTTGTCGTCCCCGCCGGGGTTGTTCAGCCCGTCGAAGATCTCCTTGCACATCGGGCAGACCGGGTACTTCTTCGGGTCCCGCCCGGGCACCCAGACCTTGCCGCACAGCGCCACCACGGGGGACCCGGAGAGCGCGCTCTCCATGATCTTGTCCTTCTGGACGTAGTGGGCGAAGCGCTCGTGGTCGCCGTCCCCGTGCGAAGTCTGCGGGACGGGCTCGACCAGGGTGCCGGTGCCGAGACCGCGCTCGGGCTCAAGAGTGCTCATGGGTGCCAAGTCTATGGGGGCCGCCCGGAACCGGGCCACCACGGGAGGAGCGAGCGGTCTCAGTTCAGCAGCGGGTCGTCGGGGTAGGTGGCGAGCATCGCCAGCGGCCCGCGCTGGCGGCGCAGCACCTCGCGCCAGAGCCGGTCCGGCTGGGCGCAGGAGACGTCCCCCGCCTCGCAGTCGACCAGGTGCCAGGCGCCCTCGGCGATCTCCTCCTCCAGCTGGCCGGGGGACCAGCCCGAGTAGCCGGCGAACACCCGCATCCCGCCGAGCACCCCGGCCAGCACCTCGGGCGGCGCCTCCAGGTCGACCAGGCCGATCGCGCCGTGCACCCGGCGCCAGCCGAGCGGCGCGGCGCTGTGGTCCTCGCCGGGGACGACGGCGACGGCCAGCGCGGAGTCCAGCGCCACCGGCCCGCCCTGGAAGAGCACCGCCGGGGCCCCGGCCAGCGGCGCCCAGCCGTCGAGCACGGCCGCGACGTCCACCGGCGTGGGGCGGTTGAGCACCACCCCGAGCGCCCCCTGGGCGTCGTGGTCGAGCAGCAGGACCACCGACCGGGAGAAGTTCGGGTCGGTCAGCACGGGCGTCGCCACGAGCAGTCGCCCGGTGAGCGAGGGGGCCGCTTCCATGTCTGACATCATGCCCCGTACCGGCCGTCCCGGGACACCCGGCGGCTGCGGCCGGGAGCCACCCGTACGGCCCAGTGGCGGTGCCGTGGAGCCTCCCCTACAGCATGATCACCATTAGGGCACACCGGAACCAATCGCCCACCCCCTACCATCTAGTGGTGGTGAAGGGCCCTTCCCCCAACTCCGCAGCCGAAAACCTCCTGCGCACCCGGATTGCGAGAACGATGACCGACGACGTCCTGCTGGTCCACGGCGGTAACCCGCTCGAAGGCGAGATCCAGATCCGCGGCGCCAAGAACCTGGTCCCCAAGGCCATGGTCGCCGCGCTGCTCGGCCAGGGCCCCAGCAGACTGCGCAACGTGCCGGACATCCGGGACGTCAAGGTCGTCCGCGGCCTGCTGCAGCTGCACGGGGTCACCGTCCGCACCGGCGACGAGGACGGCGAGCTGATCCTCGACCCCTCGCACGTGGAGGCCGCCAACGTCGCGGACATCGACGCGCACGCCGGCTCCTCGCGGATCCCGATCCTGTTCTGCGGCCCGCTGCTGCACCGCCTCGGCCACGCCTTCATCCCGGGCCTGGGCGGCTGCGACATCGGCGGCCGGCCGGTCGACTTCCACTTCGAGGTGCTGCGCCAGTTCGGCGCGACCATCGAGAAGCACCCGCAGGGCACCTACCTGGTCGCCGCCCAGCGGCTGCGCGGCACCAAGATCGAGCTGCCCTACCCGTCGGTCGGCGCGACCGAGCAGGTGCTGCTGACCGCGGTGCTCGCCGAGGGCGTCACCGAGCTGCGCAACGCCGCGATCGAGCCGGAGATCGTCGACCTGATCTGCGTGCTGCAGAAGATGGGCGCGATCATCTCGCTGGGCACCGACCGGACCATCCTGGTCACCGGCGTGGACGAGCTCGACGGCTACACCCACCGGGCCCTGCCGGACCGCCTGGAGGCGGCCTCCTGGGCGTGCGCGGCGCTGGCCACCAAGGGCGACATCTACGTCCGGGGCGCCGAGCAGATCCCGATGATGACCTTCCTGAACACCTTCCGGAAGGTCGGCGGCGCCTACGAGATCGACGACGCGGGCATCCGGTTCTGGCACCCGGGCGGCGAGCTCAAGGCGATCGCCCTGGAGACCGACGTGCACCCGGGCTTCCAGACCGACTGGCAGCAGCCGCTGGTGGTGGCGCTGACCCAGGCCACCGGCCTGTCCATCGTGCACGAGACGGTGTACGAGTCGCGTCTGGGCTTCACCGGGGCGCTGAACCAGATGGGCGCGCACATCCAGCTCTACAGCGAGTGCCTGGGCGGCACCCCGTGCCGGTTCGGGGCGCGCAACTTCAAGCACTCCGCGGTGGTCTCCGGCCCGTCCAAGCTGATGGGCGGCGAGCTGGTCATCCCCGACCTGCGCGGCGGCTTCTCGTACCTGATCGCGGCGCTGGCGGCCGAGGGCACCTCCACGGTGCACGGCATCGACCTGATCAACCGCGGCTACGAGAACTTCATGGACAAGCTGCGCGACCTGGGCGCGCACATCGAGCTGCCCTCGGCGGCCGAGCTGGCCGAGCTGGCCGGGGTCCAGCTGACCGCCTGAGCGGCCCGGGAGAAGCCGGGGGCCCGGACCCCCGAGGGGGTCCGGGCCACCGGTGCGTTCAGCTGCGGGGGGTCACTTGCCCTTCGCGGCTTCCTTCAGCTTCGAGCCGGCGCTCACCTTGACGCTGAAGCCCTCGGCGATCTGGATGGGCTCGCCGGTCTGCGGGTTGCGGGCGGTGCGGGCGGCGCGCAGGGTGCGCTCGAAGGTCAGGAAACCGGGGATGGTGACCTTCTCGTCGCCCTTGGCGACGACCTCGCCGGTGATCTCGGCGAAGGCGGCCAGCACGGCGTCGGCGTCCTTGCGGGTCACCTCGGCACGCTCGGCCAGCGCGGCCACCAGCTCACTGCGGTTCATGTGTACTCCTGTGGTCTGTTGCTCTGCCGTGCGCGGAGGCATGGCCGGTCCGCGCGACGGTGCTCGTTCAGGCGAGGGGTGGTCAGGGGCCGGGCTCGCACCGCGAAGCGCCGCAAACTGCCCGCCTGGGTACGAATCCTGCCCCGACCGGCACTGAGAAAGCCAATCGGGAACCGGCGTGGTTGACCCGAACAGCGCCCGCCGGACGGAGGTGTGACGCTCCGTCGGCTCCGGCAGCGGCCGGAGCGGGCGGCGGTCGGGGTGACACGCCGTGTCGCGACCGGGGACGTACCGTACTTGTCGGACACGCCTCCCCGCCGCAGGGCTACCGTACGCCCTGGCACCGACAAGCCCAAACACGCCCCTTGCCCTTGTGTCGCAAGGGCTCCGGCGCCCCCGCGCGCGGCGGGGGCGCCGGAGCCGCCGAGCTCAGAGCCGAACGGCCGGGAAAGCACCGGTGTCGAGCGTCCCGACGATGCCCGGGGTGGGCCGCTCCGGGGCCGCCTCGGCGTCGCCGCGGGCCGCCAGCGCGGCGTCCCGGACGGCGGCGGCGACGGTCTTGGCCACGCCGGGGTGGAAGACGCTGGGGATGATGTAGTTCGGGTTCAGCTCGTCGTCGGTGACGGTGGTGGCCAGCGCCCGGGCGGCGGCCAGCATCATCTCGGTGTCCACGCTGGCGCTCTGCGCGTCCAGCAGGCCGCGGAAGACGCCCGGGAAGACCAGCACGTTGTTGATCTGGTTGGGGAAGTCGCTGCGGCCGGTGGCGACCACCGCGGCGGTCTGCCGGGCCACCGCCGGGTCGACCTCCGGGTCGGGGTTGGCCAGCGCGAAGACGACCGCGTCCTTGGCCATGGTGGCCAGGTCGTCGCCGTCCAGCACGTTCGGGGCGGAGACGCCGATGAACACGTCGGCGTCGGCCACCGCGTCCTTGAGGGTGCCGGTGCGGCCGGAGCGGTTGGTGTTCTCGGCGATCCAGCGCAGGCTGCCGTCCAGGTCGTCGCGGCCCTCGTGGACCACGCCGCGGACGTCCGCCACGGTGGCGTGCGCGACGCCGGCCGCCATCAGCAGCTTGAGGATCGCGGTGCCCGCGGCGCCGGCGCCGCTCATCACCACCCGGATCTCGCCGATCTCCTTGCCGACCACCTTCAGCGCGTTGGTCAGCGCGGCCAGCACCACGATCGCGGTGCCGTGCTGGTCGTCGTGGAAGACCGGGATGTCCAGCGCCTCGCGCAGCCGGGCCTCGATCTCGAAGCAGCGCGGCGCCGAGATGTCCTCCAGGTTGATGCCCGCGAAGCCCGGGGCGATCGCCTTGACGATCGCCACGATCTCGTCGGCGTCCTGGGTGTCCAGGCACAGCGGCCAGGCGTCGATGCCCGCGAACCGCTTGAACAGCGCCGCCTTGCCCTCCATCACCGGCAGCGCGGCCTTCGGGCCGATGTTGCCCAGGCCCAGCACCGCGGAGCCGTCGGTGACCACCGCGACGCTGTTGCGCTTGATGGTCAGCCGGCGGGCGTCCTCCGGGTTCTCGGCGATCGCCATGCAGACCCGGGCCACGCCGGGGGTGTAGATCATGCTCAGGTCGTCGCGGTTGCGGATCGGCAGCTTCGAGGACATCTCGATCTTGCCGCCGAGGTGCATCAGGAAGGTGCGGTCGGAGACCTTGCCGATGCTCACGCCGTCGATGGTGCGCAGCTTCTCGACGATCTCCTGGCCGTGCCCGACCGAGGACGCCGCCACGGTGACGTCGATCCGCAGCGCTTCGAGGCCGGAGGCCGTGACGTCGAGACCGGTGACCGAACCGCCGGAGGACTCCACCGCGGTGGTGATCGAGCTCACCGCGTTGCCGGTGGCCGGGACCTCCAACCGGACAGTGATCGAGTTCGAGACACTGGGCACCGTCGCCATCGACGTTCCTTCTTCCTGAATCAACAAATTGTTGAAGTTCATGCCGCTCGGCATGCTAGACCTCGATGGTCGCACCGACCAAGGGCCCGCCAGAAATAACGTGCGTTGAGTGTGCGGATCCGACAAACCGACCGGCCCGGACCTCGTTCTCCTTGCCCGTCCGCGCAGATGCGTTACATTGGAACGGCACCGGCTCGATCCAAGCCCCCGGGCCCAACCTTCGTCCCTTCGAGGGACCACTTGCCGCGAGGCGAGCATGGCGGGTCGGTGTTCAACGTGACGGAGGCCCCCCACCCGCGGGTGGGGGGCCTCCGTGCTTCCCGCCGCTACTTCAGCAGCGCGGGGACGCCCGCGGCGTCCGGCAGGTCGTCCGGGCCGGAGAGCACCGTCAGCCGCTGGGTGGCCCGGGTCAGCGCCACGTACAGCACCCGCAGGCCCGCCTCCGACTCCCCCGCGATGCCGGTCGGGTCGGCCACCACGGTGGCGTCGTACTCCAGGCCCTTCGCCTCCAGGCTGCCCAGCGCCACCACCCGGTCGCCCAGCCCGGCGGTCCAGCCCGCCGCCTCGGCCCGGCGGTCCATCGGGACCACCACCGCGACGGTGCCGTCCACCTCGCCCAGCAGCCGCTCCAGCTCCGCCCGGGCGGCCGCGCCGAACGCCGCCGCCGACGGCTCGCGGACCGCCGCGAACCGCGGGTGCGCGCCGGTGGCCCGCACCGCGGTCGGCGAGGGGGTGCCCGGGGCGGCCAGCTCCAGCACCTTCGCCGCCACCTCGGCGATCTCCGCCGGGTTGCGGTAGTTCACGGTCAGCGTGTGCCGGCGGCGCGGCTTGCCCGCCAGCACCTCGTCCATCGCCGCCTGCGCCTCCTGCGGGAACGGCCAGGAGGACTGCGCCGGGTCGCCGACGATCGTCCAGGTCGCCATCCGGGAGCGGCGCCCGATCATCCGCCACTGCATCGGGGTGAGGTCCTGCGCCTCGTCCACGATCACGTGCGCGTACTCGCGCCGCTCCTCCGGGACGCGGTCGCGCTCGCGCTGGCGGTACGCCCGCTCGCCGTACGTGGTGACCTCGTCCAGGCCGGTCAGCAGGTCCACCGCGTCCACCTCGCGCACCTTCGGGCGGGCCGGTTCGCCGAGCAGCACCTGCAGCTCGTCCACCAGCGCCACGTCGTGCGCGGACAGGCCGCCCGCGCCGCGCTCGTCCAGGTGCCGCCAGGACGCGGCGAGCAGCCGGGACTCCTCCGGGGTGACCGCGCGGCGGGCGATCCGGTTGGTGTGCCGGTGCTGCTTCAGGGTGGCCAGCACCCGGCGCGGGGTCACCGCGGGCCACCAGGCGTCCAGGAAGTCCAGGAACGGGGCCTCGTCGGACACGTACTCGTCGAAGGACTCGCGCTCCTCCTGGCGCTGCTCGCGCTCCGCGTACGTGGCCGGCTTCGGCAGGTCGCGCACCGCCTCCGACCACAGCGCGTCCAGCAGCAGGCGGCGGGCCCGCGGGCGCAGCAGGTTCAGCGGCGTGCCGCCGCCGCCCACCACGTTGCCGCGCACCGCCTTCAGCCGGCCCGCGTCCAGCCGCAGCGCCCGGCCCCGGGCGAACACCTTCAGCTCGGTCGGCGCGCCCAGCTCCAGGGCCGCCCGGGCGGCCCGGCGCAGCAGCTGCACCATCCGCGCCGAGCCCTTGATCCGGGCGGTCTCCGGGCTGTCGTACCGGGACGCCTCGATCCCGTCCACCAGGCTGCCGACCGCGCGGATCGCCACCTGGCCCTCCTCGCCCAGCGACGGCAGCACGCCCTCGGTGTACGACACCAGCAGCGCGGTCGGGCTGACCACCAGGATGCCGCCCGCGTACCGGCGGCGGTCCTGGTACAGCAGGAACGCGGCCCGGTGCAGCGCCACCGCGGTCTTCCCGGTGCCGGGGCCGCCGGTCACCAGGGTCGCGCCCGCGGCGGCGGCCCTGATCACCTCGTCCTGCTCCTTCTGGATGGACGAGACGATGTCGCGCATCGAGTGGCCGCGGGCCCGGCCCAGCGTCGCCATCAGCGCGCCGTCGCCGACCACCGCCAGCTCCTCGCCGCCCAGCGTCGGCGCCAGGTCGGGACGGAGCAGGTCGTCCTCGACGCCCATCACCTTCCGGCCCTTCGACCGGATCACCCGGCGCCGGATCACCCGGCCCGGCTCCAGCGGCGTCGCCCGGTAGAACGGCGCCGCCGCCGGGGCCCGCCAGTCGATCACCAGCGGGCCGAACTCGGCGTCCAGCACGCCCAGGCGCCCGATGTGCAGGCTCTCGGCGACGGCCGGGTCCGCCGGGTCCAGCGGCGTCTGGGACGGGATCCCGTGCTCCTCCGGCGCGTCGGCCTGCTGGAGGTCGATCCGCCCGAAGAGGAAGTCCTCGAACTCGTTGTTCAACCGCTGCAGGTGGGCCCCGGCCCGGTACACCTGCGCGTCCCGCTCGGCGAGCGCGCCGGGCGTGCCGACCTGCACCCGCTTGGCGGCGTCCTCCAGGATGTACTCCGCCTCGGCCAGCTTCTCCTCCAACCGCTGGTAGACGGTGTCGAGGTGGCGCTGCTCACCCGCGATCTCGCGGTCGCGGACAGTGTCGGATCGGTGCTCGGCGGAACCGTGCGCGCCCAAGGAGCCCCCAAAGGTGCGGAGAAAAAGGCGGACGGAAGATCTTACAGGGAACCGGACACCTCTCCGACAGGCGGGAGCGAAATCAGGGGCTCGGGGAACGGCGAGCCCGTGCTGCTGACGGCCGGAGCCCGTCGAAGGTCGGGGCTGCTGCGTGTAGTGAACAGAACCAGAAGCGGCGGCACGCACCGGCAGTGCACCGCCAGCAGCCTGGGCCTCGCCGTTCCCCGAGCCCCTGGCGGGGCTCCCTCATCGACCGTCTAGTGGTCCAGCGTCAGCCGGTAGCCGCGCTTGACCACGGTGGTGATCAGCCGCGGCGCGCCGAGCGCCTGGCGCAGGCGGGCCATCGCCGTCTCGACGGCGTGCTCGTCGTCGCCGCTGCCGGGCAGGGCGCGGAGCAGGTCGGCGCGCGGGACGACCCAGCCGGGGTGGCGGGCGAGGGTGCGCAGCAGGGCCATCCCGGCCGGCGGGACGGGGCGCAGGTGGCCGTCGACGAGGGCGGCCTGGCCGCGCAGTTCGAGGGTGTGCCCGGCGACGGGCAGCCGGCGGGCGCGTTCGGGGAGGGCGGCGGTGAGGGTCTGGACCATGGCGCCCAGCCGCATCCGTTCCGGCCAGACGGTGGGCACGTCGAGCTCGTCGAACGGGGCGGAGGTGACCGGGCCGACGCAGACCGCGAGGACGTCGCGGCGCAGGGCGTGCAGCAGCTCCTCGGTGCGGCCGCGCTGCGCGGCCCGGTCGAGCAGGCTGATCGCGGCGGGCGCGGAGGTGAAGGTGACGGCGTCCAGCGCGCCGGCGCAGGTCGCGTCGAGGAGGCGGTCGAGCGGGCCGAGGTCGGCGGGCGGGAGCCAGCGGTAGACCGGGACCTCGACGACGTCCGCCCCGGCGGCGCGCAGCGACTCGACGAAGCCGGGCAGCGGGGCGCCGTGCAGCTGGACGGCGATCCGGCTGCCGTCGACGCCCCGGTCGAGGAGGTGGGAGAGCACCTCCGCGGAGGACTCGGTGGCGGCGGAGAAGGACTCGCGCAGTCCGGCGGCGCGGATCGCGCCCTTGGCCTTGGGGCCGCGGGCGAGCACGGAGCCGTGGCCGAGGGCGGTGCGCAGGTCCTCGCCGAGGTCCCAGCCGTCGGCGGCCTCCATCCAGCCGCGGAAGCCGATGCCGGTGGTGGCGACGGCCAGGTCGGGCGGGTCGGCGATCAGGGCGCGGGTGGCGGTGTGCAGTTCGGTGTCGTCGGCGAGCGGGACGATCCGCAGGGCGGGGGCGCGCAGCACGTTCGCGCCGCGGCGCTGGAGCAGGGCGGTGAGTTCGTCGGCGCGGCGGGCGGCGGTGATGCCGATGGTCCAGCCGGCGAGCGGGCCGCTGTCGGCGGGCTCGGGTTCGTCCTGCAGGCGTCGGGTCGGGTCGGCCATGCGGTGTCGTCCTCTGGGGTGCGCCACCCCCCGGGTGTCCTGGCTGGGGACGGAGGGGCGGCGGTCGGTCGGGTGGGTGGTTGATCAATCGTGGCCGGTCGCGGTGTCACCCCCGGGTCGCACCGATTACCGGCGTGTTTCACTGCCGGTCAGGGCGGCCCCGGGGGTGTGACGGTGGTTCAGACCTGTGCGAGGGCGGGGGCGTCGGCGGTGGCGGCGGTGGCGGCCGGGCGGCGGAGGTAGACCGCCCAGGTGAGGACGGAGCAGACGGCGTAGGCGGCGAGGAAGGAGACGAAGGCGGGGGTGCCGGACTTGGCGATCAGGAAGGACTCGCGGAAGGCCAGGTTGATGAAGAGCCCGCCGAGGGCGCCGACGGCGCCGATCACGCCGATCGCGGCGCCGGACATCTTGCGGGACCAGGCGGCGGCGTCCTCCGGGGCGGCGCCGGCCGCGATCCGGTCCTGGGCCTTGGCGTCGAAGATGCCGGGGATCATCTTGTAGGTGGAGCCGTTGCCGAGGCCGGCCAGCGCGAACAGGGCGACGAAGCCGGTGAGGAAGACCGGCAGCGAGCGGATCGACGAGGCGTAGGTGACGACGCTCGCGGCGGCGGCCATCGCGGCGAAGTTCCACAGGGTGATCCGGGCGCCGCCGAACCGGTCGGCGAGCTTCCCGCCGAGCGGGCGGATCACCGAGCCCAGCAGCGGGCCGAGGAAGGTGAGCTGGGCGGCCTGCAGCGGGGTGCGGCCGAACTGGTTCTGCAGCACCAGGCCGAAGGCGAAGGAGAAGCCGATGAAGGAGCCGAAGGTGCCGACGTACAGCACCGACATCAGCCAGGTGTGCTTCTCCCGGACGATCGCGGCGAGCGAACCGGTGTCGGCCTTCATCGGGGCGAGGTTGTCCATGAACAGGGCGGCGCACAGCGCGGCGACCACGATCAGCGGCAGGTAGATGCCCAGCACCAGGCGGGGGTGCCCGGCGCCGGCCCAGGAGATCACGGCGAGCGAGACCAGCTGGATCACCGGCACCCCGATGTTGCCGCCGCCCGCGTTGAGGCCGAGCGCCCAGCCCTTGTGCCGGGCCGGGTAGAAGGCGTTGATGTTGGTCATCGAGGAGGCGAAGTTGCCGCCGCCGAAGCCGGTGAGCGCCGCGACCAGCATGAAGGTGGTGTACGAGGTGCCGGGGTGCATGACGTACGCGGCGGTGAGGGTCGGCAGGAGCAGCAGCAGCGCGGAGAAGACCGTCCAGTTCCGGCCGCCGAAGCGGGCGACCGCGACGGTGTAGGGGATCCGGACGAAGGAGCCGACCAGGGTGGGCATGGCGACCAGGAAGAACTTGCCGGCCGGGTCGATCCCGTACTCCTTGCCCATGAAGAGCACCATCACCGACCACAGGCTCCAGATCGAGAAGCCGATGTGTTCGGAGAGCACCGAGAAGGCGAGGTTGCGCCGGGCCGTGCGGCGCCCGGTGGACTCCCAGAAAGCGGTGTCCTCCGGGTCCCACTGCTGGATCCAGCGGCCGCCGGTCCTGCCGTCCGTGGTGGTGCCGTCCATGGGCTCGCTCCTTCGAGTGCGGGTGTTCTGGACCCTGTGCCTCTGACGCTAGGAGCCCACGATTTCGGGTTCGTTGTGCGGTGTGAAGGGTGCGGAACCGTCCTCTCACCCGCCGCCGGCCCGCCGTGTGAGGGTCCGGGAACGCACGAGAGCCGCCCTCCGGAGCGGAGGGCGGCTCTGCGATGCACATGGGGTGGTGGAGATGCCGGGAATCGAACCCGGGTCCAGTGAAGTGGATTCAGGACTTCTCCGAGCGCAGTCCGCTGTGATTTTCTCGGCCCTGGCGGTCACGCGGACAAGCCGCCAACAGGCCCAGTCACTGTTTGGTTTCCCCGCCACCCCCGCGACCGGGGTGGAAGGTTGAGTTCCCTAGATTATGCCAGGATCCGGGTCGGGAACGCCCCGGGCTGACACCCATTCACTTTCGCAGATCAGGCTGCGAGAGCGAACTGCTGGGAATCGCGCTTAGAGTTGGCGATTATTTTTTTGCGACAGATGGTTAACGAGATCATTGCCGCGTTCCTCGGCTCGCTTCTCCTGTTTCGACTGTCACTGTCGAAACCGATCATCCCCATGTTTTTTTGACAAACAGCTCCGGCGGGAGGCGGACCGCCCTCCGGGTGATGCGCTGCCCATAGTACTCAACCGGCCCGTCAAGGGTCCAGCGCATTAACCGCGGGCGGCGGTTCAGCCCTGGCCGGTGCGGCGGCGGACGGCCGCCACCGCGCGGTCGGTCTCGCGGCGGTCCTGGCGCTCGCGCAGGGTCTGCCGCTTGTCGTACAGCTTCTTGCCGACGGCGAGGGCGAGTTCGAGCTTGGCGCGGCCGTCCTTGAAGTACAGGGACAGCGGGACCAGCGTGTGGCCGGTCTCCTTCACCTTGGACTCGATCTTGCGGATCTCCATCTTGTGCAGCAGCAGCTTGCGCTTGCGCCGCGCCGAGTGGTTGGTCCAGGTGCCCTGGGCGTACTCGGGGATGAACACGTTGTCGATCCAGGCCTCGCCGCCCTGGACGTACGCGTAGCCGTCGACCAGGTTGGCCCGCCCCTCGCGCAGCGACTTGACCTCGGTGCCGGTGAGCACCATGCCGCACTCGTAGGTGTCGAGAATGGTGTACTCGTGCCGCGCCTTCTTGTTCTGCGCGACCAGCTTCTTGCCCGTTTCCTTTGCCATAGCCCGGCCATTCTCGCACCTCGGCGGCGCGCTCGGCAGCCCCTTTACGGCGCGGCGGGGTCGGCGGGCGCCGTGGCGGGCCCGGCGGAGGCCCCCGGGCCGGGGGACGCGGCGGGCGCGGCCGGGTCGGCGGGCCCGGCGGGGGCCCCGGGGGCGGCGGTGGACGCGGTGGCGGGCGTCGGGGCGGCGGCGGGCGCGGTCGGTCCGGAGCCGCTCAGCCCGTCCAGCACCCTGAGGGCGAGCGCCTCCGGGTCCTCCCCGGCGGCGGGCACGTCGGGCTGGAAGCCGGTGCCGTCCGGGGAGCGGCCGGCCGGGGTCCGGTAGTGGCCGACGGTGAGTTCCAGCACCGAGCCGTCGGCGAGCCGGCTGGGCTGCTGGACGGTGCCCTTGCCGAAGGTGCGGCTGCCGACCAGGACGGCCCGGCCGCGGTCCTGGAGCGCGCCGGCCAGCAGTTCGGCGGCGCTCATGGTGCCGCCGTCGACCAGCACCACCAGCGGGACGGCGGTGCTGCGGCCCGCGGCGGCGGTCAGTTCGCGGTGCTCGCCGTTCGCCTGGTAGCTGGCCACCGGCCCGCCGTCGAGGAACACCGAGGCGGTGTCGACGGCCTCCTCGACCAGGCCGCCGGAGTTGCCGCGCAGGTCGAGCACCACGCCCCCGGCGCCGGCCGCGGCGGCCCGCACCTGGTCGCCGACGCCCTCGGTGAAGGCGTGCACGGCGATCCGGGCCACGCCGGGCGCCGGGTGGTCGGCCTCGACCTCGCGGGCGGCCAGTTCGGCCCGGGTGAGGGTGAGTTGGCGCACCGGGCCGGTCCCGTCCAGGACGCCCACGGCGACCGCGCTGCCGGCCGGTCCGCCGCGCAGCCGGGAGACCAGTTCGGTGACCGGGAGCTGTTCGGCGGGCGTCCCGTCGACGGTGACCAGCCGGTCGCCGGCCTCGATCCCGGCCCGGGCGGCGGGCGAGCCGGGCAGCACCTCGGCCACCAGGGTGGGCCCGCCGGCCTCCCGGTCCACGCTCAGTCCGACGCCCGCGTACCGGCCGCCGGTGAGGTCGGCGTACTGCTGCGGGCTCAGGTAGGCGGCCCACCGGTCGCCGCTGTCGCCGACCAGCTGCCGGGCCTGCTGCGGGGTCAGGTCGGCTCCGGCGAGGTCGGCGGTGGGCGGGAGGGCCTCGGACGACGAAGGGGCCCGGGTCGAGCCGTCCGGCTCTCCCCAGGCCCCCGAGGCCGCTCCGGCGAACAGCACCGCGCCGAACACCAGGCCGAGCGTCATCCCCTGGCGTACCCGCGGTGCTGTCGGCATGCCTGCGAGTCTAGGCGGGCGGGCGCGCCGTCCGGTAGCACCGACGGTGCGTCAGACCTTCAAGTACTTGCGGAGGGTGAAGAACGCGGCCACCGCCGCCATCCCCATGCCGACCACCACCAGCAACGGGATGACCGACAGCACCGAGGACAGGCCGATGAAGGTGATGAACTGCACCTTCTTGGCGAGCCAGTGCTGGACGAAGAAGTGCCCGCCCAGCAGCAGCGCCGAGGCCAGTGCCGAGCCGAGCAGCGCGGCGAACGCGGCCTCCGCGATGAACGGCATCTGCACGTAGAAGTTGGAGGCGCCGACCAGGCGCATGATGCCGGTCTCGCGGCGGCGGCTGAACGCGGACACCCGGACGGTGTTGACGATCAGCAGCAGCGCGACGAACAGCATCATCACCATGATCACGAACGCCGCGGTCTGCAGGCCGCGCAGCAGGCCGAACAGGTTCTCCAGGATCTTGCGCTGGTCGTCGACCGACTTGACGCCGGGCTTGCCCGCGAAGGCGCTCTGGATCACGTCGAACTTGGTCGGGTCGTTCAGCTTGACCCGCCAGGACTGCGGCATCGCGTCCGGGCCGACCGCCGCCAGCAGCGGGTTGTCCGGGTTGCTGTCCTTGAAGTGCTTGTACGCCTCCTGGGAGGACTCGTACGTCGAGCTCTGCACCAGCGGCGTCATCTTGTCCAGGTCGGCCTTCACCTGGGCGACCTGGTCGTCGGTGGCCGCACCCGCCGCGCACTGCGGCACGTTGTGGTCCGCCTTGATGCAGAAGTAGATGCTGACTTCGACCTTGTCGTACCAGTAGTCCTTCATGGAGTTGACCTGGTCGCGGACCAACAGCGAGGCACCGGCGAGGGCGAGCGACAGCGCGACACTGACCACGACGGCGATGGTCATGGTCAGGTTGCGGCGGAGACCGACGCCGATCTCCGACAGAACGAACTGGGCGCGCATGCTTCTCTCTTCTAGCTCTGGTATCCGTAGACGCCGCGGGCCTGGTCGCGGACCAGCAGGCCCTTGTCGAGTTCGATGACGCGCTTGCGCATCTGGTCGACGATGGCCTGGTCGTGGGTCGCCATCAGCACGGTGGTGCCGGTCCGGTTGATGCGGTCGAGCAGCTTCATGATGCCGACCGAGTTCTGCGGGTCGAGGTTGCCGGTGGGCTCGTCGGCGATCAGCAGCATCGGCCGGTTCACGAACGCCCGGGCGATCGCCACGCGCTGCTGCTCACCGCCCGACAGCTCGCCGGGCATCCGGCCCTCCTTGCCGCCGAGGCCGACCAGGTCGAGCACCTCGGGCACCACCTTGTTGATGGTGCTCTTCGGCTTGCCGATCACCTCCAGGGCGAACGCCACGTTCTGCCCGACGGTCTTGTTCGGCAGCAGGCGGAAGTCCTGGAAGACGGTACCCAGTTGGCGCCGCATGTGCGGCACCTTCCAGTTCGAGAGCTTGCCCAGGTCCTTGCCCAGCACGTGCACCGCACCGACGGACGGGCGCTCCTCGCGCAGGCACAGGCGCAGGAACGTCGACTTGCCCGAACCGGACGAACCGACCAGGAAGACGAACTCGCCCTTCTCGATCTCCAGCGAGACGTTGTCCAGGGCCGGACGGTTCTGCTTGGGATAGGTCTTGGAGACGTTGTCGAATCTGATCACGGCTGCATCACGGGGGCCATCCTAGGTGGATCGGAGCCAGTGACCTTACGCGATGCCCCACGGCACCCGCAGTCGCCGGACGCCTACCGACCGTGGTTTCGTCAGGTGTTGTTCCGGTTCGGACCGGAAATTGCGAGGTACGTCACAGATCGGTAACCCTTCCCCTCCGGGGGCCGCGGGGTGCGGAACCTGGCAGAGTGGTAGCAAGTCGGAACCGAATCCGCCTCCGGCGCGTTGGCTATGCAGCAAGGAGGAGATCGCATGACCTGCGACCAACTGGTGTGCGCCAACTGCAACGGCCGCGTGAGCGACGGCCGCTGCCCGGTCTGCCGCGCCAACCGCGCCCGGCTCCAGCAGGAGCAGCACGGGCCGTTCGCGACGCTCAACCCAGCGGTGCTGCTGGCCCTGCTGTTCGCCGCGGTGCTGATGCTCGCCCTGCTGCTGCACTGACTCGAAAGACCACGAAGGGCCCCTCCGCCTTGGCGGAGGGGCCCTTCACCGTGCGTGTTCGCGGGGCGGATCAGCTCTCGCGCTGCTTGCGCCACCGGATGCCGGCCTCGATGAAGCCGTCGATGTCCCCGTCCAGCACGCCCTGCGGGTTGCCGACCTCGTGCTCGGTGCGCAGGTCCTTGACCATCTGGTACGGGTGCAGGACGTAGGAGCGCATCTGGTTGCCCCAGGACGAGCCGCCGTCCTTGAGGGCGTCCATCGCGGCGCGCTCCTCCTGGCGGCGGCGCTCCAGCAGCTTGGCCTGGAGGACGTTCATCGCCGAGGCCTTGTTCTGGATCTGGGAGCGCTCGTTCTGGCAGGAGACCACGATGCCGGTCGGCAGGTGGGTGATGCGGACCGCGGAGTCGGTGGTGTTGACGCCCTGGCCGCCGGGGCCGGAGGCGCGGTAGACGTCGATCCGCAGGTCGCCCTCGTCGATGTCGACGTGGTCGGAGGTCTCGACGACGGGGAGCACCTCGACGCCCGCGAAGGAGGTCTGCCGGCGGCCCTGGTTGTCGAACGGGGAGATCCGCACCAGGCGGTGGGTGCCCTGCTCGACGGAGAGGGTGCCGTAGGCGTAGGGGACCTTGACGCTGAAGGTCGCGGACTTGATGCCGGCCTCTTCGGCGTACGAGGTGTCGTAGACCTCGGTCGGGTAGCCGTGCCGCTCGGCCCAGCGCAGGTACATGCGCATCAGCTGCTCGGCGAAGTCGGCGGCGTCGACGCCGCCCGCCTCGGCCCGGATGTTGACCAGGGCCTCGCGGGCGTCGTACTCGCCGGAGAGCAGGGTGCGCACCTCCAGCTCCTCGACGGCCTTCTGCACGGAGACCAGCTCGGCCTCGGCCTCGACGCGGGTGTCCGCGTCGTCCTCGGCCTCGGCGAGTTCGAACAGGACGCCCAGGTCCTCGACCCGGCCGCGCAGGGTCTCGACCTTGCGCAGCTCGCCCTGGAGGAAGGAGAGCCGGCTGGTGACCTTCTGCGCGTTCGCGACGTCGTCCCACAGGGTGGGGGCGGCTGCCTCCTCCTCCAGGGTCGCGATGTCTGCCCGGATCTTGTCCAGGTCGAGGACTGCCTCGATCGACGACATGGTCGAGTCGAGGTTCTTGAGCTCTTCGGAAGGATCGACGGCTGCCACGCCTCAAGGGTAATGGTTCCGCGGGGGGGCTCGGCTACAACCTCGGGTACCAGGGGGCGTGCACGGCCGCGGCGGCCCCCGCGGGGGGCTCGGCGGCGAACGCCGTCCACGCGGCGGCGGCCCCGGCGAGCAGCAGGACGACGGCGATCAGCACGGCCAGGGTGCGGCGGCGGCGGATCATCTGGGCCCGGGTGCGGCGGTGGGCCGCGGGCCGGTCGCGCTGGGCCCGGGACTCCTCGGCGTAGGAGGCGAGCTCCCGGGCCGAGGGGCGGCGCAGGCTGGTGTGGGTGTCCCGGGTGGAGTCGGGCTGCGGGCCGGGCACCAGCGGGACGGCGGGGCCGCGGCGGCGGCGGTGGGTGCCGCCGGTGGCGGCGTCGGCCTCGGCGTAGACGGCCTCGCCGGGGGTGGGCGCCTCCTCGGGGGCGCCGCGCTGGGCGGGCACCGCGAGCGGGCCGACCCCGGCCAGTTCGGGGAGCAGTTCGCGCAGCCGGACGGCGAGTTCGGCGGCGCGCAGCCGGGAGGCGGGGGCCTTGGCCAGGCACTCGGAGATGATCCGCCACAGGCCGTCCGGCATGCCCTCGACCGGGGGGACGTTCTCGGTGACGTGCCGGCGCAGCACCGCGCCGGTGTGGCCGCCGCCGAACGGGGTGGTGCCGGTGAGCAGTTCGTAGAGCACGGTGGCGGTGGCGTAGATGTCGACGGCGGCGCGCGGCTCCAGGCCCTCGATGATCTCGGGGGCGAGGTAGTCGGGGGTGCCGATGATCCGGGTGGCGCGGGTGCGGCGGGGGGCGTCGACCAGGCGGGCGATGCCGAAGTCGGTGAGCCTGGCCCGCGGGGCGCCGGCCGGGCCGGGCGGGGCGGCGAGGTCGAGCAGGACGTTCTCCGGCTTGACGTCGCGGTGCACGATGCCGGCGGCGTGCGCGGCGGCCAGGCCGTCGGCGACGTCGGCGATCACCGAGGCGGCGACGGCGGGGCTGAGCACGCCGTCGTGCTCCAGCCGGGTGCGCAGGTCGCTGCCCCGGACCAGGTCCATCACCAGGGCGAGGTCGCTGCCGTCGACCACCATGTCGTGGACGCCGACCACGTGCGGGTGGTCGAGGCCGGTGAGGGCGGCGCGCTCCTGGACGAAGCGGCCGACCAGCACCTGGTCGGCCGCGAGGTCCTCGCGCAGCAGCTTCACCGCCACCGGACCGTCGGGGCCCTCGCCGAGCCACACGGTGCCGGCCGAGCCGCGGCCGATCACCTGGTGGACGGTGTACCGGCTGCCGATCTTGCGTGCCAATGCTGCTCCGTGGGCTCGTGAGGTCGGTGCTCGACGAACAACCTACGCGCCCGCGGACCCTCCGGGGGCGCCGGAGGGCCCCCGGAGGGGTACCGATCCGGTGGAATTTCGCGGGATTGTCGACAAACCGTCAATTCCACCGTCAGGTGTGGCTGGTGACCCAGTCGCTCGCCGAGTGGTACCAGCCGACCACGTTGTCCCAGTAGTGCGGCAGCGGCGTGAAGTTCCACAGCGCCAGGCAGCCCAGCGCCAGCACCACCAGCACCAGCAGGCAGCCCTTGAGGCAGCCCAGGCCGGGGATCCGCATCCGGTTCGGGCTGCGCCGCCGCGGCTCCCGCTCCCGGGGCGCCTCGCGGGCCGGCTCCGGCTCCCGGTAGGGCGGCTCCTGGTGGCGCGGCGGGGCGGGCTCGGGCCGGCGCTGCGGCGCGCCGTAGCCCTGCGGCCGGCCGTCGTGGCCGGGCGGCGGCCCGGGCTGCTGCTGGGCCTGGTACGGCGGCGGGGCGACCGGCGGGCGGCCCTGCTGCGGGTACTGCTGCTGCGGCGACCGCTGGGGGTGCTGGGGCTGGTACGGGCCCTGCTGCGGGGCGTAGCGGCCGTCCTGCGGGGGCCGGCCGCCCTGCTGCTGGTACGGCGGCGGGGCGACCGGCGGGCGGCCGCCGGGGCCCTGCTGCGGGTGCCGGCCGGCCTGGTAGGGGTGCGGGGCGACCTGCGGCTCGCCCAGGTCCTCCGGCTCGAAGTAGCCGATCCGGGTCTGCGCGTTGCGGTCCCGGGCGGCGCGCAGCTGGGTCTGCCACGGGTGCGGGCCCTCCGGCTGCGCGGGGGGCTGCTCGGTCCCGGGCGGCACCTGCGGCATCATCCGGGTGCGCTCGGCGGCCGGGACGGCCGGCGGCGGGGCGATCAGCTGGGTGCGGTCCTCGGCGCCCGGCACGGCCGGCCGGTGCGCCATCACCTGGGTCGCGGCGGCCGGGTCGTACCCGCCGGCCAGGGTGGCGTCGTGCGGCGCCGCGGGGGCGGCGGCGGCCAGCGCCGGGTCGGGCACCAGCAGGTCGCCGACGGCCAGCGCGGCGTCCACCGCGGCCGGGGTGGCGTGCACGCCGACGCCGGCCGCGACCACCCGGAGCGCCTCGGCCAGCGAGACGGCGGTGGGGCGCTGGGCCGGGTCCTTGCGCAGGCAGCGCTCGACCACCGTCCACAGCGGTTCGGGCATGCTGCCGGGGCGCTGCGGCTCCTGGGCGAGGTGCGCCTGCAGGACGGCCATCGGGTTGTCGCCGCGGAACGGCGGGCGGCCGGTGACCAGTTCGTACAGCATGATGCCCGCGCCGTAGACGTCCACCGCGGCGCTCTGCGGGCGGCCCTCGGCGGACTCGGGGGCGACGTAGGCGGGGGTGCCGACGAACTCGTGGGTGCGGGTGATGCCCGGGGAGTCGGCGAGCCGGGCGATGCCGAAGTCGGTGAGCATCGGGTGCATCCGCTCGTCGCCGTCCACCGCGAGGGTGGCCAGCAGCACGTTGGCGGGCTTGAGGTCCCGGTGCACGATGCCGTCGGCGTGGCTGGCGGCCAGCGCGTCGGCGATCTGGGCCATCAGCAGGGAGCCGGCGATCGGCGACAGCGGGCCGGACTCGCGCAGGTAGCGGTACAGGTCGGGGCCGTCGACCAGGTCCATCACCAGGGCGAGCAGCTCGCCCTCGACCACCAGGTCGCGGGTGCGGACGATGTTCGGGTGGGACAGCCGGAGCAGGACGGAGCGCTCGCGCAGGAAGCGCATCACCACGTCCGGGTCGGCGGCGAGCTCCTCGCGCAGCACCTTGACCGCGACCGCCTGCCCGGGCACCAGGCCCGGCACCGCCGCGTCCTCGCGCACCCGGCCGCGCCAGACCGTACCGGTCGCGCCGCGCCCGAGGCCCTCCTCCAACACGTACTTACTGCCGACAGGCCGCACCTGTGCACTCCGTTCGGTCACCCGGCGCCCGCTGCCGGGGCCGCGTTCCGGCACTCCCCCGTTCCCGTGAACGGCGCCGGGGCCTGGGGAGTCCGCCCGGCCGGGCGGGCTCCCGTATTTTCGGCAACTCTAACGGTGTCCGACCGGGTTTCCGGGTGTTCCCCGGCCGGGCCGCGCGCGGTCGGGCGGCCCGGTGGCGGCCGCTCCTTGACCTGACCCACCGTCGGATTCACCATGGCGATGATCGCAAGATCGTCAAATCCGGTACCGTGCGCGGACTGTCCGTCCCGAGTGGCAGGATGGCACGCACCACACGTGTGCAGAAGGGACCCCGGGCGAGATGCAGATCCGGCTCACCGTCCTTCGACCGCGCAGCGGCCCGGCCGGCCCCGGCACCGCCGCCGACGTACTGGTCACCGCGCCGGCCGGCACCGTGCTCGGTGCCGTCGCCACCGCCCTGGCCGGCGCGGTCGGCGTCCGCGGCGCCCGCTCCGCCACCCACGTCCACCTCTACGACGGGGAACGGCGGCTGGACGAGCAGACCCCGCTCGGCCACCCCCCGCTGGTGGACGGCGCGGTGCTCGCCCTCGGCGAACCCGACCCGGACGCCGAGGGCGCCGACGAGCGCCCCGCCGCCGAACTGCGGGTGGTCGGCGGCCCCGACGCCGGCGGCGTCCACCGCCTGCACGGCGAACGGATCCGGATCGGCCGCTCCGCCGAGGCCGACGTGCCGCTCGACGACCCCGACGTCTCCCGCCTGCACCTCTCCCTGCACCTGGCCGCCGACGGCCGGGCCACCGTCCAGGACCTCGGCTCCACCAACGGCACCCGGCTCGACGAGCAGTGGCTGCCCGAGGGCAGCGCCGAGGTCGCCCCCGGCGCCCTGCTCCGGATCGGCGAGTCCACCCTCCAGCTCGCCCGCGCCGAAGGCACCGCGGCCCGCCCCACCGTCCCCGACGGCGAGGGCCGGATCCGGCTCGCCCCGCGCACCGGCGCCCGCACCGCCCCCGGCCGCCCCGCCGCGCCCCCCAGCACCGGCCCGGACCCGGAGGCCCCCGCCACCGGGCGCGGCGGCCGCTGGCTGCGCCGCGGCAAGGCCGAACCGCCCGCCGCCGACGACGACCGCCGGCACGACGCCGCCCGGCTGCGCCAGGCCGCCAACCAGCGCGAGCGCTGGCCCGACCCGGCCGCCCTGCTGCTCACCGCCCTCGGCACCGGCCCCCGGCTCTGGGAACGCGGCCCCGACCACCCCGACGCGCTCACCCTCCGGCTCGGCACCGCCGACCTGCCGGCCGGCCCCGGCGCCGCGCCCGGCAGCCTGCTGCCCGCCGTCCCGGTCACCCTCGACCTGCAGACCGCCGGCAGCCTCGGCCTGGCCGGCCCCCGGCACCGCCTCACCGGCCTGGCCCGCGCCGCCCTCGCCCAGCTCGCCGCCCTGCACCCGCCCAGCGGCCTCGCCCTGGTCGTGGTCAGCGCCGAGCGGCCCGCCGAGGACTGGGCCTGGGCCCAGTGGCTCCCGCACCTGCGCCCCGCCCACGGCCAGGCCTGCCGCCTGCTGTACGGTCTCGGCCCCGAACAGGCCGAGGCCCGGCTCACCGAGCTCGCCGCCGCCACCGCCGGGCCGCCCGCCACCGTCGTCCTGGTCGACGGGGACGTCGGCACCGAGGCCGGCCGGCACGCCCTCGGCCTGCTGCTGCGCCAGGGCCCCGCGGCCGGCGTCTTCGTCCTCTGCCTCGCCGAGACCCCCGAGGAGCTCCCCACCGGCCTCGGCGCGCTGGGCCTGGTCACCGGCGAGGTCTCCACCCGCCTCACCCTGGAGCGCCCCGCCGCCGGCGGCCGCGAACGCCTCACCGACATCGCCCTCGACGCGGTCTCCCCCGCCTGGGCCGAGCGGCTGGCCCGCACCCTGGCCCCGCTCGCCGAGACCGACGCCGGGGCGCCGCCGCGCGGCCCGCTCCCCGACGCCCTGCGCCTGCTCGACCTGCTGCGCGCCGAATCGCTCTCCCCCGCCCGGCTCGCCGAGGGCTGGCAGGCGCTGCCCGCCGGAGCGGGCGGCGCCACCGCCCTGCTCGGCACCGCCCGGACCGCCGCCGGCGAGGAGGACTGCACCCTCGACCTCGCCGAGGACGGCGACCACCTGCTGATCGGCGGCGGCGCCGGCTCCGGCAAGTCCGAACTGCTGCGCAGCCTGGCCGCGTCGCTCGCCGTCTCCGAACGCCCCGACCGGCTCGCCCTGCTGACCGTCGACGGGGACCGCGCGGAGGACGGCGGCCTGGCCGGCTGCACCGACCTCCCGCACGTCACCGACCACGTCAACGCCGCCGAGGACCCGCGCGGCGCGCTGCTCGCCGCCGAGCGCCTCACCGACGAACTCGCCCACCGCGAAGCCCTGTTCGACGGCCTGACCTTCACCGAGTGGCACACCCGGCGGGCCCTGGCCAGGACCCCCGCGCTGGTCGGCGGCCCCGCCGCCGACCCGGCCGCGCAGGTCCGGGTGGTCGAGCCCCGCCGCTCCCCCGAGGCGCCCCCGGCCGACACCGCCCCGCCCCGGCTGGTCGTCCTGGTCGACGACTACGACGCGCTGCTCGGCCCCGCCTCCCCCGGCGGCCGCCCGCTGGCCCGCGCCCTCGCCGCCGTCGCGGTGCACGGCGCCCGGCTCGGCGTGCACGTGATCGCGGCGACCGGCTCGCCCGAGAGCACCGCCGGCACCGAGGTCGACGAGGCCGCCCAGCTGCGGATCGCCCTGCGCACCGAGCAGCCCGGCGACTCCGCCCTGCTCGTCCACCTCCCCGACGCCGCCGCCCTCCCCGCCGGCACCCCCGGCCGCGGCTACCTCCGCCGCCCGGACGGCGCGGTCACCGCCTTCCAGGGCGCCCGGGTCAGCGGGCGCATCCCCCGCACCGCGACGCTCCGCCCCACCGTCGTCGTCCAACGCCTGGAGGACCACGGCGCGGCGCCCTCCCCGCGGCCGGTCCGGGAGCTCGGCAACGGGCCCACCGACCTGGCGCTGCTCGCTTCGGCGCTGCGCCGGGCCACCGAGAGCTCCTAGGGGGCGAAAACAGGGGCTCGGGGAACGGCGAGCCCCGGTCTGCTGGCGGTGCACGGCCGGAGCGCGCATCGGCTTCCGGTTCCTGTCACTGCACGCAGCAGCACGAACCTCCGATGGGCTCCGGCCACCAGCAGCACGGACCCGCCGTTCCCCGGGCCCCTGACGGGGCCGATGCGCAGCATCGACTCGCCGTTCCCCGAGCCCCTGAAGGGGCCTGCCCTCAGCGCCCGTTGCGCAGCAGGGTGCGGATCACCCGCATCGCGACGGAGAGGCTGGAGAGCTCGTAGTTGCCGGAACCCCTTATGTCGTCGAGCGTGGTGCGGGCCCGGCTGAGCAGGGTGCCGTTGAGTTCGGCCCAGGCCGAGTAGCGCTCCTCGGGGCTGGATCCGGCGGGCCCGGCGGCGAGCACGTCCGCGGTGAGGGCGGCGTGCGCGGCGAACAGGTCCTCGCGGATCGCGGCGCGGGCCATCGAGGACCAGCGGTCGGTGCGCGGCAGGTCGATGACCCGGTCGAGCAGGTGGCTGATCTGGAGCCGGTCGCCGAGGTCGTAGTACAGCTCGGCGACCTCCATCACGTCGGTGTCCGAGCGGTCCGCGACGCCGACGATGTCGAGGGTCGGGAAGGCGGAGGAGAGTCCGGCGATCCGGGTGGCGAGCTCGTCGGGGACGCCGGCCGCGGACAGCTCCCGGTGGACGGACTCGAACCAGGCGAGGTCCTCCCCGGTGAGCGGCTTGGGCAGCGCGTCCCAGACCTGGTTGACCCGGTCGTGGAAGAACGCGATGGTGTCGGCGATGTCGAGCGGCTGCCGGTTGTTGAGCATCCACCGGGTGGCGCGCTCGACCAGGCGGCGGGCGTGCAGCCGCATCTTGGTCTGGACGCGGGCGGCGACCTGGTTGTCGAGGCGCTCGACCTGGTCCCAGATCTGCTCCAGGCCGAAGACCGCGCGGGCCGCGGCGTGGGTGCGGGCGATCTCCTCCATGGTCGCGCCGGTCTCCTCGCGGAGCCGGAACGCGAAGGTGCAGCCGCCGCGGTTGATCGTGTCGTTGACGATCAGGGTGGTGATGATCTCGCGGCGCAGCGGGTGGTGGTCGATCTGCTCGGCGAACCGGGCCCGCAGCGCGCTGGGGAAGTACGCGTGCAGCACGTCCCGGAAGTACGGGTCGTCGGGCAGGTCGGTGGCGAGCAGCTCGTCGGCCAGGGTGATCTTGGTGTAGGCGAGCAGCACCGACAGTTCGGGCTGGGACAGGCCGCGGCCGGCCTGCTGGCGGTCGCGGATCTGCTTCTCGGTGGGCAGGTACTCCAGGGCCCGGTCGAGCTGTCCGTTGGCCTCCAGCCGGTTGATCATGCGGGAGTGCACGTTGACCATGCTGGCGGCCTGGGCGACGGCGTTGGCGAGCACGACGTTCTGCGCGTAGTTGTTGCGCAGCACGAGGTGGCCGACCTCGTCGGTCATCTCGGCGAGCAGGGCGTTGCGCTGCTTGACCGTCAGGTCGCCGTCGGCGACCACCTGGTTGAGCAGGATCTTGATGTTCACCTCGTGGTCGGAGGTGTCGACGCCGGCCGAGTTGTCGATGGCGTCGGTGTCGATCCAGCCGCCGGTGCCCTCGGGGCCGCCGCTGGAGGCGAACTCGATCCGGCCGAGCTGGGTGCAGCCGAGGTTGCCGCCCTCGCCGATCACCCGGGCGCGGACGTCGCCGCCGTTGACCCGGATCGCGTCGTTGGCCTTGTCGCCGACCTCGGCGTTGGTCTCGGCCGAGGACTTGACGTAGGTGCCGATGCCGCCGTTCCAGAACAGGTCGACGGGGGCCTGCAGGATCGCCTTCATCAGCTCGGCGGGGGTGAGCTTGGCGGCGTCGGTGCCGAGCCGCTCGCGGACCTGCGCGGAGAGCTGGATGGACTTGGCGGAGCGCGGGTAGACGCCGCCGCCGGCCGAGATCAGCGACCTGTCGTAGTCGTCCCAGGAGCTGCGCGGCAGGTCGAACAGCCGGCGGCGCTCGGCGAAGGAGGCCGCCGCGTCCGGGTTCGGGTCGAGGAAGATGTGCCGGTGGTCGAAGGCGGCGACCAGCCGGATGTGCTCGGAGAGCAGCATGCCGTTGCCGAACACGTCGCCGGACATGTCGCCGATGCCGATGACGGTGAAGTCCTCGGACTGGGTGTCGACGCCGAGTTCGCGGAAGTTGCGCTTGACGGACTCCCAGGCGCCGCGGGCGGTGATGCCCATGCCCTTGTGGTCGTAGCCCGCCGAGCCGCCGGAGGCGAACGCGTCGCCGAGCCAGAAGCCGTACTGCTCGGCCACGCCGTTGGCGATGTCGGAGAAGGTCGCGGTGCCCTTGTCGGCGGCGACCACCAGGTAGGTGTCGTCCTCGTCGTGGCGCACCACGTCGAGGGGGTGCACGACCTCGCCGGCCACCAGGTTGTCGGTGATGTCGAGCAGCGCGGAGATGAAGGTCTTGTACGAGGCGACGCCCTCGGCGAGCCAGGCGTCCCGGTCGAGGGACGGGTCGGGCAGCTGCTTGGCGACGAAGCCGCCCTTGGCGCCGACCGGCACGATGACGGTGTTCTTGACCATCTGGGCCTTGACCAGGCCGAGGATCTCGGTGCGGAAGTCCTCGCGCCGGTCGGACCAGCGCAGGCCGCCGCGGGCGACCTTGCCGAAGCGCAGGTGGACGCCCTCGACGCGGGGCGAGTACACCCAGATCTCGAAGGCGGGGCGCGGCGCGGGCAGGTCGGGGATGGCCTTGGGGTCGAACTTCATCGACACGTACGAGTGCCAGCGGCCCTCGGCGTCGTGCTGGAAGAAGTTGGTCCGCAGGGTGGCCCTGATCAGGTGCAGGAAGGAGCGCAGGATGCGGTCCTCGTCCAGCGAGACGACCTCGTCGAGGGCGCCGGCGAGCTCTTCGAGGATGCCCTCGGTGAGCTCCTCGCTGCCGGACCGGTGGCTGGGCGAGAGCCGGGCCTCGAACAGGTTGACCAGCAGCCGGGTGGTGTGGGTGTTGTTGCGGAGCGCGTCCTCCATGTAGTCCTGGGAGAACGTGGAGCCCGCCTGGCGCAGGTACTTGGCGTAGGCGCGCAGCACCACGGCCTGGCGCCAGGTCAGCTTGGCGGTGAGGACGAGCTCGTTGAAGCCGTCGTTCTCGGCCTCTCCGCACCAGGTGGCGGAGAAGGTGTCCTGGAAGCGCTCGCGGTCCTCGTCGGTGAGGTCGGTGCCCTCGCGGAGCTTGAGGCCGAAGTCGACCACCCAGGCGGTGGTGCCGTCGGTGCGGCGCAGCGCGTACGGGTGCTCGTCGAGGACCTCGACGCCCAGGCGCTGCAGGACGGGCAGCACCTCGGTGAGCGAGATCGGGCCGCCGACCCGGTAGATCTTGAAGCGGCGCTCGTCGTCGCCGGCGCCGACCGGCTGGTAGAGGTTGAGCCGGAAGTCGCCCTCGCCGCTGAGCGACTCGATCTGCTTGAGGTCGGCGACGGCGGTGCGCGGCGGGAAGTCGGCGCGGTAGCCGTCGGGGAAGGCGGTGGCGTACTTGTGCGAGAGCTCGGCGGCGCGCTCCTCGCCGAACTCGGTGCCCAGCTGGTCGTTGAAGCCGTCCATCCAGAACCGGGCGGCCTCGGCGAGCCGGTTCTCGATCCGCTCGACGTCGGAGTCGGAGAGCTGCGGCAGCTCGGCGCCGGGGGCGACCCGGACCACGAAGTGCAGGCGGGTGAGCACCGATTCGGTGGCGTACACCGTGTAGTCGATGGTGTCGCCGCTCAGTTCGGTCTTCAGGATCTCGGTGAGGGCCAGCCGGATCCGGGTGGTGTAGCGGTCGCGCGGCAGGTAGACGTACGCCGAGTAGTAGCGGCCGTACTCGTCCTGGCGCAGGAACAGCCGCAGCCGGCGGCGCTCCTGGAGGTACAGGACGCTGGTGGCGATCGACTGGAGCTCGGCGGCGGCGGTCTGGAACATCTCGTCGCGCGGGAAGGTCTCCATGATCTGGAGCAGGTCGCGCCCGTCGTGGCTGTCGCCGGAGAAGCCCGCCCCGTTCATGACCTCCTGCACCTTGCGGCGCACCACCGGGATCCGGGTGACCGACTCGGTGTACGCGGCGGAGGAGAACAGGCCGAGGAAGCGGCGCTCGCCGACCGGCTCGCCGGCCGCGTCGAACTTCTTCACGCCGACGTAGTCGAGGTACGCGGTGCGGTGCACGGTGGCGCGGCTGTTGGCCTTGGTGAGGACCAGCAGCTTCTTCTCGTGCGCCTTGGCGCGGACGGGGGCGGACAGCCGGCCGAACGCCTCGGAGACCGGGTGGTGGTCGGTGTCGTGGCTGAGCGGGTCGGCCCGCAGGACGCCCAGGCCGGTGCCGGCGACCGCCTTGAGCACCTCCTCGCCCTCGTGCTCGACCAGGTCGTACTCGCGGTAGCCGAGGAAGGTGAAGTGGTCGTCGGCGAGCCAGCGCATCAGCTCCCAGGCCTCGCCGACCTCCTGCTCGGGCAGGTGCGCGGGGGGCTCCTCGGCGAGTTCGTCGGCCAGCCGGAGCGCGGAGTCGCGCATCTTCGACCAGTCCTCGACGACCTCGCGGACGTCGCCCAGCACCCGGCGCAGGCCCGCCTCCAGGGTGCGCAGGTCCTCGCGGTCGGTCTCGCGGTCGATCTCGATGTGCATCCAGGACTCGACCACGGCGTCGGCGGGCCACTCGGTGCCGGCCGCCTGGGCGCGGTTGCACGCGTCGGTGTCGAGGATCTCCAGCAGCTTGCCGGTGATGTCGCGGCGCACGGCGAGCTGCGGGTGGACGACCAGGTGGATGGCCCGGTCCAGCCGGCTCAGCTCGTTGGTGACCGAGTCGACCAGGAACGGCATGTCGTCGGTGACCACCTCGACCACGGTGTGGCCGCAGGACCAGCCGTTCTCCTCGACGGTCGGGGTGTGCACCCGGACCTCGGCGGTGCCCTGCGGGCGCTTCAGGCCCAGCCGGTAGTGGGAGGCCGCGGCCCCGTACACGTCCACCGGGTCCCGGTTGATCACGTCCTCGGGGGCGGTGTGGAGGTAGTAGTGGTGCAGGTAAGCGGCCAGAGCACCGTTGCTCAGGCCCTCCCCCGGCGCCGCTCCCCCCACCTGGCTGTTCTCAGCGGCTGCTGCTGCTTTCCTGAGCAGGTCGGCCTTG
This sequence comes from Kitasatospora saccharophila, assembly GCF_039529925.1. NCBI lineage: Bacteria > Bacillati > Actinomycetota > Actinomycetes > Kitasatosporales > Streptomycetaceae > Kitasatospora > Kitasatospora saccharophila. Next base: position 47,355 of record NZ_BAAANS010000008.1, on the reverse strand, counting down.
GCTGCGTCCAGCTTGGTCTGCATGGCTGTTTGGCTCCTGTCGCGCGCCGTTGCGTGACTCGGTGATGGCTGTGGGTGCACCGCCGGGCCCCGTCGGCAATCCTCCCGTACACGAGGGGTGAAAAGCGCTCAAGGCACGCATGAGTCGCGTTCCGCCCGGGTACGACAGCACGTTTGGCCTGCCTGACCGATAACCGGCGACGTCGTCAGCCTAGCCTGACGAAACGAAGGTGTCAGGGGACACGGAGGAGCAATCCCGCAGGAGGAAGGGGTCTTCCTGGACACCTTGTCCAACGCCTCCCAGCTGGGGTGTCCGTCATTCGGGTGACCACTCCATGTGCGGGTGGACGTAGTCCGTCGGCGGGGTGAACGCCTCGCCGATCGAACGGGCGGACGTCCAGCACCCCGGGTCCGGGGCCGCCGCGCCGCCGCCGGACGGCTCCCCATTGACCCGCAGGTCCCCTGCGGCGAAGCGCAGCCGCTCCACCGCCCGGGCCAGCGCCGGCCGCTCCCGCACGAACACCGCGCCGGACGGCCGGGCGTCCGGGACGTCGGCGGCGACCAGCTCCAGCGCCTCCTCCCAGCGGGCGTCCTCGTACACCCGGACCGCGAGCAGCGGCCCCGCGCACCCGCCGTACCGGTCGGTGCCGCCGAGCAGCACGGTGGGCCGGACGAACCAGCCGATCGCGCCGTCGTGCTGGCCGCCCGCCAGCAGCTGCACCCCGGGGTCGGCCCCGGCCCGCCCGATCGCGTCGACGGCGGCGGTGAACGCCCGCTCGTCGATCAGCGCGCCCATGAAGTTGCCCAGGTCGGTGACGTCGCCGACGGGCAGTTCGTCCACCTCGCCCAGCAGGTCGTCCCGGATCCGCCGCCACAGGCCGCGCGGCAGGTACGCCCGGGACAGCGCCGACCGCCCCTGGCCCTGGTGCTCGAAGGCGCCGCGGAGCAGCGCGGTGCGCACCGCCGCCGGATCGGCCGAGGGGTGGGCGAGCAGGAAGTCCCCGCCGGCGCCGGTCGTACCGGCGAGCCGCGGGAAGCCGCGGTAGCGGGCGACGTTCACCCCGATCTCCCGCCACAGCCGCCGGAACGCCGCGGCCGAACCCGCGAAGTGCAGTCCGGCCAGCGCCGGGTCGCGCAGCGCCACCTCGCCGACCGCCTGCCCGTCGCCGGTGACCAGGTTGACCACCCCCGGCGGCAGCCCCGCCTCCTCCAGCAGCAGCATCGTCAGGTGCGCGGCCAGGGTCTGGGCGGGCGCGGGCTTCCACACCACGGTGTTGCCCAGCAGGGCGGGCCCGGTCGGCAGGCTCCCGGCGTCCGCCGTGGAGTCGGCCGGGGTGATCGCGCAGACGAAGCCCTCCAGCGGCCGGTGGTCGGCCCGGTTCCACCCGCCGGGCCCGGAGGACGGCTGCTCGGCCAGCAGCCGCCGGGCCGCGTGCACGTCGCCGCGCCAGCGGTCGGCCAGCGCGCACGCCGCGTCGGCCTCCGCCTGCCGCACCGTCTTCGACTGGCCCAGCATGGTCGCGGCCACCAGCGTCTCCCGCCACGGCCCGGCCAGCAGGTCCGCGGCCCGCAGGAACACCGCCGCCCGGTCGTCGAAGGACAGCTCCCGCCACTCCCGCGCCGCCGCCAGCGCCGCGTCCACCGCGGCCCGCACGTCGGCGGCCGTCGCCGCGCCCAGCACGCCGAGCTTCGCCGCGTGGTGGTGGGGCTGCGCCAGCTCCGTCCGCTCGCCGCCGCCGAGCCGGCGCTCCCCGCCGATCACCATCGGCAGCGAGGTGTGCCGCCCGGCCAGTTCGTCCAGTCTCCGCACCAGCCGGGCCCGTTCGGCACTGCCCGGCGCGTACTCGCGGGGCGTCTCGCGGACGGGGACGGGAAGGGTGGTGACCGCGTCGATCGGCATGGTGCTGGGGTGCTCCCTAGGGCTGGACGGACGGGGTGGGGCTGCCTGCTCGTACCCCCACCCTGGCCGCGCCTGCCCCGCCACCGCGCCGTGACACGCCTACCGGGCGAGTTCCTCCGCCAGCGCGACGGCCTCCGCCAGCGAGTCCACCACCGGCACGCCGAGGTGGGCCAGCTTCTCCCGGGGATGCGAACCCCCGGTGTACAGCACCGACTTGATGCCCGCGGCCAGCGCCGCCTCGGCGTCGTCCGCGGCGTCCCCGATCAGCACCGTCCGCCCGCGGTCGATCCCGTCGCCCAGCGCGTCCAGGTGCAGCGCCAGGTGCCCGGCCTTGCGGCCGCCGGACTCCCCGCGCCGCCCGTCCACCCGGGTGAAGTACCGGGTGATCCCGAACGCGTCCACCGCCGGGACGAGCTTCTCGTGCCCGTACATCGACAGCACCGACTGGCTGTGCCCGGCCTCGACCCACTGCGACAGCAGCCCCTCGACGCCCGCCGTCAGGGCGCAGGAGGGGAACAGCTCCGTGTACTCGGCGTCGAACGCGTCGTCCAGCACCAGCCACTCCTGCGCGGTCGGCACCCGGCCCATCAGCCGCTCGTAGAACCGCGGGATCGGGATCTCGTAGTGCGCCCGGTACTCCTCCAGCGTGATCGGCGCGACCCCCACCGTGGCGAACGCGGCGTTGCTCGCCCCGACCACCGCCGCCATGTCCTCCAGCAGGGTGCCGTTCCAGTCCCAGACTATGTGTGTACGCACCCGCCAAGGGTAAGCGGCGCCGTTGTCGAGCGGCACGGAGGATTGCCGTGCCGGGCGGCCGCCGGCGGCCGGGTCCTGCGCGAGCGGTCGACGGGGCGGCTGACCGGGAGGTTCGTCCCGGTCAGCCGGGCCGGGCCGGCCTCAGGCGGCCGCCCGGCGGAAGGTGCGCAGGCTCAGCCAGGCGGTGCCGACCAGCAGGACGGCCAGCCAGACGACCGCCACCAGGTGCGGGTGCTGGCCCGGGAAGCCGCCGTCCGCGACGTAGGGGTTGCCCCAGAGGCGGCGGCAGGAGTCGGAGACCGCGCTGATCGGGTTCCACTGGACCACCGGGTGCAGCCAGGCCGGCATCGCCTCGGCCGGGAAGACCGCGTTCGACAGGAAGGTGCAGACCACCAGGACCAGCGCGCCGATCGAGTCGATCGACTCGATGTTCCGCACCACCAGCCCGATGGTGATCCCCACCCAGACCATCGCCATGACGAACCCGGCCGCCACCGCGAAGCCGGCCAGCACCGACAGCGGGCTGCCGTGGGTGCGCCAGCCGACCGCCAGGCCGGCCGCGCAGACCACGGCCAGCACGGCCAGGCTGACCAGGAAGTCGCCCACCGCGTGCGCCACCAGCACCGAGCCGCGCACGATCGGCAGCGAGCGGAACCGGTCCATCAGGCCGGCCTTGAGGTCGAGCGCGACGCTGATCGCGGTCGGGCCGATGCTGGCCAGGCCGACCTGCATGGCGATGCCCGCCATCAGGTACTCCTGGTAGCTGCCGCCGGCCGGGGCCTTGATCGCGTTCTTGAACAGGTAGCCGACGGCCAGCAGCATCACCATCGGGTTGAGCACGACGCCGATCAGCCGGCCGGGGGCCCGGCGCAGGTGGCGCAGCCGGCGTCCGGCCAGGGCGAGGGTCTCGACGGCGGAGCCGCCGATCGGGGCCGCGGCGAGCGGTCCCGGGGCGAGAGTGCTCATGGGGTCCTTTCCGAGCGGGGGTTCCGGGCCGACCGGCGCAGTCCGGCGTCGACGAGGGCGCCGATCTCGGCCTGCGGGGCCGGGTGCATCAGGTATTCGTGGGCGTGGTCGATCCCGTGGACCACCACGCCGCCCGCCACGTGCGGGGCCCAGCGCCCGGGGGCGTCGGCCCGCTCCCGGGCGGTGCGGCCGGCCGTCGCCACGAACAGCGTCATCTCGCCGTCGAAGCGGCCCGGGGTGAAGCGTTCGGCGAGTTCCACGTGGTGGCGCATGACCTCGACCAGCCGTTCCACGTCCGCCTCGGTGAGGCTGGCGAACGGTCCGCCGTGCCGGGACAGCACCCGGGCGACGGCGGCGGTGTCGAGCGCGTCCGCGGCGGCCGCGGCCTGCTCCTCCCCGAGGTACTCCAGGAAGCTGGTCAGCAGTCCGTCGCGGCCCGGCATCTCGCCGTCGAGCGCCCGGTCGTACGGGAAGGCGTCCAGGTTGGCCAGGTAGGCCACCTCCTCGCCCTCGGCCCGCAGCCGCACCGCCAGTTGGTGGGCCAGCAGCCCGCCGAAGGACCAGCCGAGCAGGTGGTAGGGGCCGTGCGGCTGGATCGCGCGGATCCGGGCCAGGTACTCGTCGGCCTGTTCCTCGATGCTCCCGGCCGGCGTGCCGCCGCTGACCTGCGGCGCCTGGAGGCCGATGACCGGCCGCCGTTCGTCGAGGTACCCGCTGAGCCCCAGGTAGGGCAGGCTGGTGCCGAGTCCGCCGTGCACGCAGAACAGCGGCGGCAGTTCGCCGGTCGGGCGGATCGGCAGCACCGGGCCGAACGGGTCCGGGTCGTCGGCCAGGCCGCTCTCGCGCAGCTGTCCGACCAGGTGGGCGGCGCCGCCCGGCTGCTCGCCGCGGTGGTCCAGCAGGGCGGCCAGCGCGGCGACGGTGCGCTGGGTGAAGACCTCCGCCACGGCCAGCCGCAGCCCGCTCTTGGCGGCCCGGGCGATCAGCTGGACGCTGCCGATGCTGTTGCCGCCCAGCGCGAAGAAGTCCTCCTCGGCGCCGACCGACTCGCGGCCGAGCACCTCCGCGAAGGCGGCGGCGAGCGTCCGCTCGGTCGGGGTCCGCGGGGCCCGGCCGGCGCCGGCCGTCCGGTCGGGGGCCGGCAGGGCCTCCCGGTCGAGCTTGCCGTTCACCGTCACGGGCAGTTCCGGCAGGGTGATCAGGATCGGCGGCACCATGTAGTCGGGCAGCCGCAGGGCCAGCCGGCTGCGCACCTCGGCGTGGTCGACCGCGGCCCGCGGCACGGGCACCAGGTAGCCGACCAGGGTCTGCAGGCCCGGGTGGTCCTCCCGGGCCACCACCACGGCCTGGTCGACCAGCGGGTGCTCCAGCAGCACGCTCTCGATCTCGCCGAGCTCGATCCGGTAGCCGCGCACCTTGACCTGGTGGTCGGTCCGGCCGATGTAGTCCACCGTGCCGTCGGGGAGCCAGCGGACCAGGTCGCCGGTGCGGTACATCCGCCCCCCGGGGGCGCCGTACGGGTCGGCGACGAAGCGCCCGGCGCTCAGCACCGGCCGGTTCAGGTAGCCGAGGGCCAGGCCGGTGCCGCCCATGTAGAGCTCGCCGACCGCGCCGACCGGCACCGGGCGCAGCGCGGCGTCCAGCACGTACGCGCGGTGGCCGGCCAGCGGGCGGCCGATCGGCGGGCGGCCCGCGGTGACCGGGTCGCTGACCGTGCAGACCGCGGTGGTCTCGGTCGGGCCGTAGATGTTGTGCAGTCGCACGGCGCGGCCCCAGCGCTCGACCAGCTCGGCGGGGAGCGCCGCGCCGCCGACCGTCATCACCAGGTCCGCGGGCAGGGCGGCCTCGGCGGGGAAGGCCGCCACCACCACCGGCGGCAGCAGGCAGAGGTTGATCCGCTGCTCGGTCATGAAGTCGGCCAGCGGCAGGCCGGCCCGCCGCTCGTCGGGGACCTGCACCAGGGTGGCGCCGGCCAGCAGCGAGCAGCACAGCTCCCAGACCGCCGCGTCGAAGCTGAAGGTGGCGAACTGCAGCACCCGGGTGTCGGGGCCGATCGCGAACCGGCGCAGGTGGTCGGCGGTCAGCTCGGCCACCGTGCGGTGCGCGACCAGCACGCCCTTGGGCTTGCCGGTGGAGCCGGAGGTGTAGATCACGTAGGCGGGCCGGCGGTCGTGCAGCGGCCGGCGGCGCTCCCGGTCGGTGAGCGGCTCCGGGGAGCGGCCGGCCACCCGGGCCGCGGTGGCCGGGTCGTCCAGCGGCACGGCGACGGCCCGGCCGGCGGCCTCGGCGGGCAGCGCGCCGGCGGCGAGCAGCCCGGTCGAGGTGAGCAGCAGCCGGGCGTCCGCGTCGGCGAGCATGTGGGTGATCCGGTCGGCCGGGTAGGCGGGGTCGACCGGCAGGTAGGCGGCACCGGACTTGAGCACGGCCAGCAGGGCGACCAGCAGTTCCTCTGAGCGGGGCAGCATCAGGGCGACGATCGCCCCGGGGCCGGCGCCCAGGTCCGCGAGTTCGCGGGCCAGCCGGTTGGCCCGGGCGTCCAGTTCCCGGTAGCTGAGCGTGCCGTCGGCGGAGACGAAGGCGGGGTGCTCGCCGCGGCGGGCCGCCCAGCCCTCGAACAGCTCGGGCACGGTGGCGCCGGTCGGAGCGGCGGGCGGGACGGGCGGGACGGCCCACTCGTCCAGGATCTGCCGCCGCTCGGCCTCGTCGAGCACCGGCAGGTCGCTCAGCGCCGTCCCGGGGGCGTCGACGGCCGCCTCCAGCAGCCGCAGGAAGCGGGCCGCCATCCGCTCGGCGGTGGGGCGCTCGTACAGCTCGGTGGCGAACTCCAGCCGGCCGGACAGCTCCTCGCCGGGGCCCCGCTCGGTGAACTCGAAGACCAGGTCGAACTTGGCGGCGGTGCTGCCGGTCTCCCGGAAGGAGGACCGCAGGCCGGGCAGTTCGAACCGGGGGGCCTCGGTGTTCTGGAAGGCCAGCATCACCTGGAACAGCGACTGCCGGGCGAGCGAGCGGACCGGGGCGAGCGCGTCCACCAGCCGTTCGAACGGCAGGTCCTGGTGCTGGAAGGCGGCCAGGTCGGCGTCGCGGACGCGGTGCAGCAGCTGCTCGAAGGTGGGGTCGCCGCCGAGGTCGGTGCGCAGCACCAGGGTGTTGACGAAGAAGCCGACCATCGGGTGCAGCGCCTCGTCGGAGCGGCCGGCGACCGGCACGCCGATCGGGACGTCGGCGCCCGCGCCGAGCCGGCCCAGCGTGGTGGCCAGCGCGGCCTGGACCACCATGAACGGGCTCACCCCGGACGCGCGGGCCAGCCGCACCAGCCGGCCGTGCAGGTCGGCGGGGACGGCGAACCGCACCACGTCGCCCCGGTAGCCGGCGATCGGCGGGCGCGGGTGGTCGAGCGGCAGGCCGAGTTCCTCCGGGAGGCCGCGCAACGCCTCGGTCCAGTAGGCCAGTTGGGTGTTCTGCAGGCTGTCGGGGTCGTCCTCGGCACCCAGCATCCGCTGCTGCCAGAGCGCGAAGTCGGCGTACTGGAGCGGGAGCCGCTCCCAGTCGGGCAGGGTGCCGGAGGTCCGGGCCCGGTAGGCGAGGGCCAGGTCCTCGGCGAGCACCGGGGTCGACCAGCCGTCGAAGGCGATGTGGTGGACGACCAGCAGCAGCACGTGCTCCTGCGGGCCGACCGCGAACAGCCGCACCCGCAGCGGCAGGTCGCGGGAGAGGTCGAAGGTCCGGTCGGCCTCCTCGGTCAGCCGCCGCTCCAGGTCGGCGCCGTTCACCGGCTCCGGTTCGAGCGCGGGGCGGGACCGCTCGGCGGGGAGCACGACCTGGCCCGGTTCGTCCCCGAGGTCGGGGAAGACGGTGCGCAGGATCTCGTGCCGGTCCGTCAGGTCGCCCAGGGCGGCGCGCAGTGCGACCAGGTCCAGCGGGCCGTCCAGGTGGGCGGCCAGCGGGACGTGGTAGCCGCCGGCCGCCGGGTCGAGCCGGTTGACGAACCAGAGCCGGCGCTGGGTGTGCGACAGCGGCAGGAAGTCCGGCCGGTCGCCGGCCCGCAGCGGCGGGCGGGCCGCCGCGGCGGTGTCCAGGCGGGCGGCCAGCCCGGCGGGCGTGGGGTGCTCGAACAGGGTGCGCACCGACATCTCGGCGCCGAGCGCGCCGCGCACCCGGCCGGCCAGCCGGGTGGCCAGCAGGGAGTGCCCGCCGAGTTCGAAGAAGTGGTCCTCGGCGCCCACCGAGGCCAGGCCCAGGACGTCGGCGAACAGCCCGCAGAGGATCTCCTCGACCGGGTCGGCGGCCTCCCGGCCGGCGGCCGCCGCCAGGTCGGGGGCGGGCAGCCGCCCGCGGTCCACCTTGCCGCTGGGGTTGAGCGGGAAGGCGTCCAGCCAGACGAACGCGGCGGGGACCATGTACTCGGGCAGCGTGCCGCGGACGCCCTCGCGGACCGCCGCGGTGTCCGCCCCGGCCCCGGGCGCGGCCACCAGGTGGGCGACCAGCCGGGTGTCGCCGGGGGCGAACTCGCGGGCCGTCACGACGGCCCGTTCGACCTCGGGCCGGGAGGCCAGCACGCTCTCGATCTCGCCGAGCTCGATCCGGTAGCCGCGCACCTTGACCTGGTGGTCGGTCCGGCCGATGTAGTCCAGCGCGCCGTCGGGGAGCCAGCGGACCAGGTCGCCGGTGCGGTACATCCGGGTGCCGGGGGCGCCGTACGGGTCGGCGACGAAGCGCTCGGCGCTCAGCGCGGGCCGGTTCAGGTAGCCGTGGGCCAGGCCGGTGCCGGCGATGTGGAGCTCGCCGACCGCGCCGACCGGCACCGGGCGCAGCGCGGCGTCCAGCACGTACACCCGGGTGTTGGCGATCGGGCGGCCGATCGGCGGGGCGCCGGCCCGGGTGCCGTCCAGCCGCTCGGCGGTCGACCAGATGCAGGTCTCGGTGGGCCCGTAGACGTTGAACACGGCGGCGGCGCGGCGGCTCAGCTCCGCCGCCAGGGGTTCGGGCAGCGCCTCGCCGCCGACCAGCACCCGCAGCCCGGCCAGGCTCTCGGGGGCGGTGGCCACCAGGGCCTGCCAGTGGCTCGGGGTGGCCTGCATCAGGGTGGCCCGGCCGGTGGTGACGGCCGCCGCCAGGGCGGCCGGGTCGACCGCGGTGGCCCGGTCGGCCAGCAGCAGCCGGGCGCCGGCCAGTTGCGGGACGAAGAGCTCCAGCATCGCGATGTCGAAGCCGAAGGTGGTCACCGCGAGGAAGCGGTCGTCCTCGGTGACCTCCAGCCGGCGGCACATGTCGTCGACCAGGTTGACGAACGCGCCGTGCGGGACGACGACGCCCTTGGGCCGGCCGGTGGAGCCGGAGGTGTAGATCACGTAGGCGGGCAGCGCGGCGTCGAGCGGGGCGCCGCGTTCGGCGTCGGTGAGCTCGTGGTCGGGGAGCAGGGCGCGCTCGGCCTCGGCCACCGGGTCGTCCAGCAGCAGCACGGTGCCCGTCCGGCCCAGTCCGGCGAGGGTGGGCGAGGTGCTCAGCAGGACGCCGGGGGCGGCGTCGGCGAGCATGTGGGCGATCCGGTCCGCCGGGTGGTCGGGGTCGATGGCGAGGTAGGCGGCGCCGGTCTTGAGCACCGCGAGGGCGGCCACCACCAGGTCGGTGGAGCGCGGCAGGGCCAGGCCGACCACGCTGCCGACCCGGGTGCCGCGGTCGATCAGCTGGCGGGCCAGCCGGTTGGCCCGCGCGTGCAGGTCGCCGGCGGTCAGCCGCTCGTCGCCGTACTGGACCGCGACGGCGCCGGGCCGGGCGGCGGCCCGGTCGGCGAGCAGCCGGGGCAGCAGCGCGGCGGGGGCGGGCGCCTCGGTGCGGTTGCGGGCGTGCAGCACCTCGTCCCGTTCGGCGGGGGCCAGCAGGTCGAGCCGGGCGAGCGGGAGGTCGGCCGCGGCGGCGATCCGGCCGAGCAGGGCGGCCAGCCGGTGGGCGAGCCGTTCGGCCTCGGCGTCCTCGAACAGGTCCGGGCGGTACTGGACGCGGAGTTCCAGCTCCCGGCCGGGCAGGGCGACCAGGCTCAGCGGGAACTCGGTGGCGTTGCGGATCTCGGAGCCGTGCAGGGTCAGGCCGGTCAGCTCGGTGAAGGCGGTCGCCGCCGGCATCGGGTAGTTCTGGAACATCACCGCGGTGTCGAACAGGCTTCCGTGCCCGGCCAGTTCCTGGATCTCGGCGAGGCCCAGGTGGCGGTGCGGGAGCAGTTCGGCCTGCTGGTCCTGGAAGTCCGCGAGCAGCTGCGCCACCGTCCGGGCCGGGTCCAGCCGCAGCCGGGTGGGCAGCGTGTTGGCGAACATGCCGACCATCGACTCGACGCCGGGCAGCTCGGCGGGGCGGCCGGAGTCGACCACGCCGAAGAGCACGTCGGCGCGGCCGGTCAGCTGGCCGACCAGCAGGCCCCAGCAGCCCTGCACCACGCTGCCCAGGGTGAGTTGGCGGCCGCGGGCCCACTCGGCCAGCCGGGCGGTGTCGGCCTCGGCGAGCGCGGTGACCGCCGTCCGGGGCAGCAGCGCGGCCCTGGCCGGGTCCGGCGGGACGGTGTGGGTGGGCTCCTCGACGCCGGCCAGGGCCGCCCGCCAGGCCGCCCGGGCCGCCGTGCGGTCCTGCCGGCCCAGCCAGGCCAGGTACTCGCGCGGGTGCGGGAGGGGGGCGGTCGGCGCCGGGCCGCCCGCGTACCGGGTGAAGAGCTCGTCCAGCAGGAGCGGCATCGACCAGCCGTCCAGCACGATGTGGTGGACGGTCAGCAGCAGGCGCAGCCGGTCGCCGCCGAGCCGCACCAGGGTGGCGCGCAGCAGCGGGGGCCGGGTGAGGTCGAACGGCTCGGCCCGGTCGGCCTCGGTCAGCCGCTCCAGGGCCGCGGCGCGCTCGCCCTCGGCCGTGGCGGACAGGTCGTGCTCCCGCCAGAGCGGTTCGACGGCGGCGGGCACCACCTGCACCGTCTCGCCGGAGCGGCGGGCCCGGAAGCAGGCCCGCAGTCCGGCGTGCCGCTCCAGCAGGCCGGCCAGGGCCGCCCGCATCCGCCCGGCGTCCAGGTCCCCGGCGAGGTCGGCGACCAGTTGCAGCACGTGGACGTCGACGTCCCGCCCGACGAAGTCGGCGTGGAACACGAAGCCCTGCTGCAGCGGTGAGAGCGGCAGGAACTCGCTCGTGCGCCCTCGTCCCTCGGTGCGTCCCATCATGACTCCAGCTCGATGTCGAGTTCGTCCATCTCGTCCTCGCTCAGCTCCAGCAGCGGGGCCGGCGCGGCGGCGCGGGCCGGTTCGGCCGGCGCGGCGGCGGCCGCCGCCACCGCCAGGGCGGCGGGGGTGCGGTGCCCGAAGACGTCCCGGGGGGTGATCCCGAGGCCGCGGGCCCTGGCCTGGGCGGCCACCCGGATCGAGCTGATCGAGTCGCCGCCCAGGGTGAAGAAGTTGTCGTCGACGCCGACCTCGGCCAGGCCGAGCACCTCGGCGAACACCTCGCACAGCACCCGCTGCTCCTCGGTGGCCGGCCGCCGGCCGGCGGCCGACGCGGCCCGGTCCGGCCCGGGCTCGGGCAGCGCCTTGCGGTCGACCTTGCCGTGCGCGGTCAGCGGCAGCGCCGGCAGCGACACCCAGGCGGTGGGCACCAGGTGGTCGGGCAGCACCCGGGCCAGTTCGTCCCGCACGGCGGCCGGGTCGCCGCCGACCAGGTACCCGACCAGCCGGGTGGCCCCCGAGCTGTCCCGGACCGCGGTGACCGCGGCGTCGGTGACCCGGGGCAGGGCGCGCAGCGCGGCCTCGACCTCGCCGAGCTCGATCCGGTGGCCGCGCACCTTGACCTGGTGGTCGCGGCGCTCGACGAACTCCAGCTGCCCGTCGGGGCGCCACCGGACGTGGTCGCCGGTGCGGTACATCCGGGCGCCGGGCTCGTGCGGGTCGGCGACGAACGCGGCGGCGGTCCTGACCGGGTCGTGCAGGTAGCCGCGCCCGACGCCCGCGCCGCCCACGTACAGCTCGCCGACCGTGCCCAGCGGCACCGGCCGCAGGTCGTCGCCGAGCACGTACAGGCTCGTGTTGCGCACCGGCGCGCCGATCGGCACCCGCACGCCCACCTCGTCGCCCGCCCGCAGCACCGCGTGCGTCACGTCGTCCGAGCACTCGGTCGGCCCGTACGCGTTGACCAGCGGGACCTCCGGGTGGCGCGCCCACCAGCGGTGGCACAGGTCCGGCGGCATCGCCTCGCCGGTCACCATCAGCCGCCGCAGCGGGCCGGCGGCGGGGGCGGTGCCGGCCGCGTCCCAGGCGTCCAGGGCGGCCCGCAGCAGCGAGGGCACCACCTCCAGGACCGCGACCCGGTCGGCCGCGGCCACCGCGAACAGCGCGTCCGGGTCGGCCGCCGTCGCCCGGTCGACCACCCGGACGGTGCCGCCGACCAGCAGCGGGGCGAGCATCTGCCAGACCGACACGTCGAAGGTGACCGGCGCGTTCTGCACCACCGTGTCGCCCGCGGCCAGGTCCAGGTCCTCGACCTTGGCCAGCAGGTGGTTGGCCATTCCGGCGCGGTGCACCATCGCGCCCTTGGGCTTGCCGGTGGAGCCGGAGGTGAAGATCACGTAGGCGAGGTCGTCCGGGCCGCCCAGCGGCGCGGCCAGCCCGTCGAGCGGGACGGCGCCGGTGCCGAACTCCCCGGCCAGCGGCCGGAGTCGCGGGGCGGGGCCGGTGCCCGGGGCGGTCAGCCCGGCGGCCAGCTCCTGCTGTCCGGGGCCGACCAGCAGGTGCCGGACGCCGGCGTCGGCGAGCAGCGCGGCGGTCCGGGCGGGCGGCGCGTGCACGTCCAGCGGCAGGTAGGCCGCGCCGCTCTGCAGCACGCCCAGCACCGCGCCGACGAAGGCGGTCCCGGGTTCGGCCAGGACGCCGACCAGGGTGTCCGGGCCGACCCCGTCGGCGGCCAGCGCGGTGGCGAGTTCGTCGGCCCGGCGGACCAGCGAGGAGTAGGAGGCGGCGGTGCGCCCGTCGCTCACCGCGAGCGCGGCGGGGGTGCTCCGCGCGAACTCGCGCACCCGCTCGACCACTCCGGCGCGGATCGTCCCGGTGGCCGGGCGGGCGGTGTCGTTCCACTTGCGCAGCAGGCCGGCCTCGTCCTCGGTCAGGACGTCCAGGTGTCCCAGCCGTTCGGCGGTCCCGGCCGCCAGGTCGAGCAGCAGCCGGCGGAACCGGTCGGCGATCACCGCGACCTGCTCCCCGGTCAGCAGGTCGGGGGCGTAGTCGAAGCGCACCTCCAGCTGACGGCCCGGCAGGACCACCAGGCTGAGCGGGTAGTGGCGGGCGTCGTGGGCGGAGACCTCCTCGATCCGCAGGCCGGTGCCGGCCGCGGCGTCGGCGGCGCCGTCCATCGGGAAGTTCTCGAACACCAGGGCGGTGTCGAAGGGTTCGCCGAGGCCGGCCAGCGCGGGGTTGCCCTCCAGCATCTCGGCGAGCCCCAGGTGGTCGAAGTCGCGCAGCGCGGCCTGGGCGGCCTGGATCCGCTGCAGGTAGTCGTCGATCGGGTCGGCGGGGTCCAGCACGGCCCGGACCGGCAGGGTGTTCAGGAACGGGCCGACGATGCCCTCCACCCCGGGCAGCGCGGCCGGGCGGGTGGAGACGACGGAGCCGAACAGCACGTCCGGGCGGCCGACCAGCCGGCCCAGCAGGATCGCCCAGCCGCCCTGGAAGACGGTGTTGACGGTCAGGCCGCGGCGGGCGGCGAAGCCGGTGACCGCGGCGGTCTCCGCCTCGGTCAGCAGCAGCGGCAGGCGGGCGGGCACGGCCGGGCGCCGGTCCGGGGCGGCGGGGCTGAGCAGGGTCGGCTCGGCCGCTCCGGCCAGCGCGGCGCGCCAGGCGGCGCGGGCCCGTTCGCGGTCCTGGCCGGCCAGGTGCGCCAGGTAGTCGCGGAAGGGGACGGCGGCGGGCAGCGCGTCGGCCGCGCCGCCGTGCCGGTAGTGGTCGAGCAGTTCGCGGACCAGCAGCGGCATCGACCAGCCGTCCACCAGGATGTGGTGCAGGGTCCAGACCAGCCGGTGCCGGTCCTCGTCCAGGCGCACCAGCGTCCAGCGCATCAGCGGCGGGCTGGACAGGTCGAAGCCGCGTTCGCGTTCCTGCTCCGCGAGCCGGTCCAGCGCGGCCGCCCGCTCGTCCGCGGCGAGCGCGGACAGGTCGGCCGCGGCCAGCGGCACCCGGACGCCGCCGCGCAGCACCGCGACCGGGTCGCCGGCGGGCCGGTGGTGGAAGGCCGCGCCCAGGTGGGGGTGGCGTTCCAGCAGGGCCGCCAGCGAGTCCTCCAGGGCCGTCCGGTCGACCGCGCCGACCAGGTCGGCGGTGATCTGGAGGGTGTACGGGTCGCTGCGGTCCGGGTCGAGCGCGGCCTGGAAGAGCAGGCCGCGCTGCAGCGCCGTCAGCGGCAGCACGTCGGTGAGCGGACCGCCCGCGCCCCGTTCGATCTCCTCGATCTCCGCCTGGCCGATCGCCACCAGCGGCAGGTCGGACGGGGTGCGGCCGCCCGCGCCGGGGGCCGCGGCGTGGTCGGTCAGGGCGCGCAGCACGGCGAACCAGCTCTCGGCGAGGTCCCGGACCTCGGCCCCGGTCAGCAGGCCGTCCGCCCAGAGCCAGTCGGCCACCAGGCGCGGGCCGTCCGCGTGGTCCTCGGTGACGGGGGTCACCGCGAGGGGGTGGCGCAGCGGCATGTCGGGGTGCACGCCGGTGCCGACCACGGCGCTGCCGCCGTCCAGCGTCCACGGGCCGGTGGTGCCGTCGACCCGGAACCGGCCCAGGTAGTTGAAGCCGATGGCGGGCGCGGGGGCGGCCGCCAGCAGCCGGGCGGTCTGCGGGTTGAGGTGGCGCAGCAGGCCGAAGCCGATGCCGCGGTCGGGGACGGCGCGCAGCTGCTCCTTGATCCGCTTGACCGCGGCGCCGAGCGCCGGGCCGCCGGCCAGGACCTCGGCGCGGTCGAACCGGCCGGGGTCCAGCCGGACCGGGAAGACGGTGGTGAACCAGCCGACCGTGCGGGCCAGGTCCACCTCCTCGACGATCTGCTCGCGGCCGTGGCCCTCCAGCTCGATCAGCACCGGCGCCCCGCCGTCGGCCCCGTGCCGGGCCCGCCAGTCGGTGACGGCCACGGCGAGCGCGCCGAGCAGCACGTCGTTGATCTCGCCGTGGAAGGCGGCGGGGACGGCGGTCAGCAGCGCCGCCGTCCGGTCGGCGGGCAGTTCCAGCCGCAGCCGGCCGGCCGTGCCGTAGGTGTCCCGGGCCGGATCGTGGGCGCGCCGCCCGAGGGCGGGCTGATCGGCGGTCAACTGCTCTTGCCAGTACGGGAGTTCGGCGATCCTGGCGCTGCTCCTGGCCTGCTCCCCGAGGGTGGCGGCCCAGCGCCGGTAGGAGGTGGGCACCGGGTCGAGCAGGGGCGGCCGGCCGGCGGCGACGGCCTCCCAGGCGCGCTCCAGGTCGGCGACCAGGATCCGCCAGGAGACCCCGTCGACCACGGTGTGGTGGGCGAGCAGCAGCAGCCGGCCGTCCGCCGCGGGGCCGCCGTCCAGCAGCACCGCCCGCAGCATCACGGCCTCGGTCGGAACGAGCCGGCCGCGGGCGGCCCGGACCTGCTCGGTGACCAGCGCGTCGAGCGCGGCCGGGTCGCCGAGCACCCCGGCGGCGTCGACCGAGTCGACCAGCCGGGCGGCGTCGACGGCGCCGGCCTCCAGGGTGCGCAGCGTCCAGACGCCGGGCGCGGCCTCGGTGACGGCCGTCCGCAGCGCGTCGTGGCGGGCGAGCAGGGCCGCCAGCAGTTCGGGGAGCCGCTCGGCGGTCAGCGCGGCCGGCGTCCTGACCAGCACGTACTGGCTGTACTCGGTGGCCGGGCCGTCGAGGGTGCCGAGGTCCTCGGTCAGTTGGGCGATGATCGGGGTCGGTTCGACCTCGCCGGTGCCGTCCTCGGCGGCGGGCCGGTCCGGTCCGGCCGGCGCGGCGGCGGCCACCGTCGCGAGGGCGGCGGGCGTGCGGTGCCCGAAGACGTCCCGCGGGGTCAGCACCACGCCGCGGGCCCGGGCCCGGCTGACCAGCTGGATCGAGCTGATCGAGTCCCCGCCCAGCGCGAAGAAGTTGTCCTCCGCGCCGACCCCGGCCACGCCCAGCACCTCGGCGAACACCTCGCACAGCAGCTGCTCCAGCTCGCCCCGCGGCGCCCGGCCCGCCGCCGGAGCCGCGTCGGCCACCGGAGCGGCGGCGCCCGCCGCGGACGCCGACAGCGCCTTGCGGTCGACCTTCCCGTGCGGCGTCAGCGGCAGTTCGCCCCACGCCACCCACCCGGTGGGCACCATGTGGTCGGGCAGCACCCGCGCCAGCCGCGCGCGCACCGCCGTGGTGTCGCCGCCCGGCGCCACCACGTGGGCCACCAGCCGCACCCGGCCCGCCGCGTCCTTCGGCGCCGTCACCGCCGCGTCCAGCACGCCCGGCAGCGACCGCAGCGCGGCCTCCACCTCGCCGAGCTCGATCCGGAACCCGCGCACCTTGACCTGGTGGTCGCGCCGCTCGACGAACTCCAACTGCCCGTCGCCGCGCCACACCACCCGGTCGCCCGTGCGGTACATCCGCGCGCCCGGCAGCGCCGAGAACGGGTCCGCGACGAACGAGCCGGCCGTCCTGACCGGGTCGCCCAGGTACCCGCGCCCGACGCCCGCGCCGCCCACGTACAGCTCGCCCAGCGCGCCCGGCGGCACCGGCCGCAGGTCGTCGCCGAGCACGTACAGGCTCGTGTTGCGCACCGGCGCGCCGATCGGCACCCGCACGCCCACCTCGTCGCCGGCCCGCAGCACCGCGTGCGTCACGTCGTCCGAGCACTCGGTCGGCCCGTACGCGTTGACCAGCGGGACCTCCGGGCTGCGCCGCCACCAGCGCTCGCACAGGTCCGGCGGCATCGCCTCGCCGGTCACCATCAGCCGCCGCAGCGGGCCGGCGGCGGGGGCGGTGCCGGCCGCGTCCCAGGCGTCCAGGGCGGCCCGCAGCAGCGAGGGCACCACCTCCAGGACCGCGACCCGGTCGGCCGCGGCCACCGCGAACAGCGCGTCCGGGTCGGCCGCCGTCGCCCGGTCCACCACCCGGACGGTGCCGCCGACCAGCAGCGGGGCGAGCATCTGCCAGACCGACACGTCGAAGGTGACCGGCGCGTTCTGCACCACCGTGTCGCCCGCGGCCAGGTCCAGGTCCTCGACCTTGGCCAGCAGGTGGTTGGCCATCCCGGCCCGGTGCACCATCGCGCCCTTGGGCTTGCCGGTGGAGCCGGAGGTGAAGATCACGTACGCCAGGTCGTCCGGGCCGCCCGGCACCGCCGGGGCCGGGCCCAGCTCGACCGCGCCCGCCTCGAAACCGCCCGGCAGCGGCAGCGGCCGCACCCCGTCGCCCGCCAGCGCGACCACCTCCGCCGCCAGCGCCTCCTGCCCCGCGCCCACCAGCAGGTGCCGCACGCCCGCGTCCGCCACCAGCGAGGCGACCCGCACCGGCGGCGCGAACACGTCCAGCGGCACGTACGCCGCCCCCGCCGTCAACACGCCCAGCACCGCGCCCACGAACGCCGTCCCCGGCTCCGCCAGCACGCCCACCAGGGTGCCGGGGCGCACGCCCTCGCCGCCCAGCACCTCCGCGAGCCCGTCGGCCCAGCCGACCAGCGACGAGTAGGAGGCCACCACCTCGCCGTCGCTCACCGCGACCGCGCCCGGTCCGCCCAGCGCCACCTCGCGCACCCGCTCCGGCAGCGAACCGCCCGGGGCGCCGGCCGGGCCGGTGCCGACCCGCGCCAGCCGGGCGCGCTCGGCGTCGGTGGCCAGGTCGAGGCGGCCCAGCGGGGTGTCGGGGCCGGCTTCGGCGAGGCTGCGCAGGAAGGCGCCGAAGCGGTGCAGGTGGTCCGTGACCTCCGCTGCGCCGTACAGCGCGGGGTTGCCGTTGACGTGCAGTTCGACACCGTCGTCGGCGCCGTCCAGGACGGTGATCATCAGGTCGTCGACGATCCCGGTGGAGAGGTTGTTCAGCCGCGCCTCGCACGGGCCGAGCCGGAACTCCGGGGTCTGCGGGAGCACGTTGACGAACGGGCCGAACGGCCGCCGGTCGTCGGCCCGCAGGCCGATCGAGCGGCGGATCCGGTCGGCGGGGTAGCGCTGGTGGCGCAGCGAGCGGGCCACGGACCTGGAGGTGGCGCGGAGCAGTCCGCCCACCGTGGTGGTGGCGCCGACCCGGGCGGGCAGCGGCAGGTAGTTGGCCACCATGCCGGGCACCGAGCGGGCGGTGGCGGTCAGCCGGGCGGTCATCGGCAGGGTGAGCAGCACGTCCGACAGGCCGGCGGACTTGCCGGTGTACGCGGCGGCCGCGGCGATGGCGAAGGTCGGCCAGGTCACCTCGGCGGCCCGGGCCGCCGCCCGCAGGGTCCGGGCGGTGGCCGCGTCGAGGGCGAGGCTGTCGCGCAGGAACGCGGTGCCGGGCACCGGTTCGCCCGCGGCCAGGCTGGTGGGCCCGGCCGGGCCGCTCAGCTGGCCCTCCCAGAACGCGCGGTCGCGCTCCACGGCGGCCGAGCCCAGGTAGTCGGCCTCCTCCCGCAGCAGCAGTTCCAGCCCCGGCAGCGCGCCGCCGGCGACCGGCTCCCCCGCCACCAGCGCCCCGTAGACCTCGCTGAGCCTGCGGTAGACCGCGAGGCGGCTGTAGCCGTCGGAGAGCAGGTGGTGCATGGCCAGGTAGAGCAGCGAGCGGTCGGCGGCCACCCGGACCAGGACGGCCCGGAACAGCAGACCGCCGAGCAGCTCGAAGGGGCGGTGCAGGTCCTCGTCCATCAGCCGCAGCGCCTCGCCGACCGGGTCCCGGTGGCCCGTCAGGTCGACGGTGCGCAGCGGGAGCCCGTCCAGCGGTTCGATCCACTGGACGGGCAGGCCGTCCACTTCGGAGAACCTCGCCCGGGTGCACTCGGCCTCGTCCGTCACCCGGGTGAGGGCTTCGACGAGCAGCCGGTCGTCCAGCGGGCCCCTGATGTCCAGGTAGTCCGCCATGTTGTAGGCGAGGCGGCCGCTGGCGAGTCGCTCGTCGAACCAGATGCCGGTCTGGGCGCCGGTCAGCGGGAGGGTCGAACGGGTGGGCGAGGTCATGACGTCTCCATCGTGGTACTGCGGGCTGTGGTGAGGACGGCCTGGACCGCGGTGTCAGCGGGCCTCGGCCCGGACCGTGTCCTGGAGCACGTCGGGGCCGTACAGGTCCGTCACCCACGCGTCCTGGTAGACGGTGTCCAGGTAGCGGTCCCCCAGGTCGGGCGCGATGGCGACGGCCGACTCGCCGTCCGCCAGCGGGTGTTCGGCCAGGAAGGCCGCGGCCCCGCTCACCACCGTCCCGGTGGAGCCGCCGAACAGGAAGCCGTGCCGGGCCAGCCGGCGGCAGGCCCGGATGGTGTCGGGCTCCGCCACCATCACCACGTCGTCCACCACGGACTCGTCGAACAGCGCCGGGCGCACGCCGGTGCCGAGGCCCGGGATGTGCCGCGGTTCGGGCGGGCCGCCGAAGGTGACCGAGCCGACCGCGTCGACCGCCACGATCCGCACCGACGGCTTCTGTTCGCGCAGGTAGCGGGCGCAGCCCATCAGCGTGCCGGTGGTGCCCGCCCCCACGAACAGCGTCCCCAGGTCGGGGAACGCCTTGAGGATCTCGGGGCCGGTCAGCTGGTAGTGCGCCTGCCAGTTGTTCGGGTTGGCGTACTGGTTGAGCCAGAGGAAGCCCTCGTTGTCCGCGCACAGGTCGCGCACGTACTTGATCCGCGCCCCCAGCAGCCCGTCGACCGGGTCCGGCTTGGTGATGACGTGCACCTCGCTGCCGAACACCTCCATCAACTGGCGCGCGCCGAGGGTGCAGCGGGAGTCGGTGACGCAGATGAACCGGTAGCCGCGGCTGGCGGCGACCAGGCTCAGTGCCACGCCCAGGTTCCCCGAGGAGCTCTCCACCAGGGTCGACCCCGGGCGCAGCTGGCCGGACCGCTCGGCGGCGCTCACCATCGCGTGCGCGGCCTTGAGTTTGATGGAACCGGCGAAATTGAAGCCCTCGCACTTGAGCATCAGGCGTTGTCCGATGACGGTTTCGAGATTGACGAAGACATCGTCGGCATTGAATTCATACGGAGCGGAGATGACTTGAATGGGACACCGTCCACGTCGATATGGCCGGCGGGGTGATTCCGGGCCGGCTCGGATACAGCGGTGGATGCCTTCGTCGGTCACGCGTCCTGGAATCCCTTGCGGCGCCTGACCCGAAGGATCATTTCAAACGGCGCTGACGGGCAGTTGACCAGGCGCTGACCGATTGGCTTGCCTTGCTTGGCCCTGGGGGCGTTGCTAGCTTGTGGGCCGGAGGGTCACCGGCCCGACGGGCCGGGACTGACGGGAAGACACGGGGGTCGGATCATGCGCCTGGTACTCGCGGAAGACCAGTTCCTGCTCCGCGAGGGCCTGTCCCGACTGCTCGAACTGAACGGTTTCGACATCGTCGCCGCGGTCGGCTCCGGCCCCGAACTGACCGCGGCGCTGGCCGAGCACGAGCCCGACGTCGCACTGGTCGACATCCGGATGCCGCCCACCCACACCGACGAGGGGCTGCGCGCCGTGCTGGAGGCCCGCCGCCTGCGTCCCGGGCAGCCCTCGCTGATCCTCTCCCAGTACGTCGACCAGCTCTACGCGCAGGAGTTGCTGGCCGACGGCGACGGCGGGGTCGGCTACCTGCTCAAGGACCGGGTCTTCAACAGCGGTCAGTTCATCTCGGCCCTGCACCAGGTCGCCGCCGGCGGCACCGTGATGGACCCGGACGTCGTCTCCCGGATGCTCAACCACAGTTCGCAGGACCAGCAGATCGCCCGGCTCAGCGAGCGCGAGCGCGAGGTGCTCGGCTACATGGCCGAGGGCCGGTCCAACGCCGCCATCGCCGCGGTCCTGGTGATCACCGAGAAGGCCGTCGCCAAGCACATCAACAGCCTGCTCGCCAAGCTCGACCTGCCGCCGTCCAAGGACGACAACCGGCGGGTGATGGCCGTGCTCGCCTACCTCAACCGGGCCTGACGCCCCGTCGGCTCCCGGAGCCGGGCGGCCGCCGCCGCCCGCGGGACCCGCTCACCCGTCCACCCGGCCCGACAGCAGGCCCTGGAACAGGTTGAGGTGCTGGACGTTGCGGGTGCCCTCCATGAACTCCACCCCGCGCGCGTCGCGGACCAGCTTGTCGAGCAGCGGGTGGGTGACCCGGGCGGCGGGCGCGAGCAGCTCGCACGCCTCCAGCGTCACCTCCTCGGCCAGCCGGCAGGCCCGGGCCTTCGCCGCCGAGGCGAGGTACCCGTCGCCGGTGGCGTCCACGGCGGCCGCGGCCCGGTGGACGAGGGCGCGGGTGGCGCCGATCCGCCGGCCGATCCGCTCGATCCGCTCCCGGTCGGTGCCCCGGGCCGCGGCCCGGTGCTCCAGCAGCAGGTCGTGCGCCGCGCCGGCGATGCCCAGCGCGAGGGCGGCCACCGTGGGCCGCAGCCGGTTGAACACCTGGATGGAGGCCCAGATGCCGCGCCGGGTCGGCGACAGGTGCCGGCCCAGCACCCGCTCCGGGGCGACCCGCACCCGGTCCAGCGTGACGGCGCTGATCCGGGCGCCGCGGACGCCGAGCGAGTCGAGCGGTTCGGCCCGGTAGCCCGGGTCGTCGGTGTCCACCAGGACCGCCGTGACGCCGAGCGGTCCCGGCCGGGTGCGGGCGAAGACCGCGGCGATCCGGGCCCGCGAGGCGTTGCCCACGTACCGCTTGGCCCCGGTCAGTTCGAACCCGCCGTCGGCGGCCGGGCGCAGCACGGTGTCCAGCGCCGAGGCGTCGGAGCCGTGGCCGGGCTCGGTCAGGGCGAAGCAGGTCCAGGTGGGTTCCGCGAGCACCCGCCCGTAGAACCACTCCCGCTGGGCCGGGTCGCCGAGCTGTTCGACCAGGACGCCGGACATCGAGGGGCCGGGCGCGGCCAGCGTGGTGCCGATGTCGCCGCGGGCCAGTTCCTCCAGCACCACCGCGCGTTCCAGCGCGGACGTGCCCTCGAACCGGTGCGGTCCGATCCGCAGCGGCGGCCGGCCGAACTCGGCGGGGACGCCGAAGGTGCTCATGAAGCGGACCCCGGGCAGGTCGAGGTGGTCCGCGATCCGGTCGGGGTCCCGGTCCAGTTCGAGGGCGACCGCCGCGAACCCGGCTCCCCACTCGCGGGCCTGGTCGCGCAGCGCGGCCAGGCGGCTGTCCAGCTCGGTCACCGGGCTTCCTCCGCGTGCAGGTAGACGTCGGCCAGCAGTTCCGAGACGTGCGCGGTGGCGCCGGGGCCGTCGGCCAGGAAGCCGTGGGCGCCCAGCAGCCGCAGCAGGACCCGGCCGACCGCGGTGACCTGGCTGTGCAGGTCCCGCAGGACCGGACCGGTCAGCTCCCGCGGCGCGGTGGCGTCGAGCAGCGCCGCGAGCTCCAGCTGGTGCCCGAGCGCCTCGGCCAGCTGGCCCTTGACGAGCTGCTGCAGCAGGACGGTGCTCTCGCCGCTGGCCCGCTCGGCCAGGTGCGCGACGCAGTCGTCGCGCAGGCCCTGGAGCAGGCCGAGCCGCAGCCGCAGGAGCGCCGCCTGGTCGACGGCCCGCGCCCCGTCGCGGACCGCCCGCGGGTCGTGGACCAGCACGACCGCGCCGCCGGGCAGCGGGTAGCGGCGCACCGGGTCCGGGGCCGCGTCCCGCTCGGGCAGCAGCGCGTGGCCGGTCGGCCCGAGCGGCAGGGCGGCGCCGTGCGCCTCCAGCAGCAGGCCGAGCGCGGGGACGAGCCCCTCCGTCCGGGCCACCCGCTGGAGCTCGGCCGCCGGCGCGGGGGCCTGCGCCGTCGCGGTCACCGGGCCGGGGCGGGGTCGACGCGGCACACCGACAGGTCGCCCAGGACGGGGTCGTACTCGGCCAGCAGGACCGGCCCCCCGTCCGGCAGCCCCTCGGCGAGCAGGCCCAGCAGCGCGGTGCACGGGTAGCCGGCCTCCGCCCGCCGGGCGACGGCCCGGCCGGGGTCCGTTTCGAGACCGGGTCCGGCCAGCAGCCGCGCGGTGCCCCGCGGGTCCAGTTCGGCGACCAGGTCGCGCAGCGCCCGCCCGACCTGCTGCGGTTCCAACCCGCAGACCTGGCGCACCTGGTAGCCGTCCGGCCGGTCGGCGTCGACGGCCTCCAGGACCAGGACGGCCGCGCTGTCGCCGGCCAGGCGCAGCGGCCCGTCGGCCGGGAGCCGGTAGGGCAGCACCGCCTGGTCGAAGGCCAGCACCAGGGAGCGCCGGTAGCCGTGCCGGTGGGCGTAGCTCTGGGCCAGCGCGAGGGCGCTGAACGGGGCGGAGCGGCCCTGGTCGGTGACCGCGAGCAGCAGCGGGCGGCCGGGGAGCCGCTCGGCGAGGGTGGGCGCGGTCAGGGTGGTGGGCAGCAGGTCCGGGGTGGCGTAGGCCAGGACCATCAGGTCGGTCTCGGGCTGGGCGCCGAGCAGGTCGAGCAGTTCGGCGCCCATGTCCTCGAACCGGTTGCCGGTGGCGGCGTCGAGCGCCGCCAGGTCCAGGTCGAGGCCGGCGTGGCCGGTGTGGTCGGGGAAGAAGCTCCGTTCGACGGGGTTGTCGATCGGGGTGGTGCCGGTCGGGAAGAACCGGTGCGCCGCCGCGGTCACCGCGAGGCCCGGGTACCGGGCCGGGCCCCGCCCGGCGGCACCGGCCCGCTCCGGTGCTGAGATCGACATCCTCAGGCGTCCAGTTCGGCGGTGATGAAGTCGGCGAGCGACTGGACGGTGGCGAAGTGGCTCATCTCCAGCTCGTCGGTGTCGAACTCCCCGTCCAGCAGCTCCTCCAGGCGCAGCAGCAGGTCGAGCACGCCGGTGGAGTCCAGGCCCAGGGTGTCGAAGAGCTCGGTCTCGGGTGCCAGGTCGCCCAGGTCGCGCTGGAGCACGGCGCCGAGCGCCTCGGTGATGGCGGCGACCACCCTGGTGCGGTCGGTGGTCTCGATGGTGTCGCTCATGGGGATCGCGCCCTTTCGTGGCGTGGTGGCGTGTTGGCGTGGTGGCGTGCTGCGATCGGTGGTGCGGTGCGGTCGGTGGCGTGCCGCGGTGGCCTGCCGTCAGCCCTCGTCGACCAGGCGCTGCTTGCGCAGCAGGTCCTCGGTGCTGTCGGCCTCGCGCACCAGGTGGGCCCGCCCGTCCTGGACGAGGACCTCGGCGGGGTAGCCGTGGCTGAGGAAGAGCACCGGGGAGGCGCTCGGTCCGTAGGCCCCGGAGCGCTCGACCCCGAGCAGGTCGCCGGCGCGCAGGTTCGGCAGTTGGACCTTCTTGCCCAGCGTGTCGTTGGGCGTGCAGAGCGGGCCGGTGATGTTCCAGACCTCGTCGGCCGGCGCGTCGTAGCGGTTGAGCAGCCGGATCGGGAAGTTGCGCTTGACGAAGGAGCCGATGCCGACGGCCGCCATGTGGTGGTTGGTCCCGCCGTCCGCGACCGCGAAGTTCTCGCCCATCGAGGTCTTCGTGTAGCGGACCCGGACCACGTAGGTGCCGCTCTCCGCGGTCAGGTAGCGCCCGAGCTCCATGATCATCCGGGTCTGCGGGTGCGCCTCGGCGAACTCCGCCAGCACCGGGTTGACCCCCTCGGCCAGCAGCGCCAGGTCGAGGTCCCGCTCGCCCTCGAAGTAGGAGACGCCGAGGCCGCCGCCGATGTCGACCATGTCGAGGGCGAACTCGTGGTGCGCGGCGATCCGCTGGGCCAGTTCCAGGATCCGGGCGGTGTTCTGCACCACCGCGTCCTCGTTCAGGATCCGGGTGCCCATGTAGACCTGGACGCCCATCAGCCGCACGTGCTCGAACTGCTTGCCGAGCGGGACGCCCTCCATCAGCTGGGCCTCGTCGATGCCGAACTGGCGCGGCTTGCCGCCCATGGTCAGGCCGGAGCCCTTGACCGCGAAGCTGGGGTTGACCCGCAGGGCCACCGGGGCGACCAGGCCGAGCCCGCCGGCCAGCTCCTCGATCAGCTCCAGCTCGGGCAGCGACTCGCAGATGATCGCGTAGATGCCCTGGGTCAGGCACTCGGTCAGCTCGGCGCGGCTCTTGCCGGGGCCGAGGAAGACGATGTCCTGCGGCGGCACGCCGGCCCGGCGGGCGGTCAGCAGTTCGGCGACCGAGGAGACCTCGGCCCGGGCGCCGTGGCGGTGCAGCAGCGCGCAGATCGCGATGTTGGGGTTGGACTTCATCGAGAAGAACACTTCGAGCCGCGGGTGCAGCAGCTCGCGCAGGTCGGTGATCCGGCGCTGCAGCGCGTCGCCGTCGTACAGGTACAGGGGCGTGCCGAACTCCTCGGCGAGGGCGGTGACGCCCAGGCCCTGGATCTGGAATTCCGCGCTCATGGTGCTCCTTTCGACTTCGGCCGGGTCCTGCCCGCCGGATCCCGCCGGCCCGGCGCGCGTCGCCGGGCGCCGGCGGGGTCCGGCGGAGCGGCCCTAGGGCCGGGTGGGGGTGGCGGACGGCTCGATGCGGCCGAGCCGCTCGGTGATCGCGGCGTCCAGCGCGGCGACCTCCGCCGGGGAGTCGCCCATGACCAGGCCGTAGAGCCGGCCGTTGAACGGCGTGCCCGCGGCGGCGCCGGCGTTGACGGTGGCGAAGTTGTTGACCACCAGGCCGGTCCCGCCGGGGCCCCGGAGCAGCAGCCCGTCCAGCAGTTCGCGGACCGCGCCGAACGGCAGCGGCTCGGCGAGCGCCAGCGGGTAGTGCCGGGCCAGCGCGGTGCGGCCGGGTCCGAGCAGCTGCTCCTGGAGCCGGACCTGGTAGGTCGACATGTTGTTGCGCGCGTTGATCTCGATGACCGGGTAGAGGCCGCCGTCCGGGTCGGTCATCGCGTCCACGCCGACCACGCCGTGGAAGCCGTCGGCGGCGAGCCGGGAGCCCAGCAGCTCGGCGGCGCGGCCGAGTTCGGCGAGCTGTCCGGCGTCGAGGGCGGGCGGGAACCGGTGGCCCAGGTGGACGCCGTTGGCGGTGATGGCCTCCTTGACGAAGTCCAGGTGGACCGAGCCGTCGCGGGCGATGGTGAACTGGTAGTTGAGGTCGGCGACCTTGGCCACCCGCTCCTCGATCACGAAGGCGATCCGGTCGGTGCCGGCGGCCCGCGCGGCCTTGGCCACGATCTGCCGGGTGCGCTCCAGCCGCCGGGCGCTCTCGATCACCGAGATGCCCTTGCCGGAGACCCCGAGGGCCTCCTTGAACAGCAGCACGGCGCCCTCGTCCAGGAGGGCGGTGGCGCCGGCGACCGCCTCGTCGAGCTCGGCCGGGGTCCCGCAGGCCCAGCCGCGCGGCTGGCGCAGGCCCAGCTCGTCGGCGATCCGCCGGCTGTAGACCTTGCTGTTGACCGTCTTGCACAGGGCCGCGGACGGTCCGGCGATCCCGATGCCCGCCTTGGCCGCCAGGTCCTCCTCCAGCTCGGACACCCCGTGCGGGAGCAGCAGCGCGCCCTGCTCGCCGAGCCGTTCCAGGACGGCCAGCAGCCCGGGGTCGGCCAGCGCGTCCTGGGTGACCGTGTTGCCCGGCAGCTGGTCGGCCACCACGTGGACGGTGGGGAGCCGCAGGCCCAGTTCGCCCAGGTAGTGGAGGTACTCCCGGTCGGGGGCGGTCTTCAGCACCACGTGGTCGTCGGCGCCGCCGAGCAGCAGCGCGAACTCGTCCATCCGGTTGACCACCGCGGTGCTGCCGGCCGAGGAGAGCCGGGGCAGCCCGATCTCGCCGCGCGCCCACTGCTCCTCGACCTCGAAGTTGCCCAGGAACACCAGTGCGGCGCGGTCGTCCCCGGCCACCGCGGTCTTCAGCCGCCGGTTGAACCCCGGTCCGGTCATGCCCTGTTCTCCCGTCGCGTTCACGTTCAGTGCTCCACGACCATCGCGGCGAAGCTCGCGCCGAGGCCGACCGAGACCATCAGGTACCGGTCGCCGGGGCTGAGCCGGCCGAGGGCCTGGGCGCTGACGTAGTTGATGAAGGGGTCCGCGCCGAAGCAGTGGCCGGTCTGCGGGATGTTGTCCAGGAAGATCTGGTCGACCTCGACGCCGAGGCGGTCGCTGAAGCGCACCCAGGCGATCCGGTTGACGTTGTGCGGGAGCACCAGGGAGATGTCGCCGATGCCCAGGCCGGCCGCGGCCAGCGCCTCGTCGATCACGGCCATCAGCGTGTCGGGGTAGAAGGCGCGGAAGTTGGCGAACGCCTCCTCGGTCATCACCAGGCCGGGGTCGCCGGAGGAGACGGTCCGGGTGGCGAAGCCGAGCACCCGGTCGCGGGTGTCCGCGGCGGAGACCAGTACGGCCGCCGTGCCCTCGCCGGTGATGCCCATGCCGGGCAGCACCTGGGCCACCTGGGTGTACGCCTTCTCGCCGACCAGCACCAGGGCCAGCGCCTCCGGGTCGGGGTCCTCCGCCAGCAGCATGCCGGCCACGTCGACGGCCACCAGGCCCGAGGCGCAGGCCTGTTCGGTCAGGGCGAAGGTCTTCGCGTGCCGCAGTCCGCTCTCCCGGCGCACCTCGTGCAGCGCGCTGAGCGGGTAGGGCGAGGGGAAGCGCTGGGTCCGCGGCCGGATCAGGTAGCGGACCTTGTCCTCCCGGCCGCGCAGCGCGGTGAGCTTCCCGACCGCGGCCAGCAGGCTCTCGGTCTCGGTCTCGGCCTCGTCCCAGCAGATCTCGGAGAGGCCGAAGCCCCTTCCGTAGCGCCGCAGTTCGGTGTCTGTCAGGCCCAGTGCCCGCTGACGGTCCGTGATGGACACCTGGGTGGGCCAGTGGGTGGATACCTCGATCAGTGAGGTCACGGCTAGCCGGCTCCTCTCAGCCGCAGTCGACGGTTCGGCACGGTGCTCCGGGGCGGGCACCGTCGCGGGTACCGCCGGTCACCTCCGCGGCCGCCGGCCGGGTGCCGTGCCCGTGCACAGCTGTTCCCCGAGCCGTACGCCCAGGGCGACGGAGATCAAGCTAGTGGGCCGAATTGACAAACGACTGACCGAATACTGACCACGCGGCGATCAAGGATGACCACTCTCCCGTTCGCCCGCCGTACCGACCGATTCAGCTGATCTGTCATCAACTCACCTGTTTCACAAGGAAGATGATCAGCTAAGCTGCGATGGCTCGTCGGCCGGGCCGGGCCGGGGCCGCCTCCGGCGCGCTCGCGCTCCCGCTCCGACCGCACCCGCCCGGCCGCGCCCGCCCGGCCGCGCCCGGACGCCGCGCAGGAAGCACCCACACCCACTTCGAACCGAGGAACGCCATGTCCCAAGAGAGCCTGCTCTTCCTCAACCGGCCGGCCGTGCTCGCGTGCCTGGAGAAGTTCGACCCGGTCGAGGTCGTGGCGGAGGTCCTGCGCGACCAGGCCGCCGGACGGACCGAGATCCCGACCGAGGGCTACCTGCCGTGGCGCAACGGCAACGGCGCCTACAGCCGGGCCATCGCGATGCTGGGCGCCCTGCACCGCGAGACCTCCTCGGTCTACGGCATGAAGCTGATCAACGCGGCCGTCGACAACCCGTCCCGCGGCATCGAGCGGGCCGGCGGCCTGAGCTTCGCCTTCAACCCGGAGACCGCCCGGCCCGAACTGATCGCCGAGGCAGGGTACTTGAGCGCGATCCGGACCGCCGCCTACACCATGGTCAGCCTGCGCGAGCTCGGCCCCGAGCAGTGGGACGGCCTCACCCTGATCGGCACCGGCGCGCTGGCCCGGGCCCACCTGGACCTGCTGGTCCGCAACTTCCCCGAGGTCCGCCGGGTGACGGTGTTCGACCTGTCCGCCGAACGGTCCGCGCAGCTGGTCGCCTGGGCCGCCGGGCAGCACCCGCAGCTGACCGTCGCGGTGGCCGCCTCGGCGGCCGAGGCGGTCTCCGCCTCCCCGGTCACGGTCACCCTGACCACCAGCGACGACCCGTACGTGCCGGCCTCCTGGATCCGTCCGGGCAGCTTCCTCGCGCACGTCTCGCTGGGCGACCTGACGGAGGAGGTCTTCCTGGGCGCCGAGGCCGTATTCGGGGACGACCTCGACCTGATCGAGGAGAACCCGCGCCGGATCCTCGGCCGCCTCCTGCAGGAGGGCCGGGTGACCCGGCCGGGCACCGCGGCCGCGCCGGCCACCGGCCCCGGGCGGACCGTCGACGGCACCCTGGGGCAGGTGCTGCTCGGGCTGGTGCCCGCCGTCCGGCCCAGCACCGGCTACGTGGTCAGCAACCCGTTCGGCATGTCCATCCTGGACGTCGGCATGATCGACGCCGTCCGGCGCACGGCCGTCGAACTCGGCGTCGGGCAGCGGCTCGACCTGCTCTGACGGCCCGCGGGCGCCCGGCTTCCCCGCGTTTTACCGACGCACTGTCGAGACAACGCCGCCGGGCGGGATGTCGGGATTTTTGGGACGACGGATTCGGTAAAGTATTCGTTTGACCGTGTTAAGTTGATCCGGGCCGCATCTTCGACCGCGGGCAGCCCGGACCTGCTCACCCAGGAAGCACCAGGCAGTACCAGGAAACATTCAGCTTGCGTCCGCCCCTAGCGGCGGGTCGGACGTTCGGCGAAAGCACGGGGGCAATCAATGATCATCTGTTCGACCTTTTCTCCACCCGGGCGCTCCGACCGCCCGGCCCCATCGCCGAGGCAGTGCTGTCCCCTGTCGTAGCTCCGCGCGCCACGAAAGCACGCGACGGGCGGGCCGATGGCCCGCCCGTCGGCCTTGGGGCCCCTCCTGCGCACAGGCCGCGCACGACGGGAAGCGCGCCGGAGGACCAGAGGCTGCACCATTCCATACCACCCCATTGACTGCCTGTAGGGATCGGCACCGCCCAGCGGAGGCAAGCCGGGCGACACCTGCGCAGAATCTCCCTCATGCGGTCAGAGCCTCGGAATCGGGTCGCATAAATGAAATATTACCACCAGGTAGAAAGTCAGCTCGATGCGAAGAACCGGGTTTCCGTCGAAATCCTCGGGTCGCTGCGGGTATCGGTCGACGACCGCTACGACAGCATCGGCGCGAACCGGGTGCGGACCCTGCTCGCGGTACTGAGTTTCAGCGTGGGCGAAGTCGTCTCGATGGACGTCCTGATCGAGGAACTCTTCTCCGACCAGGCTTCCAAGAATCCCAAGAACGCCCTGCAGGCGAACATGCGCCGGTTGCGCACCTCGCTGGAGCTGGCCACCGGCGTGCCGGGCAACCTGCTGGTGCCCACCTCCGCCAACGGGTACCTGCTCGACCTGCCGCCGGAGGCCGTCGACGCACGAAGATTCGACACCCTGGCCGCCCGCGGCGCCGCCCTGCTGCGCGACCAACCCTACGAGGCGGCGCAGCAGTTGGAGGAGGCCCTGCGGCTCTGGCGCGGGCCGGCCCTGCTCGACGTCTCGGGCGGGCTGCGCTGCGACAGCCAGGTCAACCGGCTCAACAGCCGCCGGCTGGACGCCCTGGAGGACCTCTACGAGGCCCGCATGAGCGTGGGCGCCGGGGGCAACACGGCCAACGAGCTCGAACAACTCGCCTGCGAGCACCCGGAGCGCGAGCGGATATCCGAGTTACTGATGCTCGCGCTCTACCGGGCCGGCCGCCAGGGCGAAGCGCTGGCGACGTTCCAGCGGGTCCGCTCCTGGTTGAACACCGAGCTGGGGCTGGAGCCCCGGAAGAAGATGCGCGGCCTCCAACAGGCCATCCTGGCCCAGGATCCGTCGATCGACGCCGGCCTGGTCTGGGCCGACGCGCGGTGACCGGCTGATTCCTCCCCCCTCCGTTCGACGTGACCGCTCCGACCGCTCCGGCGGCCGGAGCGGTCACGGCACGTCCAGCGGGTCGTCGAGCGTCCACTCGGCCAGTTCGATCCGCCCCGCGGCCTCGACGGCGAGCGCCGCCGCGTACCCGGGGCCGGGGTCCAGGTCGGCCATCGCCACGGCCGGCGGCCCCGTCCCGCCGTCCCCGGGCGCCCCGTCCCAGGACAGCAGGGCCGCGGGCCGCGCGGGCGCGGCGAGGGTGAGGCCGCGCAGCGGGACGGAGAGTCCGCGGCCGACCGCCTTGAGGACGGCCTCCTTCCTGGTCCAGTAGACGTGGTAGGCCGCCGTCCGGTCCTCCGGGCGGATCCGGCGGAAGTCCTCCAACTCCCGCGCGGAGAGCACCCGGGGCGCGAGCCGGTCCACCTCGCGGGCGGTGACCCGCTCCACGTCCACCCCCGGCTCGGCGTGCTCGGTCACGGCCAGCACCACCCGTCCGCCGGAGTGCGACAGCGAGAACCGCGCCGCGGCACCGGGCACCCGCGGCTTGCCGTGCGGGCCGCCGCAGTGCCCGCACCGGCGGCTGAACACCACCGCCCCGGGCGAGACCCCGGTCGCCCGGCCCAGCGCGCTGCGGACCAGCGCCCGGGCGGTGGCGAACCGGGCCCGGTCCTCGGGCTCGGCCAGCCGCCCGTACCGGGCCCGCTCGTCCTCGGACATCAGGGCGCGCACCCGGGCCCGGTCGACCACCGGCGACCAGAGCACCCGGCAACTGACCGCGTTCGGCTGGGCCATCGCGCTACGCGGCCCGGCGGCCGGTGAGTTCCAGGAAGACGTCGTCCAGCGAGGGGCGGCGCTGGGCGAGGCCGCTGACCTGGATCCCGGCCCGGTGCAGCGCCGCGGCCGCGGCCGAGACCCCGGCCAGTCCGTCGCTCAACTGCACGGCCAGCACGCCCTTGCGGTCGTCCCGGGTCAGCTCGCCGACCATCAGCGGGTTCAGCGCGGACAGCGCCGCCGGCAGGTCGGCCGGGTCGACCACGGTGACCTCCAGCCGCTCCTGGCCGACCTTGCGCTTGAGCTCGTCGGCGGTGCCCTCGGCGGCCACCACGCCCTGGTCGATCACCACGATCCGGTCGGCCAGTTCGTCGGCCTCCTCCAGGTACTGGGTGGTCAGCAGGACCGTCACGCCGTTGGCCACCAGGTCCCGCACGACGGACCACAGGACCAGCCGGCTGGACGGGTCGAGCCCGGTGGTCGGCTCGTCCAGGAAGATCACCTCGGGGCCGCCGACCAGGGTGCTCGCCAGGTCCAGCCGGCGCCGCATGCCGCCCGAGTAGGCCCGCAGCGGCTTGTTCCCGGTGTCCGCGAGGTCGAACCGCTCCAGCAGCTCGTCCGCCCTGGCCCGGGCCCTCGTCCGGCCGAGGTGCAGCAGCCGGCCGAGCAGGACGAGGTTCTCCCGTCCCGTCAACTCCTCGTCCACGGCGGCGTACTGGCCGGAGAGGCCGATCCTGCGGCGCACCTCGCGCGGCTGCGCCGCGACGTCGAAGCCGGCCACCGCGGCCCGGCCGCCGTCCAGTCCGAGCAGGGTGCTGAGGATGCGGACCGTCGTGGTCTTGCCCGCCCCGTTGGGGCCGAGCAGGCCGAGCACCGTGCCGGCCGGGACGTGCAGGTCGATCCCCTTGAGGACCTCCTGGTCCCGGTAGTTCTTGCGGAGGCCCTCCGCCTCTATCGCCGCCTGGGCCGCCACCGGTTCAGGCCCCGCGCTCGATCAGGCTGAGCGGCCTCAGGTCGGTCCAGTTCTCCTCGACGAAGCGCACCGCCTCCTCCCGGGGCACCGAGCTGAGCGCCGCGCGCCAGCCCGCCGGAACCTCGGCGAAGGCGGGCCACAGGCTGTGCTGGTTCTCGCCGTTCACCAGTACGTGGAACGTGCCGTCGGGATCGTCGAAGGGGTTGCTCATCGAGGTTCCGTCCTGTCCGTCTTCCAGAGTCAAATCCGCTGACAACTATGCTCCATACCTGCTGACGCGGAACTGACGAACGGCTGATCGCCGCCGTTCGCGGGGCCGCGCCGGGACGGGCCGGGACCGTGGCGGCCCCGACCCGTCCGACCGGTCCGGTCAGACGTCCACCGGCTCCGGGTGCGGCCCGTCGCTGCGCCGCGGCAGGTCCGCGGTGACCACCCGGCCGGTGCGCGAGGGCCACCAGTTGGCCCGGCCCAGCAGGGTCATCGCGGCCGGCAGGACGAAGATCCGGATCACCGTGGCGTCCAGCACGATGGCCACCGCCAGCCCGACGCCGATCTGCTTCAGCTCGATGAAGGTCAGCGTCCCGAAGGTGGCGAACACCGCCACCATGACCGCGGCCGCGCCGGTCACCACGCCGGCGGTCCTGGTGATGCCGTCCAGCACCGCGTTGCGGGTGGTCATGCCGGCCACCACCCCCTCCCGGATCCGGCTGACCACGAAGACGTGGTAGTCCAGCGACAGGCCCGACAGGATCACGAAGAGCAGCACCGGCACCCAGGAGACCACGTGCCCGGTCGAGTGGTAGTCGAGGATCCCGTCCGCCCAGGTGTGCTGGAAGACCAGGCACAGGAACCCGAACGAGGCCGCGACCGAGAGCAGGTTCAGCACCACGGTGGTCAGCGCCACCACCACCGAGCGGAACGCCAGCACGATGATCAGGAAGGTCAGGGCGAACACCACGCCCATCACCATCGGCAGCCGGTCCTTCAGGTTGGCGGTGTAGTCCATGTCGTCCGCCTGGTCGCCGCCGACCGCGTACTGCACGCCCGGCACGTCCTGCAGCGCCGCCGGCACCAACGTGTCCCGCAGCCGGTCGACCGAGTCCCGGGCCGGGTCGGTGCCCGGTCCGGTCGGCGTGCCCGCCTCCAGGACGGCGCCGTGCCCGTCCGCCGAGACCCGGACCGTCGGCGGGATGTCCTTGGCGAACAGCGGTTCCTGCTTCAGCTGTTCGGCCAGCCCCTCCAGGCGCTGGCGCACGGCGTCCTCCTGCCCGGCGGGCACCTTCACCGCCACCACGTCGGTGTTGGCGTTGGAGGGGAACTCGGCGAGCAGCCGGTCGTAGCTCTGCATCGTGGCCAGGGTGCGCGGGTAGTCCGCGATCTGGGTGGCCTTCAGGTTCATCCCCAGCGCGGGCAGCGCCAGCGCCACCAGCGCGCCGACCGCGAGCACCAGCGAGATCAGCGGGTGCCTGGTGGCCGGGCGGAGCAGGAAGTTCCAGGCCCGCGGGTTGCTCCGGTTCCGGGTGAGGCGCCACAGCAGCGGGATCCGCGGCCGGTCGACCGCCCGGCCCAGCTTGACCAGCAGGGCCGGCAGCACGGTGACCGCCGAGAGCATCGCCACCGCGACCACGATGATCGCGCCGGTGGCCATCGAGGCCAGCATCAGGTCGCCGGCCAGGTAGAGCCCGGCCATCGAGACCAGCACCGCGACGCCGGAGACCACCACCGAGTGGCCGGAGGTCGCCGCGGCGATCTCCACCGCCGAGGTCGGCCCGTAGCCCTTGGCCGTCTCCTCGCGGAAGCGGCGCAGGTAGAAGAGGCAGTAGTCGACGCCGACCGCCAGGCCCATCAGCACGATGACGTCCGTCACCGTGCCCGGGTCGGGCACCACCTGGGAGGCGAGCGCCCACAGGCCCAGGGTGGAGGCCACCGCGGTCAGGCCCAGCAGCACCGGCACGCCGGCCATCACCAGGGCGCCGAAGATCACCGCGAGGATGACCAGGGTGACCGGCACGCTGATGGTGGTCGCCTTCTGCAGGTCCTTGCCGAGCCAGTCCTGGAAGTCGCTCTTGATGGAGGCTTCGCCGACCTGCTCGACCCGCAGGTCGGTGTGCGCCTGCTGGACCGCCCTGGTGACGGTCTGCAGCGGCGCGACCCGGTCGCTCGCGGTGTCGGGGTCGCCCTTGAGCGCGACCTGCAGCAGCAGGACCCGGTTGCCGGTCGAGGGGATCGGGTCGGAGACCGAGGCGACGCCGTCGAGCGCGCCGAGCTGCTGCTTCAGCTCCGCGGCGGCCGCGGCGGCCGAGTCGTTCAGCTGCCCGTCCAGCGGGCCGATCAGCACGTTCTCGGTGGCCGGGCCGCGCAGGCCGTTCTCGTTGACGATCCGTTCGGCCGTGGCCGCCTGGCCGACCAGGAGTTGCTGGTTGGTGGCCTCCTTGCCCTTCACCACCGTGCCGATGGAGAAGGCGACCACGGTCAGCAGCAGCCAGGTGAAGATGGCCCACCACGGGTGGGTGGCGCTCCACCGGCCCATTCGCGAGGCGAAGTGGCGTTTCTTGCCGGTCATGTCGATCGGTCCTTCGTTTCGGAGGCGGGAGAGAGGGATCGGGGCGTGCTCAGGGCGTGCTCAGGGCGTGCTCAGGGGCGGCCGGGGCCGGGAGGAGCCGGTACGGGGCGGGGTGCGGCGAGGGGACCGGGGCCGCTTCCGGACCGTTTCCGGGCACGGCTGAGGAGCGGCCGTCGCGGAACCCTGCGGGCCTGGAGGGGGTGTGGTCGGCCCGGGGAGGTGCGTGCCGGGCGTCGTGGCGAGGTCGGGGGGCCGGCGGACGGGCCCCGGTGCCGCGTCGGGTGCCCTCCACCGCCGGGGCGGTGCGGTGCGGTGCGACGGGACGGTGCGGTGGGGCGGGTGTGCCGGGGTGGTGCCTCCCGGCCCGCGCGGGACCGGGAGGGCGGTCGTGGCGCGGGCGGGGCCGCCCGGCCCTACTTGTTCTGGGCGGTGCCGGCGGGGCCGGCCAGCAGGTCGCAGCCGATGGAGAAGGCCACCATGGTCGGGCCGCCCGCGGGGCTGTTGATCGCGAGCAGGCCGTCGAAGGCGGCCAGCCGGCGCTCGACCCCGCGCAGGCCGCTGCCGCGGCCGCTGTCGGCCCCGCCGACGCCGTTGTCGTGCACCGAGACCCGCAGTTCGTGGTCGGCGTGGTGGATGTCGACGGTCACCTCGGTGGCCTTGCCGTGCTTGGTCACGTTGTTGAGCAGTTCGGCGATCGCGAAGTAGGCCGCCGACTCCACCGGGGCGGGCAGTCGGCCCGGCACCGAGCCGGTCAGCTGCACCCGCTGCGGCAGTTCCAGCGTCAGGGTGCGGACCGCGTCCACCAGGCCGCGGTCGGCCAGCAGCGGCGGGTGCACCCCGTGCACCAGGTCGCGCAGTTCGTTGAGCGCCTTCACCGAGTTGTCCTTGGCCTCGGCGAGCAGGGCGCGCACCGCCGCCGGGTTCTGCTCGATCAGCGACTCGGCGGCCGACAGCGTCAGCCCCAGGGCGACCAGCCGGACCTGGGCCCCGTCGTGCAGGTCGCGCTCGATCCGGCGCAGTTCGTTGGCCTGCATGTCCATCGCGTCCGAGCGGGAGTTGGCCAGGTGCTCGACCCGGTGGTTCAGTTCGGCCCGGCTGGAGCCCAGGACCAGCCGCACCCAGCGGCCGTGCAGCCCGAGCATCGGCTTGGGCAGCAGCAGCACGCCCGCGGCGATCTCCACCACGCCCAGCAGGGCGGCCAGGATGGCGGTGCCCTGGCTCTCGACCGGGATGAAGGTGAACCAGATGCCGTCCCAGGACGTGCTGAGGTCCTCCCAGACGAACGGCAGCGCCAGGCCCCAGAGTCCGCCCAGGATCGCGGCGGCCGGTAGCAGCGCCAGGACCGGCCCGATCACCGGGTTGACCACCGTCCAGGTCAGGTCCCGCCAGGTCTCGCGCTCGCCGAGCATCCGGTGGACCCGTCGCAGGCCCGTCCGGGCCGAGCCGTCGGCGGGCTCCGACGGGTAGGCCGAGTCCACCCGGACGCCGGACCACTCCAGGGCCAGCCGGCGCTGGAGGCGGGCGTCCGAGCGGATCGCGTCCAGCGCGCCGGGCAGCAGCGGCAGGCCGACGCCGATGCAGCTGAGGCACACCACGAGGCAGAGCCAGAGCAGCAGCAGCGCCTCCCCGATGGCGATCCCGGTCAGGGACACCCCCCGGAGCACCATGGCGACCGCGCCGCCGCGGTTCGGGTGGATCCTCTCCGTTCCTTCGGCACGTGCAGTCATGTCCTGGCCCCATTTCGCCTTCACCGATTCACTGTGCTTACCAGCATGGCGATTCGGCGGGCGGATTTCGGGGGTGCTAGTACCCCTCTTGCGCGAGGTGCCACCACCCCCCGGCGGGGGTGGTGGCACCTCTTCTCGCGCGCGGGAGGGTCAGTTGAACCGGTCGGGGTCCGGGCCGGTGCGCAGGCCGCGGTCGGTGGCGGCGATCGCGGCCGTGTCCTCGTCGGTGAGCGCGAAGTCGAACACGTCGAGGTTCTGCCGGATCCGGGCCGGGGTGACCGACTTGGGGATGACCAGGTTGCCGAGCTGCAGGTGCCAGCGCAGCACCACCTGGGCGGGGGACTTGCCGGTGCGCTCGGCGATCGCGGTGATCGCCGGGTCGTCCAGCACGGCGCCCTGGGCGAGCGGGCTCCACGCCTCGGTGGCGATGCCGTGGGCGGCGTGGAAGGCGCGCAGCTCGGCCTGCTGGAGACCCGGGTGCAGCTCGACCTGGTTGACGGCCGGGACGAGTCCGCCCGCCTCGATCAGCCGGGTCAGGTGCGCGGGCTGGAAGTTGGAGACGCCGGCCGCGCGGATCCGGCCCTCGGCGGCCAGCCGCTCGATGGCCTTCCAGGACTCGGCGTACAGGTCCCGGGCCGGGGTGGGCCAGTGGATCAGGTACAGGTCGACGTACTCCAGGCCGAGCCTGTCGAGGCTGGCGTCGAAGGCCCGCAGGGTCGCGTCGTGGCCCTGGTCGGCGTTCCACAGCTTGGTGGTGACGAACAGTTCCTCGCGGGGCAGCCCGGAGGCGGCCAGCGCCTTGCCGACGCCGCGCTCGTTGCCGTAGACCGCGGCGGTGTCGACGCTGCGGTACCCGGCCTCCAGCGCGGCGGCGACGGCCGCGGTGGTCTCCTCGTCCGGGACCTGGAAGACGCCGAAGCCGAGCTGCGGCATCTCGACGCCGTTGTTGAGGGTGACGTTGGGGACGGTGGTGCTCATGTTCCTTCTCCAGTACGGGAGTTCGAGGGTCCTCAGTGGTTCAGTACGGGCACCGGGGCGGCCGCGGGGGCGGTCTTCGACCGGCGCTCCAGCGCGGCCGAGACCAGGGCCAGCACCAGCGCGGAACCGGCCAGCAGCGCACCCACCCAGTTCGGGGCGGTGTAGCCGTACCCGGCGGCGATCACGACGCCGCCGAGCCACGCGGCCAGCGCGTTGCCCAGGTTGAATGCTCCGATGTTGACGGCCGAGGCCAGCGTCGGCGCGCCGTGCGCCTGGTCCAGCACCCGCTTCTGCAGCGGCGGCACGGTGGCGAAGCCCAGCGCGCCGATCAGCAGCAGGGTGACCGCGGCGGTGGCCTCGTTGTGCGCGGTGACGGTGAACAGGGCGAGCACGACGGTCAGCGCGCCCAGGGTGGTGAACAGCATCGGCATCAGCCGGCGGTCGGCGAACCGCCCGCCCAGCAGGTTGCCCAGGAACATGCCGGTCCCGAGCAGCACCAGCAGCCAGGTCACCGAGCCCTCGGAGAAGCCGGCGACGCCGGTCATCATCGGCTTGACGTAG
The DNA here is from genome assembly GCF_039529925.1 of Kitasatospora saccharophila. NCBI lineage: Bacteria > Bacillati > Actinomycetota > Actinomycetes > Kitasatosporales > Streptomycetaceae > Kitasatospora > Kitasatospora saccharophila. Next base: position 9,418 of record NZ_BAAANS010000008.1, on the reverse strand, counting down.
GTGATCGCGGCGAACACCCCGCCGAAGCCCAGCACCGTCATCCCCATCGCCAGCACCACCTGCGCGTTCTTGAACGCGGCCAACTCCCGCCGCAGGTGCGCCCCCTGCGGCCGGGGCAGGTCGGGCACCAGCCTGGCGATGCCCAGCAGCCCGACCACGCCGAGCGCGGCGACGGCCGCGAAGGTGGCCCGCCAGCCGACCTGCTGCCCGACGAACGTGCCCAGCGGCACGCCGACGATGTTCGCCACGGTCAGCCCGGTGAACATGGTGGCGATCGCCCCGGCCTTCTTCTCCGGCGCGACCAGCTCGGCTGCGACCACCGACCCGATGCCGAAGAAGGCGCCGTGCGCGAGCGAGGCGACGATCCGCCCCGCCAGCATCGCCCCGAACCCGGGCGCGAGCGCCGACAGCAGGTTGCCCGCGGTGAACAGCACCATCAGCAGCATCAGCATCCGCTTGCGACTGATCCGCGTCCCGAGCACGGTCATCAGCGGAGCCCCGACCACCACCCCGACCGCGTACCCGGTGACCAGCAGCCCCGCGGTCGGAATGCCGACCCCGAAGTCGGCGGCGACCTCGGGCAGCAGCCCCATGATCACGAACTCGGTGGTGCCGATCCCGAAGGCCCCGATGGCCAGGGCGAGGAGCGCGAGGGGCATGACAGGGACCTCCATGTGATTGCCGGTGCGCCTTACGTGCTTCGACAATAATTGCAGACACACATACTTGCAAACGCAACGAACCCCACCCCCGCCCCAGCCAAACCTCACCCGCTCCCCCGCCCAAGCGCCGCAGGCCCGCACCCCTCCCTCTCCCCTCCCTCTCCCCTCCGAAGCCCCTCCTCCCGCCCCGCCCAAGCGCCGCAGGCCCGCTTCCCTCCCCCCTTCCACACCCCCAACGCGAAAGACCCCGCCCCGGCCGGGTGGCCGTGGCGGGGTCTTCGGGGGTGTGCGGGGTCAGGCGATCAGGCCCGGGATCTCCTGGACGGCGAACCAGAGCAGCTCGTGGTCCTCCGCGCCGTCCACCGTGAACTGGGCGTCCTGGTCGCCGCCGTCCGCGGCGGCGATCGCGTCGGCGGCGGCGCCGACGTCGGCCAGCACGTCCGAGTCGGTGTCGTCGGCGTGCACCGCGGCGGCCTTGGCCAGCCGGACCGCTCCGGCCAGCACGACCCGGCCGAGCGACGCCTGGTCCTGGTACTCGTCGCCGGGGAACGGCGTGACCGCCGAGTCGGCGACCTCGACGGCGAGGACCACCCGGCGGCGCGGCGCGCCCGGATCGGCGGCCAGCAGGCGGACCGAGGAGAGCGCCGCCCGGTTCAGGGCCGCGTACTCCAGCTCCTCCAGGTCGTCGCTGACGTACCACTCGCGCAGCGCGGGCGTCACCGCGTACGCGACGCTCTGCTCCAGGACGCCCTCGGGGTGCGCCACCGCCAGGTCCTTCAACGTGGTCGGCACGTACACGCGCATCGGGGCACCCTTCTGACGGTCTCACTGTGCGACGGGTCAAGAATACGCAGCCCGCCCGACCGCCCGCGATGCCCCGGGCCGCCGCCCGCGCCGTGCGCCGATCAGGTCACCCCCCGCGTCCCCCTACGGGCCGTTCCGGGAACCGGCCGACCGTCAACTTCCGCCCCCGCGCCCGGCCGCCCCGCCCCCGTGGCTACCGGGCCGCCACCCGTACGGGTGGATTTCCGGGCGTCGCCGGAACGCGGGAAACCCCCTTGGAGCGGTCTCCGCCCGCCCGGTACCAAAGGCCCTGTCCGCCACCAGGCACCCACCCGTCGAGAGGGCCACGATGACCGAGCAGCTCACCCGGACGCCCGGCCCGCTGATCCGCCCGCTGGTCCGCCCCGCGCCCGGCCTCCGCCGCCCGGTCCGCCACCCGCACCCGGACCCGCACCGGGAGCCGCACCACGACCCGCACCGGGCCGGGACGGCCCCGCGCACCGCCCGCAGCCCGCGCGCGGCCTGCGACGGCTCCGGGCCGCCGCTCCGGCCGGGGACGGCCGCCCCGGGCAGCACCGGCCACGCCGACCTCGCCGGCCGCTTCGCCCACCGGCTGGTGGAGGTGCTGTGCGGGGCCCGCCCGGTGCACCAGCTGCAGCGGCACACCACGCTGCCGGGCTTCCACCAGCTGGCCGCGCTGGTGCGCAGCGGCCCGCTGCGCCCGCGCGGCCGGGTCCAGCGTCCGCGGCTGGGCCGGGTGCACGACTGCGCGCCGGGCCCGGGCGCGGTGGAGGCGTGCGTGCGGGTCGAGCTGGGCCCGCGGCACCACGTGCTGGCGTTCCGCCTGGAGCGGCACACCCGCACCGGCCAGTGGCAGTGCGCCGCGGTGGAGACCAAGTGACCGGCGGGAACGCGGTGCCCGGGAAGCGCCGCGGGGCGCCACCCCCGGAAGGAGCGGCGCCCCGCGGAACACGGAGAGCACGGAGAGCGCGGACCCGGTCAGGCCTTGCGGCGCCGGCCGCCCTTCGCCGCCTTGGCGGCCTTGCGGCGCTCGGCCCGGGTCAGGCCGTCGCCCTCGGACGCCGACCCGTCCTCGTCCTCGAAGTCGCCCTCGACCACGCCGCCGCCGATCTCGTCGGACGGGGCGATGTAGTGGAGCTTCTTGCGCTCGGGGGCCTCCAGGCCCTTGGCCCGGATCTCCGGGCGGGCGGCCGGGACGGCGGCGTCCTTCTCCAGCTTGTCGAGCAGCACCTGCTCGTCGTCCGGCACCGGGACCTCCTCGACCTGCTGCTCGACCTGGACCTCCAGGTTGAACAGGTAGCCGATGGACTCCTCCTTGATGCCCTCCATCATCGCGGAGAACAGGTCGAAGCCCTCGCGCTGGTACTCGACCAGCGGGTCGCGCTGGGCGTAGGCGCGCAGCGCGATGCCCTCCTGCAGGTAGTCCATCTCGTAGAGGTGCTCGCGCCAGCGGCGGTCCAGCACCGACAGGACGACCCGGCGCTCCAGCTCGCGCATGATCTGCTCGCCGAGCTCGTCCTCGCGGCGGCCGTACGCGGCGGCCACGTCCTCCTGGATGGCCTTGGTGAGGAACTCGGGGGTCAGGCCGCCGCTGTCCGCGGCCTCCTCCTCCAGCTCGTCCAGGTCCAGCGAGACCGGGTAGAGCTGCTTGAGCGCGGTCCACAGCTTGTCGAGGTCCCAGTCGTCCTCGAAGCCGTCGCCGGTGGCGGCGTTGACGTACGCGGCGACGGTGTCGTCCATGAAGTGGCCGACCTGCTCCTGCAGGTCCTCGCCCTCCAGGACGCGGCGGCGCTCGCCGTAGATGACCTCGCGCTGGCGGTTGAGGACCTCGTCGTACTTGAGGACGTTCTTGCGGATCTCGAAGTTCTGCTGCTCGACCTGGGTCTGCGCGGAGGCGATGGCGCGGGTGACCATCTTCGACTCGATCGGCACGTCGTCCGGGACGTTCGCCATCGACAGCACGCGCTCGACCATGCTGGCCTTGAACAGGCGCATCAGGTCGTCGCCCAGCGACAGGTAGAACCGGGACTCGCCCGGGTCGCCCTGGCGGCCGGAGCGGCCGCGCAGCTGGTTGTCGATCCGGCGGGACTCGTGCCGCTCGGTGCCCAGGACGTACAGGCCGCCGATCTCCTGCACCTCCTCCTGCTCCGCCTTGACCGCGAGCTTGGCCTTCTCCATCGCGGCCGGGAGCGCGCCCTCGTACTCCTCCGGGGTCTCCTCGGGAGTGATGCCGCGCTGGGCGAGCTCGGCGGCGGCCAGGTGCTCGGGGTTGCCGCCGAGCATGATGTCGGTGCCGCGGCCGGCCATGTTGGTGGCGACGGTGACGGCGCCCTTGCGGCCGGCCTGCGCGACGATCTGCGCCTCGCGCTCGTGGTGCTTGGCGTTCAGCACCTCGTGCGGGATGCCGCGCTTGCGCAGCTCCTGCGACAGGTACTCGGACTTCTCGACCGAGACGGTGCCGACCAGGACCGGCTGGCCCTTCTCGTAGCGCTCGGCGATGTCCTCGACCACGGCGGCGAACTTGGCCGGCTCCGACTTGTAGATCAGGTCGGGCTGGTCGATCCGCTGGGGGGTCTTGTTGGTCGGGATCGGGACCACGCCGAGCTTGTAGATCTGGTGGAACTCGGCCGCCTCGGTGGTGCCGGTACCGGTCATGCCGGACAGCTTGTCGTAGAGGCGGAAGAAGTTCTGCAGGGTGATCGTGGCCAGCGTCTGGTTCTCGTTCTGGACCTCGACGCCCTCCTTCGCCTCGATCGCCTGGTGCATGCCCTCGTTGTAGCGGCGGCCCGCCAGGATGCGGCCGGTGTGCTCGTCGACGATCATGACCTCGCCGTTGATGACGACGTAGTCCTTGTCGACCTTGTAGAGCTCCTTGGCCTTGATGGCGTTGTTCAGGAAGCCCACCAGCGGGGTGTTCACCGACTCGTAGAGGTTGTCGATGCCGAGGTAGTCCTCGACCCGGCCGACGCCCTCCTCCAGGATGCCGACGGTGCGCTTCTTCTCGTCGACCTCGTAGTCGCGGTCGATCTTGAGGCGCTGCACCAGCTTGGCGAAGTCGTTGTACCACTTGGTGGCCTGGTCGGCCGGGCCGGAGATGATCAGCGGGGTGCGGGCCTCGTCGATCAGGATCGAGTCGACCTCGTCGACGATCGCGAAGTTGTGGCCGCGCTGCACCAGTTCGTCCTGCGACCACGCCATGTTGTCGCGCAGGTAGTCGAAGCCGAACTCGTTGTTGGTGCCGTACGTGATGTCCATCCCGTACTGGCGCTTGCGCTCGGCCGGCGACATGTTCGCCAGGATCACGCCGACCTCCAGGCCCAGGAAGCGGTGCACCCGGCCCATCCACTCCGAGTCGCGCTCGGCGAGGTAGTCGTTGACGGTGATCAGGTGCACGCCCTTGCCGGTCAGCGCGTTCAGGTACGCGGGCAGGGTGCCGACCAGGGTCTTGCCCTCGCCGGTGCGCATCTCCGCGACGTGCCCGTAGTGCAGGGCGGCGCCGCCCATGATCTGCACGTCGTAGTGGCGCTGTCCCAGGACGCGCTTGGCGGCCTCGCGGACGGTCGCGAACGCCTCGGGGAGGATGTCGTCGAGGCTCTCGCCGTCGGCCAGGCGGGACTTGTACTCGTCGGTCAGCGCGCGCAGCTCTTCGTCGGTGAGGTTGACGAAGTCCTCTTCGATCGAGTTGACCTGGGCGGCAATCCGCTGCAGCTTGCGGAGGATCTTGCCCTCGCCTGCGCGCAGGATCTTGTCGAAGACGGACACGTGAGCGGGCTCCTTGCCTCATTCGGCTCTGGATGACTGCCGGTGGGGAGTTCACCCCACCGTACGGGCCATCGTATGCGAGGAGTCCGAGCGGCCGGGAGGTCCGTCAGCACGCTATTCCTGTGTCACCCCTGGGAGCACATCGTCCGATGCCGGGTCCAAACGGTCAAAGCGGTTCGCTCCCGGTCGGTTGTCAGTGCTCCCGCCTAGCCTCGCCCCATGGCCGAGATCCCTGTCGAGTCACCCTCCGCGACTCCCGCCGCACCGTCCGCGTCCGCAGCGGCGGCGCCCCCGCCCACCGTCCGGCTCGGCGCGGACCAGGCCCGCCGGATCGCCCTGCGCGCCCAGGGCCTGATCGGTCCGCCCGACCGCCGGGCCGGCGCCGGGGGCGTGCTGCGGCGGCTCGGCGCCGTCCAGTTGGACACCATCTCGGTGCTGGCCCGCTCGCACGAGCTGGTGCCGTACGCCCGGCTCGGCGCGGTCGGCCGCCGCCCGGTCGAGCAGGCGTACTGGGGCCGGGGCACCGCCTTCGAGTACTGGTCGCACGCGGCCTGCGTGCTGCCGATCGAGCAGTGGCCGCTGTTCGCCTTCCGCCGCCGCGCCTACCGGGCCAAGGACCGGGTCTGGGGCCACCCGGTCTCCTCCTCCGCCTACGCCCAGGTGATCGACAAGCTGCGCGCCGAGGGCCCGCTGACCTCCACCGGCCTCGGCGGCGCCAAGAAGACCTCCGAGTGGTGGGACTGGTCCGACACCAAGATCGCCGTCGAGCGGGCGCTCGCCTTCGGGGACGTGGTGGTCACCGAGCGGCGCGGCTGGAAGCGGGTCTACGACCTGGCCGAACGGGCCGTCCCCGCCGAGCTGTTCGGGCAGGACCCGACCGACGCCGAGTGCCTGGTGCGGCTGGTGGCGCTGGCCGGGGCCGCGCTCGGCGTGGCCACCCGCGCCGACCTGATGGACTACCACCGCCTCAAGGGCGCCCAACTGGACGCCGTGCTGGCGGAGTCGGGCCTGGTCCCGGTCGAGGTGGAGGGCTGGGGCGCCCCGGCCTGGGCCGACCCGGCGGCGCTGGCCGCGGCGGGTCCGGCGGGCGGCTCCGCCGCGGGGCGCGGGCGCCACCGCACCACGCTGCTCTCGCCGTTCGACTCGCTGATCTGGGACCGCCCGCGCACCGAGCGGATCTTCGGCATGAGCCACCGCCTGGAGGCGTACACCCCCAAGCACAAGCGGGTGCACGGCTACTTCGCGATGCCGCTGCTCACCGCCGGCCGGCTGGTCGGCCGGGTCGACCCGGCGCGCGTCGGCAACGTCCTGGTGGCCCGCCAAGTCTCGCTGGACGCACCGAAGTTCGTCCCCGCGCTGGCCGAGGCGCTGCGCGAGGCGGCCGAGTGGACGGGCTGCTCGGCCGTCCGGGTGGAGCAGCTGGCGGACGAGTCGCTGCGGCCGGAGCTGGAGCGGCTGCTGGGCTGAACCTCCCCGCGGGCGCTCCCGGCCGGCACTCCCGGCCGGCGCTCAGCCTATTTCGAGGATCTTCTCACGCATCGCGTACACCACCGCCTCCATCCTGGAGTGCAGTTGGAGCTTCTCCAGGATGTTGCGCACGTGGTTCTTCACGGTGTTCTCGCTGATGAACAGCTCCTTGGCGATCTCCCGGTTGTTCATCCCGGTGGCCACCAGCTTGAGCACCTCCAGCTCCCGGTCGGTCAGCCGGGGCGCGGGCAGCAGCTCCCGGTCGTCCGAGCGGCGCTGGATCATCGACTTGAACTCGGTCAGCAGCTTGGCCGCCATCGACGGGCTGATCTGCGACTGCCCGTCGGCCACCGCCCGGATCGCGGTGGCCACCTCGTCGGTGGAGATCTCCTTCAGCAGGTAGCCGGTGGCCCCCGCCTTGATCGCCTCGTAGAGGTCGGCCTCCTCGTCGCTGATCGTCAGCATGATGATCTTGGCGCTGGGCACCACGTCCTTGATCGCGGTGCACGCCTCGATGCCGCTGCGCCGGGGCATCCGGACGTCCATCAGGATGATGTCCGGCAGCAGGTCGGCGGCCTTCAGCACGGCCTCCGCGCCGTCGCCGGCCTCGCCGATCACCCGGATGTCCTGCTCCTCGGCCAGCACGATCTCCAGGCCCCGGCGGAACAGCGCGTGGTCGTCCACCACCAGCACCCGGATCGGCTCCGCGCGGTGCGGCGGAAAGCCGGTGTCCCCCGGCCCCTGGCCCTCGCGCGAAAGGTCCCCCATCCGCTCCTCCCCCGCCGATCACGTCACGTCCGACGCCGCCCATCATTCCACGGCCGGGCCGTGACGCGGTCACCCTGCGGCGCCGAACCGCCCGGCTGGGTGACCCCGCACGCGCGGGTGACCCCGGCGGCCGCCCCGGCCGCCGGGGTCACCCGCCGCCTCCGCGGGGCGGGCCCGCCGTCAGTCCTCGTCGGCCCCGTTGTTGATCGCGCCGCCCGCCCCGGCGACGTCCGCCGCGGCGGTCATGTCCTCCTTGAGGTGGATCACGCCGTAGTGGTAGCCGTGCCGGCGGTAGACCACGCTCGGCAGGCCGCTGTCCTTCTCCTGGAACAGGTAGAAGTCGTGGCCCACCAGCTCCATCGCGTACAGCGCCTGGTCCAGCGACATCGGCGCCGCGGCGTGCGTCTTCTCGCGGACCACCAGCGGCCCGTCGCCCTCCACCTCCAGGTTGCCCGCCACGGTCTTGCGGGCCGTGCCGTTGGCGCTCGGGGCGGCCTCGGTGGGGGGCAGGTCGGCCAGCGCGGCGGTCGCCGCGGCGACGCTGACCGGCGTCCGCCCGTTGACCCCGCCCTTGTGCACCCGGCGGCGGTCGGCGGACTTGCGCAGCTGCGCCTCCAGCTTGGCGGAGGCCAGGTCCAGCGCGGCCCACGGGTCGCTGGCGGACGCCTCGGCCCGGATCACCGGGCCGCGGCTGCGCAGGGTGATCTCCACCCGGTCGGCGCGGTCGGCCTGGCGCGGGTTGGGCTCCTTGGACACCTCGACGTCCAGGCTGATCGCCTTGGTGTCGAACTTCTGGACCTTCTCCAGCTTCTCGGCCACGTGCTCGCGGAACCTCTTGGGCACCTCGGTCTTGCGGCCCTTGACGACGATGTCCACGCAGAACTCCGATCCCTCGTGCTGACCGGCCCGGAGTGCGTCCCGAACCGGCGTGAGACCCAGCCGGACCAGTCGGTCACCGCCCGCCCCCGGACACCGCCCGGGGAACCCGCGAGGACCACCGGCCCTTACCTCACTTCCTCCCCACCAGGAGCGTTCGAAACCCCTGGAAACCTCATGCAACACCTGCCGCGGGGATCTCGCCTCTCCAGTCGAACGAAGCTACCGGCGTCCGGTCGGTGGTCCGGCTGTTCCCCCCTGTCTACCCACCTACGGGTGAAACACCGGCGAACGGCTGGACAACACGCCCGGCACCGCCCACCGTATGGCTGATGCCGCCGCCCGGCGGGCGTTCCGGAGGGGTTCCGTGACGAGCCGCAGCACCGCCCACCAGCCCGGATCCGGCTCGGACCGGGTCCTCGCCGCCCTGCTCGACCTGCTCCTCCCGACCCGCTGCGCCGGCTGCGGGAGCGGCCTCACCGGCCTCTGCCCGCCCTGCCGCGCGCTGCTCGACGGAGCCGCCGCCGGCCCGGCCGGACCGCACCGCCCGCCGCCCGGCCTGCCCCCGGTGCACGCCGCCGCCCCCTACGCCGGGCCGGTGCGCCAGCTGCTGCTCGCCCACAAGGAGCGCGGGGCGCTGCTGCTGGCCCGTGCTCGGCACCGCGCTGGCCGCCGCGGTGCGCGACGCCACCGGCGCGGGGTCCGCCCCGCTGCTGCTGGTGCCGGTGCCCTCCGCCCCCGCGGCCACCCGGGCCCGCGGCCACGACCCGACGCTGCTGCTGGCCCCGGCCGCCGTCCGCGGGCTGCGCGGCGGCGGCGTGGCCACCCTGGTGGCGGCGGTGCTGCGGCACAGCCGCCCGGTCGCCGACCAGGCGGGCCTGCGCGCGGCCGAGCGGCAGCGCAACCTGGACGGGGCGCTGGCCGTGCCGGCCCGGGTGGCGGGGCGGCTGGCCGGGCACCGGCTGGTGCTGGTGGACGACCTGGTGACCACCGGGGCGAGCCTGGCCGAGGCGGCCCGGGCGCTGCGCGCGGCGGGCTGCCCGCCGCGGGCGGCGGCCACCGTCGCGGCCCCCGCCCGG
>NZ_BAAANS010000007.1:0-183392 GCF_039529925.1 Kitasatospora saccharophila | reverse complement strand
CCGTCCCGCTGCGGCAGCAACGGCTCAATCCGAGCCCACGCAGCATCCGTTATCTCTCCACGACCCACCACAAGATCAATTATGAGACACGGCCTAGCGCTCAAACCCCGTCGCCGTTTCCGCAAGGGCACCGTGCTGATCGTCGACGGCACTCTGGTCCCCACCCGTGACCACACGATCGCCACGCAGTCGAAGAACTACCGGTACTCCACCAACCACCAGGTCGTCGTGGACGCCCACACCCGGCTCGTCGTCGCGGTCGGCAAGCCCCTGCCAGGCAACCGGAACGACTGCAGGGCATGGGAGGAGTCCGGGGCGAAGGCCGCCATCGGCAGGACGACGACCATCGCCGACGGCAGCTACCCGGGCACCGGCCTCGTGATCCCGCACCGCAGGCCACGCGGGGGCGAGCTCACCGAGTGGCAGGCCGAGCACAACCGGAAGCACAAGCAGGTCCGTGCCCGCGTCGAGCACGTCTTCGCCCGGATGAAGACGTGGAAGATCCTCCGCGACTGCCGTCTCAAAGGCGACGGCGTCCACCACGCCATGCTCGGCATCGCCCGCCTACACAACCTCATCCAGGCCGCGTAGGCGACGCCCACCCAGGACGGATCACCTTGCCGCGGTCCATCGGAGATCAATTACGGGACAGCCCTTAGCCGTTCCGCCCGGCGCGGGCGGGGACGCGGGGCGGCGGCCGTCAGTGCTCCTCCGGGTCGGACCCGTCCGTCCCGGGCCCGGGGCCGTCCCGGTGGGTGAAGGCCAGGGCGCCGCCGACGACACCGATGATGATCAGCGCGGCGGCGATGCTGGTCCCGCCGGCGTGTTCCCAGTAGACGTCGCTCAGGTTGATCAGGTTGGCGGTCTCGTCAATGACCAGTGCGGTGCCGATGCCGTAGGCCAGGCCCATCCAGGTGCGCCAGCGCGGCGAGCGTTCGACCAGGCCGAGCGCGCCGACGATCATCAGGACGAGGATGCCCCACACGTAGTGGTGGAGGTGGACGCCGCCCGCCGAGACGTTCCCCACGCCGGCGGCGTCGACGTGGATCAGCCAGGTCAGCAGCCGCAGGAAGCCGAAGGTGAGGGTGAACCCCCACCAGGCCAGCACCAGGCCGCGGCGGGTGGGGGAGACCTCCCGCCAACGGCGGGGGCGGCGGCGGTCCGACCCCTGCGGGGGCGGCTGCTCCTGCTCCTGTTCGGGGGGTGCGTCCATCCGCCGACCCTAGCCCGTCGGCACGGCGCCGGGCCCGTACGCCACGGCCCCGTCCGGCCCGTCCGGCCCGCGCGGCCCGTCCCGCCCGCGCGGGCATGACCGGGCGCCGCCGGGGCAGCCGGGTCCCGGGAGGGGATCGACGCGGACGAACGGAGGAGGCGGTTGTGACCGGCGGACTGTGGGACTACGAAGGTGCCGAGGGCTACCTCGCGGGATCGGACCTGACCGGGTACCGGGTCGAGGCGACCGACGGGCACGTCGGCCGGGTCGACGCGCACACCGAGGACGTCGGCGCGGGCTACCTCGTGGTCGACACCGGCCCGTGGATCTTCGGCCACGAGGTGCTGCTCCCGGCCGGCACCGTCACCCGGGTCGACCACGACGGGAGGACCGTGTTCCTGGACCGCACCAGGGACGAGGTGAAGAACTCGCCCGCCCGCGACGGCGGCCACCACGGCGACGACCCGGCCTACCGCGACCGGCTCGGCGGCTACTACAGCGGCGGGAACCTCTGACCCGCCCGCCCGGGGACGTACCCCGCCCGGCCGCCCGGCCGCCCGGGTCGGCGGCTCAGTCGGCCAGGACGGGCAGCAGGCGGTCGAGGGCGCGGCGGGTGCGGGTGGCGGCGAACGGGTCGCGCAGGAGCTGCAGGGCCTGGTTGAGGGCCAGGTAGATGCCGGTGAGCTCGTGGACGACCTGTTCGGGGTCGGTGTCGGCGGGCAGTTCGCCGGCCTCGACGGCGAGCCGGACCTCGCCGGCCAGTCGGCGGCGCCAGACCATCAGCAGCCGGGCGACGGTGCGGCGGACCGGGCCGTCGTGGGCGTCGAACTCGATCGAGGCGGTGGTGAACAGGCAGCCGCCGGGGAAGACCTCGCGGGCGTGGTCGAGGTAGTCGATCCAGTTCTGGCAGACGGCGCGCAGGCGGCGCAGGCCGGGTTGGGCGGCCGAGGCCGGGTCCCAGACCAGGGCGGTGAAGAGGGCGGAGGCCCGTTCCAGGGTGGCCAGTTGGAGGGCTTCCTTGGTGCCGAAGTGGCCGAGCACGCCCGCCTTGGACAGCCCGAGGTCACCGGCCAGCCGTCCGATGGTCAGCCCTTCCAGCCCGTCCACCGAGGCGAGCGCGACGCTCCGGTCGATGATTCGGGCCCGGGTCCGACGGGCCTCGACCACGGTGCTGCGCGGACTCATCGCCCTCCTCCGTAACTCCGCCCGGTCCGGACGCTCCGATCCGCGCCCCGGCCCGAAATCCTACGGCGTGCACCGCCGGACCGCGGCGGACCGCGCCCGCCCCCGTCCCGTCCCGGGCCGCGGCGGGTCACCGCCCGGGGCGGTACTCCATCAGCAGGTCCCCGTGTCCGTCCCCGTCCCCGCCCGCGACCCGCCGGAACCCGGCCTTCTCCCAGGCCCGCACGGCCCGGACGTTCGCCGCCGCCGGATCGACCGTCACCCGCCGCCACCCCAACTCCCCGCACAGGTGGGCGAGCAGCGCCCGGGCGGCGTCCGGCCCCAGGCCCCGGCCCCGGGCGGCCGGGACCAGCACCAGGTCGATGCCGCCACCGTCCGGCCCGGCCCGCCGGTACTGGGCGTAGCCCACCGGTGCTCCCCCGGCGAGCACCAGGAAGGACTCCACCTCCGGACGGCGCCGCCCCAGGTACTTCGCGGCGACCTCCGCGCGCGGCAGCGGCGTCCCGCCCCAGTGCTCGACGAACCCGGGATCGGCGAACCAGCCGGCCAACAGGTCGAGGTCCTCCTCGCGGGTCGGAACCAGCCGGGTCGACTCCCCGACCGGCCCGGGCCCGTCACCCACCGCCCGCTCCCCCGTCCGGCCGGCGGCGGCGCGGGCGCCGTTCCGCCGCAGTGCGGGCTCGTACGGCGGCAGCGGCGGGTCGTCGGGGGCGGTCACCGGGGGGGGTGCCGGTGTCGATCGTCTGCACGCCCCGGAGCCTGGCAGCCCCGGCGGCCCGGTGGCAAGGGCCTCAGCAGTCACGGTTCCAGTGGCAGGGCTCGACGTCCTGGACGCCGGGCAGGGCGGCGATCAGCTCCTGCAGGGCCCGGGTCTCGTCGGGGGTGCCTTCGAGGTGGCGGACGGTGAGCACCCGGCCGGGGCGGTCGCGGCGGTCCTTGAGGACGACCGTCGTGGCGCCGTGCCCGAGGCCCGAGCCGTCGTACCGCAGCGCCGGGGGCCGCGGCCCGGGGCCCAGCAGCGGGCTGTCCTCGCGGAGGGTGGCGGCGAACCCGTCGGGCCGCTGCGGGGCGGGCTCGGCGTCCCGCAGTCCCTGGACGAGGAGCCAGCCCGTGAGGCAGCAGGTCGCGGTGGTCAGCAGGACGCCGAACGGGAGCGGGACGCGGTGCGGCCGGTCGGCGCGGCGCCGGGGGCGGGCCTGGCGGCCGGCGGCGACCAGGACGAGGGTGGCCGGGGTCAGCGTGAACGTCCCGAGCAGGGAGCACCACAGCGAGAGCACGAACAGGGACCAGCCGATGGCCGGGCAGAGCGTCCGGAAGGACCGCGCGTCCCGGCAGGACAGCGGCACCGCGAGCAGCAGCACGCCGGCCAGCACCAGGAAGCCGATGCCGCCCGCCGTGCCGAGCGTGAGGACCCCCCAACCCATCGCGGGCGCACTGCACAGCACCGCCAGCCCGGCCAGCACCCGGGCCGACCCGGGCACCGGCCCCGCTCCCCCGGCGTACGACACTCCGCCCACCCCCGTGTTGAACGCGTTCAAATACGCTGGACGGAACGTACCAGAACCCGTTCCGCCCCCGACACCCGGCCGGCTTCCGTTCGGCCTCCGGTCGGCTTCCGGTCGGACGGGGACTGTCGGCGGCGGTCCGTAGGGTGCCCGCGTGAACATCGACGATCTCTGCTGGCAGGTCCGCCACCACGCCGGCGTCCCCCCGCGGATGGTGCGGGCCCTCCTCGACCTGGGACAGTCGGAGCTGCTGGTCCGGGCGGCGCGGGAGCGCGGGGACTGGAACTGCGCGGAGGCGGCGGCCCGGGCGCTGGCCGCGGCCGGGGAGTTCGACCGGGCGCTGGCGCTGCTGGACCCGTTCACCGAGATCGGCTGGCGGGCCGCCGAGTGGGTCACCGCCGAGGTCATGATCAGCCGGGGCGAGGCGGACGAGGCGCTCGCGATGGTCCGCCCGGACGCGGCCGAGCTGGGCGACGGCCGGGTCTGCGCCCGCTACGCCGAGCTGCTGGCGCAGGCCGGGCGGACCGAGGAGGCCGTCGAGCTGCTGGCCCCCCACCTCGGGGAGCGCCGGTTCCGGTCCCACCTGGTGGAGCTGACCGAGGGCCGGGGGTGCGACGACCTGGTGCTGGACGCGCTCACCCGGGCGGCGGAGCACCCGGAGGAACACCCGGCGGGCCCGGCGGACGGGGCGGGCGCGGTCTGCGAGCGGTGCGGCCGGGCGGGCGGGGCGGCCCCCCGGGGCGACCGCTGGGACGTGCTGCTCCTGATCTCCCGGGTCCTGGAGCGGGCCGGGCGGGCGGACCGGGCCGTCGAGCTGCTGCGCGCCGAGACGGCCTCGGGCCGGCGCCACCCCGTCGGCTTCCCGGAGCACTACGCGCGCCTGCTCGCCCGGCAGGGCCTGGTCGAGGAGTTGGGCGCCCTCGCCGCCGCGGACCCCTACCCGGCCTTCGAGGTGTACGCGAGGGCGCTGGAGGACGCGGGGCGGGCGGACGAGGCGGAGGCCCTGCTGCGCGCGGAGGTCGAGGCCCACGACCACCCGAAGGACCGCACGGCGCTGATGCACCTGCTCGTCCGCCGGGGAAGGACCGACGAGGCCGTCGAGGCCGGCCGGCCCACCTACGCGTACGACGACTGCTGGAACCTGCTCCCCTGGGCGCTGGAACTGCTCGTCGACGACGGCCGCCCCGACCGGGCGTTCGAACTCCTGGGCACCCTCACCGGGGCGTACGTCGCGGAGCACCCGGAGCAGATCGGCCGCCTGCGGCTCCGGCTGCTGGGCGCGGCCGGCCGCTGCCCGGAGGGCATCGCGGAGGCCACCGCCCTCAACCGGCGGCAGCCCGGCGCGTGGGACACCGCGCTGGCAGGACTGCTGGAACGGGACGGCCGCCCGGAGGAGGCCCTCGCGCTGCTCCGCTCGTCCACCCACCCCTCGGCCCGCCGCGACCTGGCCGACCTGCTGCTCCGCCTCGGCCGCCCGGCCGAGGCCCTCGCCGCCGTCCCCACCGTCGCCGAGCAGCGCGCGGCCGCCGCCCGGCGGCAGCGGGGGGCGGCACGGCGGCGGGAACGGGACGACCCCTGGCCGGCGACGGACCGCCCCGCCCCGGAACCCCCGTTCTGACCGCGATCACCCCGGGGCCGGCGGGCGGGCCCGATCGGGTCTGGCGGCGCGGCCGGGTCGGGGTACCACCGCCATGGAGAGTTGGGGGACCTTGGCGGCCACCGCCCGCATCCGGGTCCCCTCCGGTGACCCCGGCCTGGTCGCCGCCTCCGAGGAGGTGAACACCGCGGGCCAGGCACTGAGTTCGTACTGGCGCAGGGGCGCGGTCGAGGACACCGAGTTCCAGGCGCGCCGCGACCGCTACCGCACGGCGATGGACGCCTTCGTCGACGTCAGCGGCCGGAGGATCGGCATGCGCACGAGCACGGCTGACCCGTCTCACGTTAGTTTGACGAGTCTCACCGAAGTTTGCCCGCGGCCTCCAGCGTCAGAGCGGTGGTCCGTTCGAGTAGGTGCGGGCCCAGGGGGCGGCGGCGCTCGGCCGGTTCTGGAGCACTCGGACAGCGTCGTTGATGCGTCTGAGGTCGATGAGGCGCTGGGCCGGCATGGGGCTGTTGGAGGCAGGGTGCTGTTCGAGGACGGCGACGGCTTCCCCGGTTCGGCCTGCCTCAGCCAGCAGGTCTGAAAGGGACCAGGCCGCGTAGCTGATGTGCCCTGGGTTTGGAGGAGTCGTCTTGCAGGACAGAAGACATTCCGATGAACCAGGGGCACATCACAGCCTCTATCCAACACGGGGCGGTTCACCTGACCCCGCCCGGGGCCTCCTACTTCCCCTTGTGCGCGGCGACCAGGTCGCGGTACCGGGCGCAGGAGGCCCCGGGGCGCACTGCCGGATGGTGCGACGGCTTCCCGCTCGACCCCGTCATCGAAGTTCGGCCACCTGACGGTCAATCAAGTCATAAGCGGAGCAACATTGTTCGCTTCCTGCCCGCGGCCCGCCCGCCGCTGCCAGACTGGCCGACGCCCCGCGAGGGGTGCGAGGCGTGTCCATCGCCGCCCCGGGCTGGGGGAGAACGGGTGCGGCGTTCCGTGCGTGTGGGAGGGGAACAGTGGCGGCTCAGGAATCCTTGCTCAAGATCTACGGTGACCGGTCGTACCGGCACGTGACGATGGCCCGGCACCAGGGCACGACGATCGCGTTCGCGATGGACGCGTCCCGCCGGATCGTGTACGCGGTGCTGGACCTGGCCGGCCAGCAGTCCAAGGGGGACGCGGACGCGGCGTACTGGAGCGACAACCCGGCCGAGCTGGTCCTGCCGCGGGAGCTGGCCGAGGTGGGGTTCGCCGTGGTCGGCGCAACCGCGATGCCGACGGTCAAGCGGGGCGGCGCCGAGGCGGCGGTCGACGAGCGGCCGTTGGACAGCGAGATCGACCCGTTCCTGTCCACGACCGCGCGGTTGACCGCGGACGCCCCGTTCCACGTGGTGTCGGACGGCACGTACGTGGTGGTGCTGCGGCAGTCGATCGGCGAGACGCACCCCGACGCGGTGCACAAGCTGACCGACGGCGGCTGCTCCGCCGACGCCTCCCGCACCGACTACGTGCTCAGCGGCACGAAGAAGGTGCCGCTGGTCCGCGACACCCTGCTGTGCGACCGCTTCCTGCTGGTCGACGGCAAGCTCAAGCCGGTGCTGGAGGTGCGCTACAAACGCAGTCGGCACGCCACCCGTCCCGCCTCGGCCAAGGACACCCTGGGCACCGAGGACATGGAGGGCCGGCCGTTCTACGAGCCGACCCAGGAACTGTCGTTCGTCCGCAACCTGACCCGCGGCCGGTTCGCCGCGGTGCTGGTGCCCACCGCGGTCGGCGGTGCGCGGCGCTGGCAGCTGTTCGCCCACAACGACGCCACCGGCAGGATCGACGGCTTCAGCGTCGAGCAGGGCGACCAGGGGCTGTTCAACACCCAGGGCACGCGGTTCTACACCAGCCCGGACCCGCTGTACCGGGACGCGGTGTTCGAGCGCAGCCCGGGCACCTGCCCGTTCACCAACCAGGACCTGGTGCCGGTGACCAGCACCGAGGGACACGCGGAGACCGCACTGGGCCTCACCGGCGCCAACGACGCGCACGTCGACCTGGGCGACCCGGCGGCGCTGCGCTTCGGCGGCAAGGCGTACTCGATCGAGGCCTGGATCAAGCCCACCGCGTACGACCGCCCGGTGATCTCCCGGGGCGGGGAGTACCGGCTCGGTCTGGACGCCGGCGGGGCGCTGCGCCTGGCCCACGAGGGGGCCGCGACGACGGTCGGCTCGGTCGACGTCGTCCCCACGGACGTCTACACCCACGTCGCGGCCACCTTCGACGGGACGACCGCGAAACTGTACGTCAACGGCAAGCTGTCCGGCAGCGGGGCGCTGCCGTTCACGCCGGCCACCGGCGTGAACACCCTGATCGGCAAGCAGGTCTCCGGCGCCACCACCGGCCTCTTCGCGGGCGACCTCGACGAGGTGCGGGTGTGGAACCGGGAGCGGTCCGCCGCCGAGCTCGTGGACGACCTGAACCACCGCCTGATCGGCAACGAGCCGGGCCTGACCGCCTACTACCGGTTCGACGAGGGCTCCGGGACCACCGCCTACGACCAGAGCGACCGGGCCCTGCACGGCACGCTCAAGGGCGACGCGAAGTGGACCGGCTCGGAGGCCCCGGTCGGCGACCACCCCGGGGTGCGCCGCGACAGCTTCGTCCTCAAGGGGCGCACGGTCGAGTCCGGCATGTCCGCCGTGATCTACCACCAGCAGGAGAACGTCTCGGCCGGCTACCGGAGCGACCCCAAGCCCGCCAAGCGGCAGGCCCGGGTGCTGCTGGCGTTCGCCGCCAAGTACGGCCAGGAGCCGGCCCTGGTGAGCCTGGACTTCGCCGTCGGCCGCGACGGCCGGCTCGCCCAGGTGCCCGACGTGCTGGACCCGGCGGTGCTCCGGCGGCCCGTGAAGGGCCAGGACTCCGAACAGGTCAGCGCCCTGCAGCAGTTGATCCGGCAGCTGGAGCCGGAGGTCGCCGCCCTGCCCGCGGAGATCACCCGGCTCTCGGCCACGGCCGGCCAGGTCGGCTACTGGCAGGGCGAGCACGACCGGCTGCTGCCGGGGTTCGACCGGCTGGAGCGGCAGTACTTCGCGGAGAAGGACGTGCCGACCGCCTGGAACTACGCCCTGGAGGTCAAGACCCCGCGCACGTCCGACGACGGCCAGGTGCTGCGGTACTTCAATGCCCCCATCAACACGCTGGTCATCATCGCCCTCGTCTCCTCCCGCTCGACCTGGCGGCTGGAGGCCACCGGCGAGAGCCAGAACGGCAAGCCGTTCTACTGGCTGGTCGGCAACAACGTGAACAACCTCGACCTGCACAGCTACAAGAACGGGTCGGCGCAGAACACCCTGCTGGACACGATCGTCCGCGAACCGGGCAACCCCTTCGCCCAGTTCCAGCTGTTCGCCGAGGGCGAGTACACCCGCATCGTGAACCGGGGCAGCAAGCTCGCGCTGGGCCTGCCCGCCTCGTTCCCGGTCCCCGCCCCGGTCCAGGCGAACGAGTGCCTCACCGGCGACTCGGGCCTGATCAAGATGGTGCAGGTCTCGCTGCGCTCGGGGGTGGACACGGCGTACCTGCAGGCCAAGAACGAGATGAACACCGTGCGTGAGCGCCTCCAGGAGGCGAAGACGGCCGCGCAGCGCGTCAGCGAGCTCCAGCTCGTCCTGACCGGCAAGCAGGCGCAGTTGAAGGACGCCCAGGAGAAGCTGGCCCGCCTGTCGACCGCCCTGCAGGGTGACGACGACCTGACCGTGGCGATGCCGCTGATCTCCGTGGACACCACCGGGCTCAGCCTCTCCGGCGGCCTGCTCGAATTCGCCCGCGGCACCGACCGCCCCGCGCTGCTCGACAGCGGCACCGGCAACGTCGTGCTGTACTTCCGCGGCGCCAACGAGCAGTTCTTCGCCGCCTACTACGACACCGCCGTCACCCGCGGCGCCCAGCGGCTGACCGGCAACGGCGGCACGCTCGGCTTCCTCGCCCGCGACCCGGGCGTCCTGCTGGAGGGCGCCGTCGTCAAGGTCTCCGACGGCGACGCCCCCGGCCGCTGCGACCTGACGATCACCGTCGGCGGCGACACCGAGACCTGGCGCTCGCTGCCGCGCAAGGCCGAGCTGCTGGCCGCCGCCCTGGCCGGGCAGGCCGGCCAGCCGGTCACGGTCGGCACCGTCGCCCAGGTGACCGGCAGCACCGTGGAGTTCACCGCGGCCACCACCGTCGCGGTCGCGGCCAAGGCCCACCTGCAGATCGGCGCCAACGGGTACGCCGCGTCCGCAGACGTCCCGGTCGGCGCCAAGACGCTCACCCTCACCGGGCCGGGCACGGCGGTCAAGCCGGGCGACACGGTCACCGTGGTCGGCTACGACTGGGCCCGCGCCGAGTCCACCCGGGTGGGGGTCCTGCTCTCCGCCGGCTCCCGGCTGATCACCGTGAACACCGGCGGCGCCACCTCCGTGCCCAACGGCACGGCCACACCGGTGACCGGCGGCCGCGGCTGCCGCTGGCGGGCCGAGATGCCCGGCCGCGCCTTCCTGTTCGACGGCAAGGACCAGTACCTGACGCTGCCCGCAGCCCTGCAGAAGAACGCCGTCCCCGCCGGCGACCTGACCCTGGAGGCCTGGGTCAACCCCGAGGCCGGGCAGGGCCGGGTCGTGCACGGCCGGACGGACGGGTCGGGATACTCGCTGGGACTCGCCGAAGTCGGGCTGCCGGTGCGGCAGTTCGTCGGCCAGAGCAAGGAGGTGCTGACCAACTCGCTCGACCTGTCCAACCGCGACTTCACCATCGAACTGTGGGCCAAGCGCAACCAGGCCCGCGGCCGCGTCGAGCCGCTGCTGTTCCACGGCGCGCCCGAGGGCCGGGTCGACCAGACCCTGCACCTGTGGATCCACCCCGACGAGACCTTCTACTTCTCGCTGTACGGCGACGACCTGAAGACCACCCAGACCTACCCGGACCTGGAGTGGCACCACTGGGCCGCGGTGTACAGGAGCGCGACCCGCGAGCAGATCCTCTACCGGGACGGCGTCGAGGTCGCCCGCCGGACCTCCACCGGCACCTACGCGGGCAACGGCCCGCTGGTGCTGGGGCAGTTCCCCTTCTCCGGCGACTACCTCGACGGCCAGATCGACGAGGTCCGCGTCTTCGGCCGGGTCCGCACCCCGCAGGAGATCTCGGCCCAGCGCTACCAGCGGATCTCCGACCGGGAGCCCGGCTTGCTGGGCCGCTGGACCTTCGAGGGGTCGGGCAGCCCGGCCTCGCCGATCAAGGGCTACCAGGTGGTCGCCCGGGTCGGCGACCGGGTGCTGCGCTCGGCCGACCGCTTCCCGTGCAACGAGTGGGCGCACCTCGCCGCGACCTTCACCCAGGCCTGGGCCCTGCGCCTGGACGGCGGCGAGGGCCTGTCGGTGGCCTCGCAGGACTCGCTGAACCTCCTGGAGGACCTCACCATCGAGGCGTTCGTCCAGGTCGACAAGGTGGGGGCGCCGATGGCGCTGGTCACCAAGGGCACGGCCGTCAACGGCGGCCGGGAGGGCGTCCCGTACCAGCTGGGCATCCTGGCCGACGGCCGGGTGGAGTTCGCCTTCGCCGAGGCCGACGGGAAACCCGTCCGGTACGTCTCCGACCGGGCCGTCAAGGCCGGGGCCTTCCAGCGGATCGCCGTGGTGCGCCAGCGCCGCAAGGCCGAGGTGTCCGCCGCCACCGGCACCCAGCCGGCCGGCGCCGGCCAGCCCGAGCAGGACATCCGCTTCTACTTCGACGGCACCCTGGCCGGCGCCCACGTCTACGGCGGCCCGGGCGCGCAGTCCAACAGCAGCGACCTGGAGATCGGCCGGGGCCTGAACGGCGTCCTGTGCGAGGTCCGGCTGTGGAGCTCCGCCCGGACGCTCCACCAGATCGGCCAGCCGGTCGCCGTCCGCGAGAAGGGGCTGCTGGCGCGCTGGCCCTTCAACGAGAACGCCGGCAACACCACCCTGGACGTCTCCGGCTCCTTCCCCGCCAAGCTGCGCGGCGCCCGCTGGACCCGCGACGTCGACCCCGCCGCCAGCCCGCTGCGGCTGTACCGCAACGGCGAGCCGCTGCTCGCCACCACGACCCCGCTCCCGGCGGACCTCCTTCCCCACGGCGACCCGCAACTCACCCTCGGCGCGCGGCTGGAGGGGGGCAAGCCCACCGACCTGCTGACCGGCATGCTGGAGGAGGTGCGGATCTGGCGCACCGTGCGCACCAGGGAGCAGATCCTGGACAACCTGTTCACCCGCCTGCGCGGGGACAAGCAGGACCTGCTCGGCTACTGGACGTTCGACCGGGACTCCACCGCCGCCACCACCACCTCGGTGCGCGACGAGGGCCTGCGCGGCAACGACCTGGCCTTCTCCACGAAGCGGCCGCGGATCCTACTCTCCACCGCGCCGGTGTCCACCGACACCGCCCAGGTCCGCTCCGCGCTCGCCGACGTCCGCACCCCCTTCCACGACACCGTCTCCGGCGCGCCCGCCGCCTCCGAGTACGCCGACCTCCAGTTCGACGCCAAGGGCGAGACGCTGGGCGTGCTCAAGCGCTGCTACGGCTTCGTCCGCGACGGCCGCTGGCACCTGGTCACCGGCTACAAGGTCGGCGACCTGACCACCGAGTGGGTCGGCCAGGCCCAGTTCGACCCGCAGCTGATGGGCTACGTCGAGGGCGCCCCGCCGGTGCCCTCGGAGAACCTCACCGACAAGCCCGACGGCTTCCCCGCCGCCTCCTCGGTGGAGTTCACCGAGGCCGACCAGGTGGTGCACAGCCTCTCGGCCAGCAAGACCCGCAGCACCAACACCGCCTTCAACGTCTCCTTCGGCCTGGAGACCGTCGCCGACGTCATGACGGTCGCCGCACCCCTCGGCTTCGGCACCGCCAGCCCGCTGGCCGAGGGCCAGCTCAAGATGGCCGCGACGGCCGGCCTGGAATTCTCCAACACCTGGAGCGAGGACACCACCGTCAGCCAGGGCAAGAACACCGCCCGCAGGACCAGGCTGGAGCTGACCGGGTACACCGAGGACCCCGCCAACGTCCTGAACTCCGACCTCGGCCCCCGGTACGTGCCCGCCAACACCGGCATGGCGCTGGTGCAGTCGCAGACCGCCGACGTCTTCGCGCTGCGCCTGGCGCACACCGGCGCCCTGGTCGCCTACCGGATGCTGCCCAACCCGGACATCCCGCTGGACTGGAACATCGTCCACTTCCCGATCAACCCCCGCTACACCAAGCAGGGCACCCTGGACGGCGGGGTCGGCTTCGACGCCTCCGGCAAGGTCACCGACCCCGACTACCCCACCGCCACCGGCTACGGCGAGTACAGCTACTTCAAACCGCGCGACGCCTACGCGCTCAAGCGCCGCATCACCCGCGACCAGCAGCGGCTGCAGGCCTTCTACCAGTCGATCTCGACCGACGTCGGCCACAACTCGGGCACCGAGCCGGCCGAGACCCAGGCCAAGGCGGTGCTGCGCTCGATGGGCATGTCCGCCGAGCAGCAGGAGGGCGCCCGCTCCACCACCGGCAGCGCCGCCGCCACCGGCTTCGCGCACCGGGACCTGGTCAACACCTACGTCTGGACCGCCCAGGGCGGTTTCTTCGCCGAGACCACCGAGGCCACCGACGCCGTCAGCGAGACCACCTCCGGCTCGTACAACTTCACCCACTCCTACGGCGGCAACCTCGACCTGAGCTTCGGCGCCCTCGGCCTCGGCTGGGCCTTCCACCTCGACGCCTCCCGCGGCGGCGGCTTCAGCACCACCCGGGCCAAGAGCAAGGAGGCCTCCCGCAGCTTCGGCCTCGACGTCCAGTGCGCGCCCTCCAACGACCTGCGACGCCGGGACGCCAACGGCAAACCGAAGTACGACGCCGCGGGCAAGCCCGTCCTCGTGCCGGGCAAGGTCGACGCCTACCGCTTCCTCACCTTCTACCTCGGCGAGAGCAGCGCCAACTTCGACGACTTCTACCACAAGGTCGTCGACCCGACCTGGCTGCAGGGCAGCAACGCCCCCGACGCGGCCGCGCTGCGCCAGACCCGCCAGAGCTCCGCCAAACCCCCGTGCTGGCGCGTCCTGCACCGGGTCACCTACATCAGCCGCGTCCTCGCCCCCGTCCCGCCGCCCGGCGCACCGCCGCTGGAGCGGGCCATGCGCACCGAGAACATCGCCAGCAACTACGAACTGATCAAGCGCCTCGAACCGTACGTCCGCCCCGCCGCCACCAGCTCGGCCAATCTCGCCGCCGCCACCCGCGACGCCCTCACCGCCCAGCTGCCCGAACTCCTGCCCCACGCGGCCGAAATCACCGAGTACCTCGGCCACTACTTCGGAATGGAGAACTGACCCCCGGCCCGGCCCCCGCCCGCTGGGGAGCCGGGCCGGCGCTCGACGGCCCTCGATGCCCTGCGGGCCGCGTTTAGCTTCCGATCGGTCGGTTGCTATATTCCCGGCCGTTGCCCCGGCACCGGCCGGGTGCCGCCGTGGAAAGAGGGAAACACCATGCCCGGAGTCCGGATCGCCGCGCTCGGTCACTACCAGCCCGCCCGGGTGCTCACCAACGACGAGTTGGCGACGATGGTGGACACCAATGACGAGTGGATCCGGCGGCGCACCGGGATCGTGACCCGGCGGATCGCCGGGCCGGACGAGTCGGTGACCGACCTGGCGGTGGGGGCGGCCGCGAAGGCGCTGGCCGCGTCCGGGCTGGACCCGGCGGACATCGGGCAGGTCACGGTGGCCACCTGCAGCGCGGTGGACCGCTGCCCGTCGATCGCGGCGCAGGTCGCGGGGCAGCTGGGCATCCCGTCCGCCGTGGCGTTCGACCTGAACAACGGCTGCGCGGGCTTCTGCACCTCGCTGTCGGTGGCGAGCCACTCGCTGCTGGCGGGCGGGGCGAAGCACGCGCTGGTGATCGGCGCGGAGAAGATGTCGGACCTGGTCGACTGGACGGACCGGCGCAGCTGCATCCTGCTGGGCGACGGCGCGGGCGCGGCGGTGCTGTCGGCGACCGAGGGTCCGGAGAGCGCGGTCGGCCCGGTGGTCTGGGGCTCGGACCCGTCCCGGGCGAGCGCGGTGCGGCTGCTGGGCCAGTGGCACCCGCAGTTCGAGCAGGACGGCCAGGCGGTGTTCCGCTGGGCCACCACCGAGCTGCCCGCGCTGGCCGAACAGGCGTGCCGGGCGGCCGGGTTGAGCCCGGCGGAGCTGGACGGGGTGGTGACCCACCAGGCGAACCTGCGGATCATCGAGTCGCTGGTGCAGAAGCTCGGGCTGCGCGAGGACGCGGTGATCGCCCGGGACGTGGTGGACTCCGGCAACACCTCGGCGGCCTCAGTGCCGCTGGCGCTGGCGAAGCTGGTGGAGCGCGGCGAGCTGCACTCCGGCGCCCGGGTGCTGCTGTTCGCGTTCGGCGGCGGCCTGTCCTGGGCCGGCCAGGTGGTCACCTGCCCGTGAGGCCGGCCCAGGGGGCTCAGCGGCTCAGCACCGGGTGCAGGTGACGGTGAGCGCGATCGTGTCCGGCGGCGGAGGGGAGTCCAGGTACGGGGCGATCCAGCCCGCGAAGCCCTCGCCGCCCTCGATCGGGCCGTAGTGCCAGCGCTGGTTGGGCGCCAGCGGGGTGCCGTCGCCGTTGGCGATGTGCGGGTCGCTGGCCGTCCAGCCCTGGGGGCAGCGGGCCACCACGCCGCCGGAGGAGCCGACCGCGGTGACCGTCTCGACGTTCGGGTCGGCCGCGGCGGCGGCCGGTCCGGCGGCCACTGCCGCCAGGGCGGCGGCGGCCAGCCCGAGGCCGAGGATGCGCTTGCGCATGGGTGTCCTTCCGTTGCTTCGCGCCGCCCCGTGGGTTCGTGGGCGGTCGATCCGCATCATCTCCGTCACGCAGCGTGATATCCCGGGCGCCCTCGGCAACCACCCGTTCGGGCGGAGCGCGGCTGGCGCGCGCGGGCTTTGCCCGCGGTGATCGAGTGCGGGCAAGATAGCGGGGTGACCCTCCTGGACCTGATGCCGAAGCCCGCCACGCCCGACTCGCTGTTCGAGACCTTCGCCGAGTGGGCGTCGGAGCGCGGCATCACCCTCTACCCCGCCCAGGAGGAGGCGCTGATCGAGCTGGTCTCCGGGAACAACGTGATCCTGGCGACGCCGACCGGCTCCGGCAAGTCCCTGGTCGCGGCGGGCGCGCACTTCGCCGCGCTGGCCGAGGGCAAGCGGACGTTCTACACCGCGCCGATCAAGGCGCTGGTGTCGGAGAAGTTCTTCGACCTGTGCAAGATCTTCGGCACCGAGCAGGTCGGCATGATGACCGGCGACGCCTCGGTGAACCCGACCGCGCCGATCATCTGCTGCACCGCCGAGGTGCTGGCCCAGATCGCCCTGCACGACGGCCCGCGCGCCGACATCGGCCAGGTCGTGATGGACGAGTTCCACTTCTACGCCGAGCCGGACCGCGGCTGGGCCTGGCAGATCCCGATCCTGGAGCTGCCGCAGGTGCAGTTCCTGCTGATGTCGGCGACCCTCGGCGACGTCCGCCGCTTCGAGGAGGACCTGACCCGGCGCACCGGCCGCCCGACCACGGCGGTGCGTTCGGTGACCCGTCCGGTGCCGCTGTTCTACGAGTACCGGCGCACCAACCTGCACGACACGCTGGAGGAGCTGCTGAACACCGGCCAGGCGCCGGTGTACGTCGTGCACTTCACCCAGAAGGAGGCGGTGGAGCGGGCGCAGTCGCTGATGAGCATCAACATGTGCTCGAAGCAGGAGAAGGACGCGATCGCCTCGCTGATCGGCAACTTCCGCTTCACCACCAAGTTCGGCCGCAACCTGTCCCGGTATGTGCGGCACGGCATCGGCGTGCACCACGCGGGCATGCTGCCCAAGTACCGCCGCCTGGTGGAGCGCCTGGCGCAGGCCGGCCTGCTGAAGGTGATCTGCGGCACCGACACCCTCGGCGTGGGCGTCAACGTGCCGATCCGCACGGTGCTGTTCACCGCGCTGTCCAAGTACGACGGGCAGCGGGTGCGGATCCTGCGGGCCCGCGAGTTCCACCAGATCGCCGGCCGCGCTGGCCGGGCCGGGTTCGACACCGTCGGCCAGGTGGTGGCGCAGGCCCCCGAGCACGTGGTGGAGAACGACCGGGCGCTGGCCAAGGCCGGGGACGACCCGAAGAAGCGCAAGAAGGTGGTCCGCAAGAAGGCCCCGGACGGCTTCGTGTCCTGGACCGAGGAGACCTTCGAGCGGCTGATCGGGGCCGACCCGGAGCCGCTGGTCTCCCGGTTCAAGGTCAGCCACGCGATGCTGCTGTCGGTGATCGGCCGCCCGGGCAACGCCTTCGACGCGATGCGCAAGCTGCTCACCGACAACCACGAGGACCGCGCCTCCCAGCGCCGCCACATCCGCACCGCGCTCGCCATCTACCGCTCGCTGCGGGAGGGCGGCGTGGTCGAGCAGTTCGACGAGCCGGACGCCGAGGGCCGGATCGCCCGGCTGACCCTCGACCTGCAGGAGAACTTCGCGCTCAACCAGCCGCTGTCCACCTTCGCGCTGGCCGCCTTCGACCTGCTCGACCCGGAGTCCCCCTCGTACGCGCTGGACGTGGTCTCGGTGGTCGAGGCGACCCTCGACGACCCGCGGCAGATCCTCGCCTCGCAGGAGAACAAGGCCCGCGGCGAGGCCGTCGCGGAGATGAAGCGGGACGGGATCGAGTACGAGGAGCGGATGAACCGGCTCCAGGAGATCAGCTACCCGAAGCCGCTGGAGGAGGAGCTCGGCCACGCCTACGAGGTGTACCGCCGGGCGCACCCGTGGATCGGCGACCACCCGCTGCGGCCCAAGTCCGTGGTGCGCGACCTGTACGAGCGCGCGATGACCTTCACCGACTACGTGGGCTTCTACGAGCTGGCCCGCACCGAGGGCATCGTGCTGCGCTACCTGGCGGGCGCGTTCAAGGCGCTGGAGCAGACCGTCCCGGACGACATCAAGACCGACGACCTGAAGGACGTCATCGCCTGGCTGGGCGAACTCGTCCGGCAGGTCGACTCCTCGCTGCTGGACGAGTGGGAGGCGCTGGCCAACCCGACCGAGCCGGAGGCCGGCGAAGTCCGCCTGGACGACAAGCCCGCGCCGGTCACCGCCAACGCCCGGGCCTTCCGGGTGCTGGTCCGCAACGAACTGTTCCGCCGGGTCGAGCTGTGCGCGCTGGAGCACTACGACGAACTGGCCGAGCTCGACGGCGAGGACGGCTGGAACGCCGACCGCTGGGCCGACGCGATGGACGGGTACTGGGAGGAGTACGACGACCTGTTCACCGGCCCGAACGCGCGCGGCCCGAAGATGCTGCTGATCGAGGAGGTCGAGGACGAGGGCCTGTGGCGGGTCCGGCAGATCTTCGACGACCCGAACGGCGACCACGACTGGGGCATCTCCGCCGAGGTCGACCTGTACGGCTCGGACGAGGAGGGCCGCGCCGTCGTCAAGGTCACCTCGGTGGGCGCGCACTGACCCTCCGGTGCGCGCCCGTACGATGGCGCGGTGGAAGAACTGGTGCGCGTGCCGCCGGAGGTCCGGGAGCGGTTCGCCGTCCGGTTCGGGGCCTCGGTGGTTGACTGGTGCGACGAACTGCCGTCCCTGGTGGGCGGGTTGGCCGGGCACTGGGGGCTGGAGGTCGTCCCGGCGGGCGGCGGTGGGACGTCCCGGGTATTCCGTTGCGTGCGCGGCGACGAGGCGGTCTGGCTGAAGCTCACCCCCGAACCCGCGATCGCCCGCGAGGAGGCCGAGGCGCTGGACCACTGGGCCGCCACGCCCTCGGTCGTCCCGCTGCTCGCGGCGGACCTCTCCGCCGGGGCGCTGCTGCTGGCGGACGTCCGGCCCGGTACGACGCTGCGGCGGCTCGGCTGGAACCTGCCGGAAGTCGCCGCCCTGCTACGGGACTTGCGCGTCCCCGCCGCACCGGGCGCAGGCTCGGCGCTGCGGCCGCTCGCCGACCGGGTCGGCTTCGTGTTCGACCTGGCCGAGCGCCGGGGCCGGCCCGTCTCGGCCGCGCGGCGGGCGGCCGCCCTGGAGTTGGCCGCCACCGGCCCGGTCGCCCTGGTCCACGGCGACCTGCACCCGTCCAACGTGCTGGCCGGTCCGGGCGGCCGCCCGGTGGCGATCGACCCGCGCCCGTCCTGGGGCGACCCGGACTTCGACGCGGTCGACTGGGTGCTGACCGGCCCGGGCACCCCGGAACGGCGCATCGCCGACCTGGCCGCCCTCGTCCCCGGCCTCTCCCCCGACCGCTTGCTGGCCTGGTGCCGGGCCCTGGACGGCCTGTGACACCGCCGCTCGCACCGTGGGCGGGGCGGCCGCCGAGAAGAGGGGCCCCGGGCCGGTGCCCGGGGTGTCAGCGGGTGGCGCCGGTGGCCGCCGCCGCGGCGGCGAAGACCTCGCGGGCCCGGCTGCCGGGCGGGGCGAGGCAGGCGAAGACGTACCGCCCGGGTTCGGGGAGCGCGAGGACGGTGTACTCCAGCACCTCGGTGTCCAGTTCGGGGTGGCGCACGTGCAGACGGCCGGGGCCGGGTGGGCCGGCCCGGTGCTGCGACCAGAGCGCGGCGAAGGCCGGGCTGGCGGCGGAGAACCGGCCGACCAGGTCGGCGAGCGCCCGGTCGGCGGGGCGGTCGGCGTGGTGGGCCCGCAGCGAGGCGACCAGGTCGGCGCCGATCGACCGGTCCGGGGCGTGGTTGTCGGCGCCGCGCGAGCCGTGCGGGCAGCAGAACACCTGCCAGAGCAGGTTCCGCTCGTGCGGGGGCCGACGGGCGGGCTCGGCCATCAGCAGCGCGGCGGGGCGGTTCCAGGCCAGCAGGTCGAAGGTCGGGCCGGTGACGAACGCTGGTGCGGCGTCCAGGGTGTCGAGCAGTGCCAGGGTGCTCGCGGAGACCGTCTCCCGCCGGGGTCCGGCCGCGGGCGTCCGGGGGTGGCGGTGGGCGGCCAGCCGGTGCAGGTAGGCCCGCTCGGTGTCGGCCAGGTGCAGGGCGTCCGCGATCCCGTCCAGCACCGGGCCGGTGGGCACCCGCTGGCGCCCCTGCTCCAGCCGGGCGTAGTAGTCCGGCGAGATCCCGGCCCGGGCCGCGACCTCCTCCCGCCGCAGCCCCGGCGTGCGCCGCCGCCCGCTCGCGGCGACACCCGCCTCGGACGGCACCAGCCGGGCACGACGGGCGCGCAGGAACGCCCCCAACGGGGTCTCGGGCATGCCCGTCACCCTCCCACACCCGCGCCGCCCCAGCCAGGACCTGCCGGGTCCCGGCTACCGGGTCCGGGACCTGCCGGGTCCCGGACCCGCGCTCCCCGGTCGAGGTGGCCGCTGGTGGGGCGGGGCGGCAGCAACGAGCCTCGGGGGCATGGGACTTCTGGAGGACAAGGTCACGATCGTCACCGGCGCGGGACGCGGCATCGGGGCGGCGGCCGCGCGGCTGTTCGCGCGGGAGGGGGCGGCGCTGGTGCTGGCGGCCCGGAGCGGGGACGAGGTGGAGGCGCTGGCCGCCGAGTTGCGGGCGGCCGGGGCGCGGGCGGTGGCCGTGGCGGTGGACCTGACCACGGCGGCGGGCGCGGACCGGGTGGTGGACGTCGCGCTGGACGCGTACGGCCGGCTGGACGCGGCGTTCGACAACGCGGGCAACGGCCTGCCGCCCGTGCCGCTGGGCGAGCGCGCCGAGGACGAGTGGGACGCCGTCCACGCGCTGAACCTGCGCGGCACCTGGCTGTGCCTGCGGGCGCAGCTGGCCGCGCTGGTGGCGGGCGGGCGGGGCGGGGCGATCGTGGTCAACTCGGGGGTGGGGGCGCTGGTCGGCGGGTTCGGGGACGGGGTGCAGCAGGCCGCGAAGCACGGGCTGACCGGTCTGGTCCGGGCGGCGGTGGCGGACTACGCGCCGCTCGGCATCCGGGTCAACGCGGTGGCGCCGGGCGTGGTGCGCACCCCGGGCACGGCGGACTTCTTCGCGCTCGGCGAGCCCTTCACCGAGCTGGTGGCCCGCTCGACGCCGCTGGGCCGCCCGGCCCGGGCGGAGGAGGTCGCGGAGGCCGCGGCCTGGCTGCTCAGCGACCGCGCCTCGTACGTGACGGGCGTGACGCTGCCGGTGGACGGCGGGATCACCGCGACCCGGCGCTTCGACTGAGCATCGGGAACCGCGCCACGGCGCGGGTGGTGTCGACCTCCAGGTCGTGGTGGACGCCGCGGTGGACGCGTTCGGCCTGGTCGGCGGCCGTGCCGGTGGCGCGGTCGGCGCGGGCGCCGGCCCGGAACACGTCCAGGCCCGCCGAGGAACACGTCGTCGACGATGACGGGGGCGCCGGCCCGGGCGGTGGCGGCGATCCCGGCGGCCCGGGCTCCGGCGGGAGCGCCCGGGGCGCCCGCGCGAGACTGGTCTTGCCGCTGCTGGAGCCGCCGTTGAGCACGATCACCCGGCGTCCACCGACCCGCCCTAGGGGGCGCCCGGACCGGTCGGGGGCGGGTCCGCGGCGTCCGTGGCGGCGGCGGCACTGCGGTGCGGTTCCAGGCGGTCGACCGCCTGCTCGCTCCAGGCCCGGATGACCGACGCCTGCTCGGGGGTGAGCGGGTCGAGGAAGTGGCGGCGGATGTTGTCGCCGTGCACGAGGACGGCGTTCCCGGCGGCGCGGCGGCCCTCGGCGGTCAGCCGGATCCCCGCGCGGCGGCCGTCGGCCCCGTACCGGGTGCGCTCGACGAAGCCGCGCTTCTCCATCCGGGTCAGCTGGTGCGAGACGCGGCTCTTGTCCCAGTCGAGCGACTCGGCGAGCTCGCCGACGCGCAGCTCGCGGCCGGCGGCCTGCCACAACGTCACCAGCACGCTGAACTCGGGCTTCGAGATGTCGCAGTCGCGCTGCAGGCCGCGCTCCAGCTCCCTGGTGAGCAGGCGCTGCGCGCGCATCCAGGCGTCCCAGAGCTCCCACTCCCCCGGATCCAGCGATCGAGTCTCCGTCATGCCGCCAAGCCTACCCCGACCAGCGGAGTTGTCACATCAACTTTTCCCGACCTAGAGTTGACACATCAACTCCACGGAAGGAAGACCATGCCGCTCCGCATCGCCCTCATCCTCGGAAGCACCCGCCCCGGACGCCGCGGCGACCAGATCGCCGCCTGGGCCCTGGAGGCCGCCCGCGCCCACGGCGGCGCCGACTACGAACTCGTCGACCTCGCCGACCACGACCTCGGCAACCTCGACGAGCCCGGAAACCCGAACTTCCAGCAGTACCAGCACGACCACACCCGCGCCTGGGGCGCCCTCGTCGACGGCTTCGACGGCTACGTGTTCCTCGTCCCCGAGTACAACCACTCCTACCCCGGGGCCCTGAAGAACGCCCTGGACTACGTCTACCGGGAGTGGAACGACAAGGCCGCCGGGATCATCAGCTACGGCGGCTGGGTCGCCGGGGCCCGGGCCGCCGAGGCGCTGCGGCTCGTCCTCGCCGAACTCCAGGTGGCCACGGTCCGCAACCAGCCGACCATCTCCACGCACCCCTCGTTCCACACCGGCGCCTTCGTCCCCCAGCCGGGCCTCGACACCGCCGTGGGCGGCATGCTCGACCAGGTGATCGCCTGGTCCGGCGCCCTGCGCGAGGTGCGCCGGGCCAGGGCGCGGGCGGCCGCGGCCGCCTGAGGCCCGGCTCCCGGCCCCGTGTCCCGCGTCGTGCTCGGTGCGGGGCTCAGCGCGGGGCGAGGCCGTCCAGGACGAGGTCGACCAGGGCGGTGACGAAGGCGGGGGTGACGGGTTCGCCGAGCAGCAGGTGGCGGGCGAACAGCGGGCTCATCAGGGCTTCGACCGCGGTGCGGGGGTCGGCGTCGGGGCGGATCTCGCCGCGGGCGGCGGCCCGGTGCAGCAGGTGTTCGGCGCGGGTGAGGCGGGCGGCCCAGTAGGCGTCGCGGCCGCTGCGGGTCTCGGCGGTGGCGGGGGCGATGCTCAGGTGCAGCAGGGCCGGGCCCTCGGGGGTGTCGAGGAAGGCGCCGAGGGCGGTGAGGAGCCGGCGCAGGTCCTCGCGCAGGCTGCCGGTGTCGGGCAGTGGCATGGCCTGGTCGGTGTAGTCGGCGAGGGCTTCGCGCAGCAGTTCCTCGCGGGTCCCCCAGTTCCGGTAGACCGAGGTTTCGTGCACCCCGGCGGCGGCAGCGACCGCGGCGACGGTGGCGGCCTCCAGGCCGCCCTCGGCGAGCAGGCGCACGGTGGCGTCCAGGACGGCCCGGCGCATCGCGGCGCCGCGGCGGCGCAGCGGGGCGGCGGCCTTGGCCTGGGGAGTCTCGTCCTGGGGCACACCGGGAGCCTAACGCAGGTCTCCTTGCGTTGCACCGGTCCGCGACGTAGCCTCGACAATGCAAGTCACCTTGCGATAGCCCGCCGTACGCCGGGGTGTCGCGAGCGGCAACGAGGCCGCCGACGGCTCGCCGCCGGCCGGAGAGGAACGACCATGGCTACGATGCGCGCCGTCCGCCTGCACCTGCCCACCCGCACGCTGAGCGTGGAGGAGGTGGAGCGTCCGGTGCCCGGCCCCGGCCAGGTGCTGGTGAAGGTCGAGGCGGCGGGCGTCTGCCTGTCCGACGTGCACCTGATCGAGGGCTCGCTCACCCCGCTGTACCTGCCCGGCGAGAGCGTCACGCTGGGGCACGAAGTCGCGGGCACCGTCGCCGAGTCGGGCGCGGAGCCGGGCCGCTGGCAGGTCGGCGACCGGGTGGTGCTGCAGGCCGGCGAGAAGCGCGACGGGATCACCTGGACCCGCGGCGTGGACTACGACGGCGGCTGGGCCGAGTACGCACTGGCCCGGGTCGACACGCTGTTCGCGCTGCCCGACTCGATCCCGTTCGAGCAGGGTTCGATCATCCCGGACGCGGTCTCCACCCCGTGGGGCGCGGTGACCACCACCGGCGGCGTCCGCCCGGCCGAGCCGGTCGGCGTCTGGGGCGTCGGCGGCCTGGGCGCGCACGGCGTGCAGCTGCTGCGGGCGATCGGCGCCAACCCGATCGTCGCGGTCGACCCGGCGCCCGCCGCCCGCGAGCGCGCCCTCGCCTTCGGCGCGGACCTCGCGCTGGACTCGGCCGACCCCGAGCTGGCCGCCAGGATCGGCGCGGCCACCGGCGGCGCGGGCCTGGCCGCCGCGTTCGACTTCGCGGGCGTCCCCGCCGTCCGCGAGCAGGCCATGACGGTGCTCGGCGCGCACGGCCGGCTGGTGCTGGTCGGCCTCACCGACCAGCCGCTGACGGTCCCCGACAGCATCCGCTTCTCGTACCTGCAGCAGCAGATCCTCGGCCACTACGGCTCCGAGGACGCCGCCGTCCCCCAGCTGATCGCCCTCGCCGCGGGCGGCCGGCTGGACTTCTCCCGCTCCGTCAGCGAGGTCCTCCCGCTGGAGCGGGCCGCCGAGGCCGTCGAGCGCCTGCAGACCAAGCAGGGCAACCCGATCCGGCTGATCCTCAAGCCCTGACGAAAACCCTGACGGGCCGTCGGCGGGCATCGGTAGGGTACGGACCGTGTTCGAGTACCACGGCTGGATCAACGTCATGACGAGCGCCGCCGCCGAGGACGACGACGAGCCGGCCCGCACGCTGGAGGCCGTCGCGGAGATCGGGCGACGGATCGCGGAGATCAACAGCCCCTACCTGCTCGACCTGAGGTGGATGAACGGCGAGGCGCTCCTCCACCTCGGGGGCTGCCCCAACCACCGCGACCCGGAGATCCTCCGCTTCTTCGCGGAGGTCGGCGAGCGGGCCCCGGGGTCGTACGGCCTGCTGCACGTGCGGAGCGGCGAGGGACCCGAAGGGTGGAACGAGGTCCGCGTGCTGCGGATGGTGCGCGGGCGGGTGACCGAGCACCTGGAGCCGCTGCTGTCGCCCTGCGTCCCCGTCCTGGAGGACCCGGA
The DNA here is from genome assembly GCF_039529925.1 of Kitasatospora saccharophila. NCBI lineage: Bacteria > Bacillati > Actinomycetota > Actinomycetes > Kitasatosporales > Streptomycetaceae > Kitasatospora > Kitasatospora saccharophila. The sequence goes on along the minus strand of NZ_BAAANS010000007.1, from coordinate 159,014 downwards.
CCCGCTGTCCGTGCGGTAGCCGCTCAGACCGCCCCCGTCCCCGCCTCGGCCCCCGTCTCCGCCGGTTCCGCCGGTTCCGCGAGGACGGGGGCCGGGGCCGGGGCCGGGCGGTGCCAGCTGGCGATCCACAGGGCGGTCAGGGCGGCGGCGGCGCCCGCGGCGGCCATCGCGGGGCCGGTGCCGGTGCCGACGGCCAGGGTGCCGAACAGGGCCGGGCCGATGCCCTGGAGGGTCATGTTGCCGGAGCCGAGCAGGGTGAACGCCTGGCCCTGGCCGTCCGCGGGGAGCACGTCCAGGAAGCAGCGCTGCAGCCCCAGCGCGTAGGCGAAGCCGCCGCCGGCGGCCAGCAGGGCGGCGGCGCACAGCGGCAGCGGGGCGGGCAGCGCGAAGACCAGCAGCGGCAGGCCCATCAGCGCGGCCAGCGGCGCCACCAGGCGCTCCCGGGTCGCGGGGGCGGCGAAGCGGCCGACCAGCAGGTCACCGGCGAGCATCCCGACCGGCAGGCAGGCCAGCAGGAAGCCGTACCCGCCCGCCGGGAAGTCCCGCGCTCCGGCGTACGCGATGACCAGCGACTCCGCCCCGGTCACCGCGGCCGAGGGCAGCCACTGGGCGAGCAGCAGCCGCCGGACGGCGGTGGCCCGCAGCAGGGCGCCGTTGCCGCGCCAGCTCTGCCGGAGCACCGAGCCGCCGGAACCCCGCAGCGGCGGCAGGTCGGGCAGCCGCAGCCGGATCGCCAGGGCGCTGCCGAGGTGCAGCCCCGCGGCGACCAGCAGCGCGCCGCGCGGGCCGAGCAGGGCGACCGTGACGCCGCCGCCGGCCAGGCCGAGCAACTGCGCGCCGGAGGAGGCGACGTTGTTCAACGACCGGCCGAGGACGTACGCGTCCCCGTGCAGGGTCTGCGCGACCAGCCGGCTGGACGCCCCGTTGAACACCGGGGTGAGCACCGCGACGGCACCCACCAGCAGCAGGCTGACCGCGACCGGCAGCCGGACCAGTCCGAGCAGCGCGGCGGCGCCCGCGTCCAGCAGGTAGCCGCCGGTGATCAGCGGCCGGGGGCGCAGGCGGTCGGTGAGCGAGCCGAGCAGCATCGAGCCGAGCAGCTGCGGCAGGAAGCCGATCCCGAAGGCGACGGCGCTCAGCAGCGCGGAACCGGTGCCCGCGTAGATCAGCACGGCCAGGGTGGTGATCCGCAGCGAGTCCCCGACGATGCCGAGGGTGCGGGTGGTGAACAGCAGCCGGAAGCGCGGGTCGCCCAGCACCTCGCGATAGGTCGTCATGCCGGGCAGCCTGGCGTCCCGGGCCCGGGGCGGGCGAGAGATTCGCCCCGGGACGTAAGGTCGCGGGGTGCGCGGGGTGCGCGGGAAGAGCCGGAGGGGGACGGGGTGCTGAGGTACGAGGTCGCGGCCGAGGACCTGGCGCGCAGCCGGTTCGCGCTCTCGCCCGCGTTCGAACTCGCCAACCTGCTGCGGCTGTTGGACCGCGGCGGGGAGCGGGCGCTGCCGCCGGGGTGGCGGGAGCGGCTGCGGCCGGGGTTCCTGCGGCTGCGGGCGGATCCGGCGGTGCGGGCGGCGCTGGCGCTGCACAACCCGAAGTTCGGGGCGGACTTCATCGCCATCCCGCCGCGCGGCATGGACCAGACCTGGGCGGACGACCTCGCGGCGATCCTGGCCGCGCCGCCGGAACCGGCCCGGGCCGAGATCCGGGCCTGCCTGGCGGCCCGGCCGGAGACCGACCGGGAGGCCCGGGCGGTGCTCGGCTCGCCGGACGCGGTCCGGCTGGTCGCCGGGGCGCTGGACCGCTGCTGGCAGGAGCTGCTGGCCCGGGACTGGCCGCAGCTGCGGGCGCTGTGCGAGCGCGACGTGGTGCACCGGGCGGGCGAGTTGGGGCGGCTCGGCTGGGCGGCGGCGCTGGCCGGGCTGCACGAGAACGTCCGCTGGCGGGACGGCGGGATCGACGTCCCGCCGTTCGACGCCGCCACCACCTACCCGCTGCGCGGCGAGGGGCTGCTGCTGGTGCCCTCGGCGTTCGTCTGGCCGGGCGTCGCGGCGCACCACGACGAGCCCTGGCCCTGCACCCTGATCTACCCGGCCCGGGGCATCTCCGCGCTGTGGGAGCCGGGGGCCGCCGTCCCGCCCGAGGCACTGGCCGCGCTGCTCGGCCGCTCCCGGGCCCGGATCCTGACCGCCCTGGACACCCCGGCCAGCACCACCCAGCTGGCCCGCACCCTCGACCAGGCCCCCGGCGCCGTCGCCGACCACCTCGCCGTGCTGCGCGCCGCCGGCCTGCTCTCCCGGGCCCGGGCGGGCCGCTCGGTGCTCTACCGGCGCACCCCGATGGGGGACGCCCTGATCGGCTCGGCGGGCTGAACCGCCCAACGTCCGGTTCCGGCAGGCGAGTTGGGGGCCGGGCGCACCCGGCGGACCGGCTTGCCTTGGAGCGCACTCCAACTCCTACTGTTTCCAGCGTTCGCACGGAAACCATGCACCGCACGAGTCTCAGGAGCCTCCATGAGCACCGCCACCGCCACCCCCGACGCCACCGCCACCGCCACCGACGCCGCGACCACCCGCCAGGAGCGCCTCGACCACGGCCTGGAGGTGCTCGGCCGGATCGACGGCGACGCGGGGGCGAACATCATGAGCGCGCTCTCCGACGTCTCGCCCGAACTCGCCCACCAGGTGGCCGCCTGGGGCTTCGGCGAGATCTACTCCCGCCCGGTCCTGCCGCCCCGCGACCGCCAGCTGGTCACCCTGGGCATGCTCACCGCCCTGGGCGGCTGCGAACCGCAACTGCGCGTGCACGTGAACGCCGCCCTGAACGTCGGCCTCTCCCCGCGGGAGATCGTCGAGGCGCTGCTGCAGACCGCCGTCTACTGCGGTTTCCCGCGCGCCCTGAACGCCACCTTCGCCGCCAAGCAGGTCTTCGCCGAGCGCGGCCTGCTGCCCGTCACCCCCACCACCGCCTGACCCGAGCGTGACAGTCGGGTTTCATCAATCCTTCACAGCTGATCTTGCATCAATCTGTAACTTTCTTGCGTTCACCCGTGGACTTCCTGCCGTACCGAGCCCTACGCTCGGCACGCCCGGCCACCACCCGGGCCCTCCCCCATGCAGGAAGCACGGTCACCCATGCAGAATCCCCCCACCCGCGCCAGGCGGACCGTCGCGTCGTTGACCACCCTCGCGCTGGGCGCCACCGGCTTGTTGGCGGCGGCCTTCGTCAACGCCGGTTCGGCGCACGCCGCCGCGGTGCCCGCGCTGTCGCCGCTGGCCGTCCCGAACCGCGGGGCGAGCGTCCCGTTCATCGAGCAGGAGGCCGAGTACGCGGCCACCAACGGCACCGTGGTCGGGCCGGACCGGCTGTACGGCCACCTGGTCTCGGAGGCCTCCGGCCGGCAGGCCGTGACGCTGAACGCGACCGGCCAGTACGTGGAGTTCACGCTCACCGCGCCCGCCAACTCGATCGACTTCCGCTACAGCCTGCCGGACTCCCCGGACGGCAAGGGCCGGGACGCCTCGATGGACCTGCTGGTCAACGGGCAGAAGCTGAAGAGCGTAGACGTGACCTCCAAGTACAGCTGGTACTACGGCGGTTACCCGTTCAACAACAACCCGGGCGACACCAACCCGCACCACTTCTTCGACGAGACCCGCACCCTGCTGGGCACCAGCTACCCGGCCGGCACGAAGATCCGGCTGCAGGTGTCCTCCACCGCGCAGTCGCCGACCTTCACCATCGACCTGGCCGACTTCGAGAACGTCGCCGCGCCGATCGCCAAGCCCGCGAACGCGATCGACGTGGTCACCGACTTCGGCGCCGACCCCACCGGCGCCACCGACTCCACCGCCAAGTTCCAGGCCGCGGTCAACGCCGGTGCCGCGCAGGGCCGGACGGTCTACATCCCGCAGGGCAACTTCACGCTGTACGACCACGTGGTGGTCGACAAGGTGACGCTGGCCGGGGCGGGCCCCTGGTACAGCGTGCTGGGCGGGCGCGACCCGATCAACCGCAACCGGGCGGCGGGCATCTACGGCAAGTACGTGGCGGGCGGCGGCTACGGCGGCGGCGTCCGGCCGCAGGAGGCCGGCGGCCCGAGCCAGAACGTCACCCTGAAGGACTTCGCCATCATCGGCGACGTGCGCGAGCGGGTCGACGACGACCAGGTCAACGCCCTGGGCGGCGCGATGTCCAACTCCACCGTCGACAACCTGTGGATCCAGCACACCAAGGTCGGCGCCTGGATGGACGGTCCGATGGACCACTTCACCATCAAGAACAGCCGGATCCTCGACCAGACCGCGGACGGCGTCAACTTCCACACCGGCGTGACCAACTCGACGGTCACCAACACCTTCCTGCGCAACACCGGTGACGACGGCCTGGCCTCCTGGCCGGAGCGGCTGGCGAACGTCAACGACAGCTTCACCCACAACACGGTGGTGCTGCCGATCCTCGCCAACAACATCGTCACGTACGGCGGCAAGGACTTCACCATCTCGGACAACGTGATGGCCGACACCATCACCAACGGCGGCGGCCTGCACATCGCCAACCGCTACCCGGGTGTCACCTCCGGCAACGGCACCGCCGTCGCCGGCACCATCACCGCGGCCCGCAACACCATGATCCGCGCCGGCAACAGCGACTACAACTGGCAGTTCGGCGTCGGCGCGCTCTGGTTCGACGGCCTGAACGAGCCGATCGCCGGCGCGACCATCAACATCACCGACACCGACATCCTGGACAGCTCCTACGAGGCGATCCAGACCATCGACGGCAGCTCCAGCGGCATCAACCTGACCAACGTGAACATCGACGGCGCCGGCACCTACGCGGTCCAGGCGCAGGCCAACGCCCAGATGAAGTTCACCAACGTCAAGGCCAAGAACATCGCGCAGGCCGCCACCCCGATCCACAACTGCGTGGGCACCGGCTTCCAGATCACCGACGGCGGCGGCAACTCCGGCCTGAGCGGCACCACCTGCACCGGCCAGTGGCCCGCGCCGGTCTGGACGTACAACGGCGTCCCGGTCGGCGGCGGCAACGGCGGCACCTCCTCGCCGTCCCCGTCCCCGTCCACCTCGGCCCCGGCCTCCCCGTCGCCGTCCCCCTCCGCCTCCAGCACGCCGGCCTGCCCGAGCGGCACCGGCAACCTGGCCCAGGGCCGTCCGGCCACCGCCTCCGGCACCAACGCGGGCCTGGGCGCGGGCAACGCGGTCGACGGTGACGCCAACAGCTACTGGGAGAGCGCGAACGGCGCCTTCCCGCAGTGGATCCAGGTCGACCTGGGCTGCTCGACCAGCCTGACCAAGGCCGTCCTCAAGCTCCCGCCGGCCACCGCCTGGGCCTCCCGCACCCAGACCGTCACCGTCCAGGGCTCCACCGACGGCACCAACTTCACCACCCTGGTCGGCTCGACCGGCTACACCTTCGACCCGGCCACCGGCAACACCGTGACCGTCAACCTCCCCGCCACGCCCACCCGTTACCTGCGACTGACCGTCACCGGCAACACCGGCTGGCCCGCCGCCCAGCTCTCCGAGTTCCAGGTGTTCGGCGGCGGCAACGGCACCTCCTCGCCGTCCTCCTCGCCGTCCTCCTCGCCGTCCTCCTCCCCGTCGACCTCGGCCTCGCCGTCCCCCTCGGCCTCGGCCACCGCCACCTGCCCCGCGGGCACCGGCAACCTGGCCCAGGGCCGTCCGGCCACCGCCTCCGGCACCAGCCAGAACTACGGGCCGGGCAACGCGGTCGACGGTGACGCCAACACCTACTGGGAGAGCGCGAACAACGCCTTCCCGCAGTGGATCCAGGTCGACCTGGGCTGCTCCCGCGCCCTCACCAAGGCCGTCCTGAAGCTGCCGCCGGCCACCGCCTGGGCCTCCCGCACCCAGACCGTCACCGTCCAGGGCTCCACCGACGGCACCAACTTCACCACCCTGGTCGGCTCGACCGGCTACACCTTCGACCCGGCCACCGGCAACACCGTGACCGTCAACCTCCCCGCCACGCCCACCCGTTACCTGCGACTGACCGTCACCGGCAACACCGGCTGGCCCGCCGCCCAGCTCTCCGAGCTGCAGGCGTTCACCTCCTGACCCGGTCGCTGCCGGGGCCCGCACGGGCGGGGAGCCTCCACGGGCCCCGGCAGCGACCGACCACCACCCGCCCCGCCCGGTCCCCCCGACCGGGCGGGGACGGGCGTTCCCGGGGGCCGACACCTGCCGGGAACCGGCTTCCCCGGCCGTTCCCGCCCCGATCGGAGCGTCAACGGCAGTGATCTGAAAGGTGGTTGGGGCCGCAGGCAGAGTGGGCGACCGAGGCCGCCGGGCCGCACCCGACCTGCCGTGCGATGGGGCGGCGGGGTGGCGGAGGACCGCCCGGCGCGGGAGGTGGTCGAGGCGTCCCTGTCCGCCGCCCGCGGCGGCGACCTGGCCCGGCTGGCCGCACTGCTGGCCCCGACGCCCGACTGCTGCCAGCCGGCCACCCCGTCGAGACCCGCGCCTTCGCCGCCCGGATCGCCCTCGCCGTGCCGCTGCCGCTGCGCGGTCGCCCGGATCGGCATCACCCCGCTCGGCCGACTGGCCCTCGGCCCGGACGGGCTCCCGACCGGCTGAGCCCCGCGCCTCCGCGGGCGCACCTCGCCTCCTGGAGCGGCGGGTGTTGTCACCCGGACGTGATAGACCGTCAGGATGACTGCTCCCCTTGCCTTCCCGGATCTACTGGACCTGATCGACGGGCGCTCCGCCGCGCTGCGCAAGGCCGTGGCCGACGCGCCCGATCCGGGGGCGCAGGTGCCCAGCTGTCCCGGATGGACGCTGGTGGACTTGCTCGACCACCTGGCCGGGGTGCACCTGTTCTGGGCCGCCGCCGTCACCGCCGGGGCCGGATTCACGCCGGTCGCACCGGAGTTGGCCGAAGGGCTGGCGTTCGGCGAGGCGCTGGCCCGGGCCGAGGAGGCGACGGAGGCGCTGCTGGCGGCGCTCCGGGAGGCCGGGCCGGACCGCGCCTGCTGGACGTGGTGGAGCTCGGACGAGGTGGCGAGCGACAGCAGGGCGGTCGCCCGCCACCAGGTGCAGGAGGTCGCCGTGCACGCCCACGACGCGGAACTCGCCGTCGGCGCGCCCCGGCCCGTCCCGGCGGTGGCCGCCCTCGACGGCCTCGACGAGTTCCCCGCCCTGTACTGGGGCTCCGCCGACCCCTGGCCGCACGGCCCAGCCACCGTCCGGCTGCGCGCCGCCGAGGGCTTGGAGCGGACGGTCGAACTCGCCCCCGGAGCCGCTCCCGAACTGCTGGAACTCACCGGCACCGCGAGCGAGTTGCTGCTCGTCCTGCACCGCCGCCGGCCGGCCGGCGCCCTGCTGACGGCCGGCTCCCCCGCCCTCCTCGACCACCTGCTGGCCTGGCCCCGGCTGGGCTGAGCCCGACCGGGCCCCGGATCACACGTCGCGGCGGCGCACCACCAGCGCGGTGAGCAGCACCGCGCGCCGGGCTGCGCATGGTGCTCGGCGGCGCCCCGGACATCGAGGTGGTCGGGGAGGCCGCCACCGGGGCCCAGGCGGTCCCGCCGTGCCGGGAGCGGCGACCGGACGTGGTGCTGATGGACCTCCGGAGGCCCGGCACGGACGGCATCGAGGCCGCCCGGATGATCACCGCTGAGCTCCCGGCGGTCCGGGTCGTCGTGCTGACCACCCTCGACGAGGCCCCCGACGTCCACGGCGCGCTTGCGAGCAGGGGCGAGCGGCTTCCCGGTGGAGGACAGCACCCTGGAGGAGATCCTGGCGGCCGTCCGGGTGGCCGGTGCGATGGGTGTCACCTCCCCATGGTCCCTTCCGGGAGCGGCCGGGTCGAGCGGGTTTCACTACTCCGAAGCGATCGATTCAGAGCAAGAAAGTTTCGAGAAAAACGGACCCGTCCGGTCGGCTTTTTCTCCCGCCACGGTCGATCCGGACTCCGTCGTACCCGCCTCACCAGGCCATCAGGCTCCCGCAGACCGCCATTGAACAGGGAAGACCTTCCACCGGGCGGACCTCCGGTCACCCCTGGCCATTTCGCAAGCGTGTCGAAAGTGTTGACAGCCCGACAGCTGCGGGCCAGCATCGTCGCCATCGGCAGGCCCACGACTGCCGCTCCCGGTCGCCCTTCGCGACTCCCCCCGGCGTTCCCCGGTCGCGGCGCCGCGCCGGGTCACGCCGCGCACCCCCTTCCGTCCACCCCACCGAAGAGGAAGCACACGTGAAGCTCATCCGCCCCACCGGAGGCAGCCGCCTCTCACGGTTCGTCAGCAAGGCGTCCGTCCTCGCCGTGGCCGTCGCGGCCGTGCTCACCGTCTCCACCTCGGCGAACGCCGACACGACCGTCTCCTCGAACAGCACCGGTACCAACAACGGGTACTTCTACTCGTTCTGGAGCCAGAACAGCGGCCAGGCGTCCATGACCCTGGGCACCGGCGGCCAGTACAGCACCACCTGGAACAACGTCACCAACTTCGTGGCCGGCAAGGGCTGGAACCCGGGCACGACCGACGCCGTGACCTACTCGGGCACGTTCAACTGCAACGGCAACTGCTACCTGTCGCTGTACGGCTGGACCACCAACCCGCTCATCGAGTACTACATCGTCGACAACTACGGGAACTACAACCCGAGTACGGGCGCCACCAAGCTGGGCTCGGTGGTCAGTGACGGCAGCACGTACGACCTGTACTCGACGCAGCGCACCGACGCCCCGTCCATCGAGGGCGACCACTCGAACTTCACCCAGTTCTGGGCGATCCGGCAGTCGAAGCGCACCGGCGGCACCATCACGGTGTCCAACTTCTTCACCGCGTGGGCGAAGGCGGGCCTGAACCTCGGCACCCCGAACTACGAGATCCTGGCCACCGAGGGCTACGGCAGCAGCGGCAGCTCCAACATCACGGTCAGCCACGGCACCGGCACCAGCCCGTCGCCCAGCCCGTCCGGCGGCACCAGCCCGTCGCCGAGCCCGAGCGCCAGCACCAGCCCCTCGCCCAGCCCGAGCGGCGGCACCGGTGGCGGCTGCACCGCGACCTTCACCAACTCCTCCGACTGGGGCGCGGGTTACACCGGCGCGGTGACCGTCAAGAACAACGGGTCCACCGCCACCAACGGCTGGAAGGTCACCATGACCTACGCCGGCAACCAGACGGTCACCAACCTCTGGAGCGGCAGCTACACCCAGTCCGGCCAGGTCGTCACGGTGAACAACGCCGCCTACAACGGCGTCGTCCCGGCGGGCGGCAGCACCAACTTCGGCTTCAACGCCAACTACAGCGGCAGCAACGCCGCCCCGGCCCTCACCTGCACCACGAGCTGACCGGGCACCGCGACCGGGCACCGGGCTGCCGGGCCGTTCCTTCGGGGGGACGGCCGGGCGGCCCGGTGCCGTCGTCCGTCCCGGGGCCGGGCGCCCACCGGCGCGGGACCGGGACCGGGCCGGGCTCAGGCCGGGACCAGAACGGGCTCAGACCGGGATCAGGGCGCGTCGAGGTCGTCGGGGCCCGCGTCGCTCAGGCCGAGCCGCAGGTGTTCGCTGTGGTAGACGGCCTGGTCGAGGAGGGCGGCGACGTGGTTGTCGTACAGCTCGTAGACCACCGAGCGGCCGTTGCGGCGGCCGACCACCAGGCCGAGGTTGCGCAGCAGGCGCAGTTGGTGCGAGCAGGCGGACTGCTCCAGCCCGGCGGCGTGGGCGAGTTCGGTGGCGGCGCAGGGGCCCTCGCGCAGGCGGGAGAGGATCAGCAGCCGGGAGGGGGTGGCGAGGGCCTGGAGGGTGGTGGCGATCCGGGCGGCGCTGTCGGCGTCCAGCGGGGTGCGCGGGAGGGCGCTCTTGGTGGGGGAAGCTCCGTGACCCATGTCGACCATCGTACAACCCATGCATGAATGAGCCTTCATATGTTCATGTATGGTGGCCGGGTCGTCCCCCCTGCTCGCCCCGAGGATCCCGCTGCCGTGTCCGCCACCCTGACCGCCCGCCCCGCCGGCGGCCCCGCCACCCCGCCGGGCCGCGTGCCGCGCCGCCGCACCGCGGTCCTCGCGCTGCCGGAGGCCCGCTGGGCCGCGGCCGCGCTGGTGCTGTTCCTGCTCGCCCTGCCGCTGCAGCTGGCCGGCGCCCCGGCCTGGGCCTGGGGTCCGCTGTACGCGCTCGTCTACGCGTGCGGCGGCTGGGAGCCCGGCTGGGCGGGGCTGCGGGCGCTGCGCGAGAAGACCCTCGACGTGGACCTGCTGATGGTGGTGGCGGCGCTGGGCGCGGCGGCGGTCGGGCAGGTGACGGACGGCGCGCTGCTGATCGTCATCTTCGCCACCTCGGGCGCGCTGGAGGCGCTGGCCACCGCGCGGACCGCCGACTCGGTGCGCGGCCTGCTCGACCTGGCGCCCCCCACCGCGACCCGGCTGCTGGCCGACGGCACGGAGGAGGTCGTCCCGACCGACGGGCTGTCCGTCGGCGACACCGTGCTGGTGCGTCCCGGGGAGCGGATCGGCGCGGACGGCCGGGTGCTGGACGGGGCGAGCGAGGTCGACCAGGCGTCGATCACCGGCGAGCCGCTGCCGGTGGCCAAGCAGGTGGGCGACGAGGTGTTCGCCGGGACGCTGAACGGCACCGGCGCGCTGCGGGTGCGGGTGGAGCGGGACGCCGCGGACTCGGTGATCGCCCGGATCGTGCAGCTGGTCGAGGAGGCGTCGGAGACCAAGGCGCCGACCCAGCTGTTCGTCGAGAAGGTCGAACAGCGGTACTCGCTGGGCATGGTGGCCGCCACCGTGGCGGTGTTCGCGGTGCCGCTGCTGGTCGGCGCGGCCTTCACCGACTCGCTGCTGCGCGCGATGACCTTCATGATCGTGGCCTCGCCGTGCGCGGTGGTGCTGGCGACCATGCCGCCGCTGCTGTCGGCGATCGCCACCGCCGGGCGGCACGGCGTGCTGGTGAAGTCGGCCGTGGTGATGGAGCGGCTGGGGCAGGTGGACGCGGCCGCGCTGGACAAGACCGGCACCCTCACCGAGGGCGCCCCGCAGGTCACCGACGTCCGCCCGCTGCCCGGCTCCGGCTTGGACGGGGACGGGCTGCTGGCGCTGGCGGCCGCCGCCGAGCACGCCAGCGAGCACCCGCTGGCCCGCGCCGTGCTGGCCGCCGCCCGCGAGCGCGGACTCGCCCCGGCCCCGGCCGCGGACTTCGCCTCCACCCCCGGCGTGGGCGTCAGCGCGCGCGTCGCCGGGCACACCGTCGCGGTCACCGCGCCGACCGGCTTCCCGACGTCCGACTCCCCGGCCCCGGAACCCCTGGCGGCCGTCGCGGAGTTGGAGGCGGCGGGCCGGACGGCGGTGCTGGTCTCCCGGGACGGCGTGCCGGTGGGCGTGCTGGGCCTCGCCGACCGGCTGCGGCCGGACGCGGCCGCCACGGTGGCCGCGCTGGGCGCGCTGACCGGGACGGCGCCGGTGCTGCTCACCGGCGACAATCCGCGCGCGGCCCGGCGGCTGGCCGCGGAGGCCGGGATCACCGAGGTCCGGGCGGCGCTGCTGCCGCAGGACAAGGTGGCGGCCGTCCGGGAGTGGGAGGCCGCGGGGCGGCGGGTGCTGGTGGTGGGCGACGGCGTCAACGACGCGCCCGCGCTGGCGGCCGCGCACACCGGGGTGGCGATGGGCCGGGCCGGTTCCGACCTGGCGCTGGAGACCGCGGACGCGGTGGTCGTCCGCGACGAACTGGCCACCGTCCCGGCGGTGGTGGCGCTCTCCCGGCGGGCCCGCGCGCTGGTGGTGCAGAACCTGGTGGTGGCGTCGGCGTTCATCACCGCGCTGGTGGTGTGGGACCTCGTCGGAACGCTGCCGCTGCCGCTGGGCGTGCTCGGCCACGAGGGCTCCACCGTCATCGTCGGCCTCAACGGCCTGCGCCTGCTGCGCGACGCCGCGTGGCGGCGGGCCGCCGCCGGAGGGGTCGGCCGGTGAGCGGCCGGGGCCGGTGCGCACCGGCGGCGCGGGGTAGGGTCACCGCCGTGACCACCGTGATCGAGGACGCCGGGAGGGCCCGATGAGCCGTCGCACCCGCAGCAAGGCGGCGGGGGTCCCCGCGCAGGGGACGGCCGCCCGGTGCACCGTCTCGGTCTGCCGGGGCTGCTGCTGCGGCACGCCGAAGGTGCCGCGGCTCGACCACGCCGCGCAGCTGGCCGAGTTGCGCGGCGCCCTCGCCGAGGTGGCCACCGTGCGCCCGGTGGGCTGCCTGGACGCCTGCGAGCACGCCAACGTGGTGGTGGTCCAGCCCTCGGCGGAGGGGCGGCGGGCGGGTGGGCGGCCGGTCTGGCTCGGGCTGGTCAACGACCGGGACGCGTCGGCCGACATCACCGCCTGGATCGGGGCGGGCGGCCCGGGCCTGGCCGACCTGCCCGCCATCCTGGAGCTGTACGTGTTCTCCCCCTCCCGGCGGGTCCGCGAGCACCTGGAGGACTGAGCCGGGCCCCGGCGCGGCCGGAAGCCGCCGGGGCCCACCCGGGCCGCCGGGTGCCGGAGCCGCAGCCGCGGCCGGGCGCTGGCGCGGCCGGGTTCCGGATAGCTACCATCCGGAACATGCGGACGAGCGAGGGCGTGGAGTGGGGCCTGCACTGCTGTCTGACCCTGGTCTGGGTGGGCGGCGCGGAGCCGGTGCCCTCGGCCCGGCTGGCGGCGATGTTCGAGCTGTCGCCGACGTACCTGAACAAGGTGCTGCAACGGCTCACCCGGGCGGGGCTGTTGACCTCCGCTCCGGGGCCGCGCGGCGGGGTGCGGCTGGCCCGGGCGGCGGAGCGGATCACCGTGATGGACGTGGTGGCCGCCGTCGAGGGGCCGGACCCGCTGTTCGCCTGCGCGGAGATCCGGCAGCGCGGGGCGGGCGCCCAGGGGGCGGCTGCCGGCGAGTTCGCCCGCCCGTGCGGGGTCTCCACCGCGATGCGCCGGGCCGAACTGGCCTGGCGGCGCGAGCTGTCGGCGCAGACCGTGGCCGAGCTGGCGGCGGGCACCCCGGCCGCGTCGGTGGCCCGGGTGCGCGCCAACTACGCGCGGCTGTCCGGTACTTCCGCCTGAGCCCGGGGCGGCGCCACTGCGGCCGGACCCTGCCCCAGGAGGGTCCGGCCGCAGGCTGCCGCCTCCGTTGCACCCCGCGCGGGCGCGGCAGTCCCGCGGTCGGGTCCGTCCCACAACGGGCCCGGCCGCGGGAGTACGGGCGTGATCAGCCGATGGCGACGTCGTCGACGAGGAAGATCGTCGTCAGGTAGGTGTCCTCGGTGCCGGCGAACTCCAGCTTCACGCTCCTGCCCTTGTAGGCGGACAGGTCGACGGTCTTCTGGACGTACCCGGCGGAGGCGTTGGCGTTGGAGTAGGTGGCCAGGGTGGTGCCGTTGACGTTGACCTTGAGGGTGTCGTAGGCGGTGTAGCCGGATTCCTGGGTGGAGACCTTGAGCCAGAAGGTGAGCTTGGGGCTGCCGCTGGAAGGGACGGCGATGTTCGACTGGGAGAGGGACTCGGTGGCGTTGGTGCCGTAGCCCATCATCGCGGCGTACCAGGAGCCGCCGTGGGCGGGCTGCAGGGTGGAGCTGGTGATGTCGTCGGCGCTCTGGGTCCAGCCGGCGGTGCCCTGTTCGAAGCCGCCGTTGGTCAGTGCGTTGCCGCTCGGGCTCGGGCTGCCGCTCGGGCTCGGACTCGGGCTGCCGGTGGGCGAGGACGTGGGAGTGGGGGTCGGAGTGCCGTTGCCGGGGTCGGGCAGGGCGGTGCCGACGCTGACGGCGGCCCACGCCTTGGAGATCAGGTACCGCTCCTGGGAGTTGGCGCCGTACAGGTCGGAGGCGGCGTTCAGGGTGGCGGTGCGGGCGGAGGCGTAGTTGGTGGTGGAGGTCATGTAGGTGGTCAGGGCGCGGTACCAGACGGCGGCGGCCTTGTCGCGGCCGATGCCGGTGAAGGTGTCGTTGTTGCAGGTGGTGCCGTTGTGGGCGCGGCCGCCGATGGTCTTGGCGCCGGTGCCCTCGGCCGCCAGGTAGAAGAAGTGGTTGCCGATGCCGGAGGAGTAGTGGACGTCCACCGACCCGGCGCCGGAGGTCCAGCAGCCGAGGCTGCTGCCGTCGGAGGCGGGGTTGTCCATCCGGCGCAGGGAGCCGGCGGACATGTTGAGCTTCTCGCCGATGAAGTAGTCGCCGGGGTCGTTGGCGTTGTCGGCGTAGAACTCGACCATGGTGCCGAAGATGTCGCTGGTGGCCTCGTTGAGGCCGCCGGACTCGCCGGAGTAGTTCAGGTTGGCGGTGGCGGCGGTGACGCCGTGGCTCATCTCGTGGCCGGCCACGTCGAGCGCGGTGACGGGGGTGTTGCCGTTCTGCGAGGAGCCGTCGCCGAAGGACATGCAGAAGCAGGAGTCGTCGTAGAAGGCGTTCAGCAGGCCGGTGTCGACGTGCACGTACGCGGGGGCGCCGCGGCCGTCGTTGCGGATGCCGGAGCGGTTGAAGGTGTTCTTGTAGAAGTCCCAGGTCTTGGCGAGGCCGTAGGAGGCGTCCACGGCGGCGCTCTCCCGGCTGGAGGTGGTGCCGGTGCCCCAGCTGTTGGTGGACTTCGTGAACGCCCGGGCGTTCTGCTTCGGGTTCGACTGCGAGCTGTTGTAGGAGTCGTAGACGACGGTGCCGCCGTGGGAGGCGTCGGTGAGGGTGTAGCCGCTGCCGGTCTGGGTGGTCTCGATGGAGACCTGGCCGGCGGTGACGCCGTTGCCGGTGCCGGTGACGCCCTGGTGCAGCTCGTACTGGTCGAGAGGTGCACCGCTGGCGGCGTCGAGGATCACGGCCTCGCGCGAGGCCGCCCCGGCCTCGCCGTCGCCGGTGACGGTCGCACGGTACGCCAGCAGCGGCACCTTGCCGACCGCGTACACCACCAGGGTGCTGCCGTCCGAGGCGCCGGCCTTGGCGTTCTTGACGTGCTTGGCGTGCCGGACGGCCGCGGCGGAGGCGTCGGAGGCACTGAGCTTCGGCGTGGTGCCGGCGACCTTGATCGCGCCCGGGTGAGCCTGGTCGGAGCCGGTGGCCTTGCCGTTGCTGTCGTAGTGGACGACCAGGTCGCCGCCGATGACGGGCAGGCCGCGGTAGGTGCGGTCGTAGCGCACGTGCCGGGCGCCGTCGGTGTCGAGGAGCACGTCCTTGGCCACCAGGCGCTCGTCCGCGCCGAAGCCGAGCGACTTCGCGACGGCAGCGGCCTCCCGGTCGGCGGTGCGCAGCGCCTCGGCGCGGACGTCGGCGCTCACCGCCTTGAACCCGGCGCCGGGTCGGGCGGTGGAGCTGGCGGCCGCGGTGGACTGGGTGGCCAGCACGGTCACGGTGCCCAGGGTGAGGGCGGCGGCGACAGCGGCCGCGAGGGCGTTCTTGCGGGACATCGCGATTCCTTCCGCCGAGCCGGGGTTGAGGGGGGAAGGGGGCAGCAGGACGTCGTCGGGGGGTGGGGGGGGCGTCCGGCGGCCGGGGGAACGGCTCGGCTGTGGCGATGAGGCTAGGGAAGGCCGGGGGCGGCCGAAATCAGGGCGATCCCTTGACCTGGACCGCGGCGGCCGCGGTGGCGCACGATGGCCCGGTGCCAGACTCCGCGACGTGGTTGAGCGAACTCCGGGAACCGGTCGGTGCCGTGCTGCCTGCGGTGCCGGACGACGCGCCCGGCAGCCGCCGGGTGGTGCTGTTCGGGCCGCCGGGGATCGGCCGGACCACCGCGGCCGGCACCCTGGCCCGACGGCTGGGGCTGCCCGTGCTGCGGCTGGCCCCGGGCCCGCAGGACGCCCCCGTCCCGTGGACCGGTCTGCTCGAACTGGCCCTGGCCCTCCAGCCGCTGCCGGCCGCGCGCGACCTCGCCGCGGCCGTCGACGCGGCCGCCGGCGCCGAGCCCGCCGGCGCCTCCCTGCGGCTGCGCCGGCTGGCCACGGCCCTGCTGCGGGAGGTGCCGCCGCTGACCCTGGTGGTGGACAACGCCCAGTGGCTGGATCCGGCCAGCGCGGCCGTCCTGCGCTGGGCGCTGCGCCTGGTTCCGGAGCTGCCCGTGATCGCCACCGAGCGCGGCTGGCACCCCGGGTCCGAGGGCCACTGGAGCGGCGAGGACGCGCACGCGGTGCGCGTCCCGCCGCTGACGGCCGCTCAACTGTCCGCCCTGCTCGCCCCGTACCGTCCCACCCCCGGCCAGGTCGACCGGATCCACCGGTGCAGCGGCGGGAACCCGGCCCTGGCCCTGGCGCTCGCCGAGGTCGCGGACCCGGGGGAGGACGAGGACGGGGCGGCCCTGCCCCCGGCGGCGCGCCGGCTGGTGGGCGAGTGGCTGGGCACGGTGTCCGAGGAGGCCCGGGAGCTGTTGACCCTGGCCGCGCTCGACGACCGGCCCGACCGCGAACTGCTGGCCCGGCTCGTCGGCCCGGCCGCCGGCGGCCTGCTGGCCGAGGCCGGGGCGGCCGGCCTGGTCGACCTCGAACGGGCCGACGGTGGTGTGCACTTCACCGCCTCCGCGATCGGTGCGGAACTCACCGCCCGGCTCACGGACACCGCGCGCCGGCTGCTGCACGGCCGGCTGGCCGGGGCCAGCCGCGACGGCCTGCGCCGCGACCGGCACGCCGCGCTGGCCGCCGACGCCACCGACCCGCGCACCGCCCGGGACGCGGCCCGGGCCGCCGTCGGCGCCCGCCTGCGCGGCGAGCACGCGCTCGCCGCCGAGCTCTCGCTGCTCGCCGCCCGGCTCACCCCGCCCCGGGAGACCGCCCTGCTCAGCGAACGGGCGCTGACCGCCGCCCGCGACGCCGCGCACTACGGCGACCTGGCCCGCGGCCGCGCCGCCGCCCGCCTCGTGCTGGAGCACGACACCAGCCCAGCCCGGCGCGTGGAGACCCTCATCGCCGTGATCGACGCCAGCGGGCAGCACCTCCAGGCCGCGGACCGGCTGTTCGCCGAAGCCCTGCACGCGGCGGCCGACCACCCCGGCCTGGCCGCCCAGGTCCTGATCCGCCAGTCCGCCTGGGCCAACGTCAACGCCGGCGACCCCCACCGGGCGTGCGCGCTGGCCGAACGGGCCGCCGCCCTCGCCGTGACCGCCGGCGACAGCGCCGCCACCGCCATGGCCCTCACCCTGCAGGCCCGCTTCCAGCGCATCCTCGGCCACCCCGCCGCCGCGGCCACGCTGGCCCGCGCCCTGGCGCTGCCCCGCGACCCGCACACCCCCGCCAACGGCACGCCCCAGCACCTGGCCGCCCGCCACGCCCTCTTCGACGACCGCCCCGACCACGCCCGCGCCCTGCTGCTGCCCCTGCTCGTCGAGGCCGAACGCGCGGCCGACGCCGAGGCCACCGTCGACGTCCTGCGCAGCCTCGCCGAGACCGAACTGCGGGCCGGGCGCTGCGCCCGGGCCCTCGACCACGCCCACCGCGCCCAGGCCCTCACCGACCGCACCGCCCTGTCGCCCGCCCCCGCCTGCTACACCTCCGCCCTGGTCGAGGGCGCCGCCCGCAGCACGGAGGCCGCCCTCGCGCACGCCCGCCGCGGCATCGACACCGCCCGCCACGAGGACAACAAGGTCTTCCTCTCCCGCAACCTGCACGTCCTCGGACACCTGCTGCTGGCCACCGGCCGTCCGAAGGAGGCCCTGGAGCCGCTGGCGGAGGTCCGCGTCCTGGAGGAGGGGCAGCAGGTCCGCGACCCCTCCGTGCTGCGCTGGCACGCCGACCTCGCCGAGGCCCTGGTCGCCGTCGGCCGCCTCGACGAGGCCGAGGACCTGCTCGCCGATACCCGCCGCACCGCCGCCGACCTCGGCCGGGCCTGCGTCCTCCCCGGGCTCGAACGGGCCGCGGCCCTCCTCGACGCCGCGCACGGCGACTGCGACGGGGCCGCCCGGCGCCTCACCGAGGCGGCCGACCGCCTGCGCCACCTCCCCCTCGAACGCGGCCGGACCCTGCTGGCGCTCAGCCAGACCGAACGCCGCGGGCGCCGCCGGGCCGGCGCCCGGGCGGCGGCCCGCGAGGCCGCCGACCTCTTCGCCGCCCACCTGGCCGGCCCCTGGGCGGACGCCGCCGCCCTCGTCCTGCACCGCCTGGAGCCCGGCCCGGCCGGGGACGGTGCCCGGCCCCGCCTCACCGGTGCCGAGGAACGCTGCGCCCGCCTCGCCGCCGCCGGGGCGAGCAACCGCGACATCGCCGCCGACCTGACCGTCAGCGTCAAGACGGTCGAGGCGACCCTCACCCGCGTCTACCGCAAGCTCGGCGTGCGCTCGCGCGTCCACCTCGCGCACGCCGTCGGCCCGGCGCTCGACTGACCGGCCGCCCCGGCCGCCCCGACCGCCCCCGGTCGGCAACGGGTCTTCGGGGAGGGCGAGTTGCCGGAACGGGCCTTCCGCTTCCGGCGATTCTGGATACAGTGTGTCCGGAATGATTCAGGACCTCAGATGTCCTGGATACCGCACGCCCGAAGGGACCCCTCCGGTGACCGAAGCGCTCAAGGCCCCACCCGCACCGACCCCCGCCGCTCCCCCCGCCGGGGCCGGCCTCGGCCTCGCCGCCGTACTCGCCCTGGGCACCTTCGCGGTCGGCACCGACGCCTTCGTCACCGCCGGGTTCCTGCCCGCGATGGCCGACTCGCTGCACGTGTCGACCTCGGCCGCCGGACAGTCGGTGAGCCTGTTCGCCGCCGGGTACGCGCTCGCCTCGCCGCTGCTCGCGGTCGCCACCGCCCGGCTGCCCCGGCGCACCCTGCTGGTCGGCGCGCTGGTGCTGCTGGCCCTCGCCAACGCGCTCACCGCGCTCGCCCCGAACTACCCGGCACTGATGGGCGGACGGCTGCTCGCGGCGCTCGGCGCGGCCGCGTTCACCCCGACGGCGGGGGCGACCGCGGCGGCGCTGGTCCGGCCCGAACGGCGCGGCCGGGCCCTCGCGGTGGTGATCGGCGGGCTGACCGCGGCCACCGCGCTCGGCGTCCCGCTGGGCCGGGTCGCCGCCGTCGGCCTGGGCTGGCGGGCCGCCCTGGGCGCGGTCGCCGCGCTGACCGCGCTGTGCGCGCTCGCGGTGCGCCTGACCCTGCCCGCGCTGCCCGGCACCGAACCCGTCCCGCTGCGCACCCGGCTGGCCGCGCTGCGCCGCCCCGGGGTGCTCACGGTGCTGCCGCTGACCGTGCTCGGGATGACCGCCTGCTACGTCCCGTACTCCTACAGCGTGCCGGTGCTGGACGCCGTCGGGGTCTCCGGGCGCACCGCGGTGGTGGCCGCGCTGGTGCTGTACGGGGCCGGCGCGGTGGCGGGGAACCTGCTGGCCGGACGGCTGGCCGACCGGCGCGGGCCGGTGCGGGTGCTGACCGCCGGGTACGCGGCGATGGCGGTGTCGTTCGCGGTGCTGGCGGCCCTGGCGGCCGGGCACGCCCGGGCGGGGATCGCGGCGGCCGGGGTGCTGGTGTTCCTCTGGGGCGCGAGCAGTTGGTGCCAGACCCCGCCGCAGCAGCTGCGCCTGCTGTCCGCCGCCCCCGAGCAGGGCGCGCTGCTGGTGTCGCTGAACGCGTCCGGCATCTACCTGGGCATCGGCGCGGGCAGCGTGCTGGGCGGACTGGTGCTGCCGCTGGGCGCGGCCGCGGTGTACGCGCTGGCGGCGGTGCTGGCGCTGGCCGCCGGGGTGCTGCTGCGGACCACCGCGCGCCGCGCGGCCGGCGGCTGAACCCGTACCGTTCCCGGCCGGTCCGCTACATCCACATGAAGGGCTGGCCGGCGACGGCCGCGGCGGACCGGTTGCTGTCCTTGAGCACCTCGTCCGGCGTCCCGCCGGGGCGCTGGTCGCGGTAGCGCGAGACGGTCAACGTGATGTGGTGGCCGACCAGTTCGACCTTGGCCACCGACATCGGCTCGGCGTCCCCGGCGGGCGGCAGCACCTCGTCCGGGTAGGTGAACCCGAAGTCCGCGGCCTTCTCCCGGACGACCGGCAGCGCCTTGGCCGCGGCGCCCGCGTCGAGGAAGCGCAGCACCGTGACGCTGGAGACCACCGGCTGGTCGGCCCGGGTCAGCGCGACCCCGATCCAGCCCTGGCAGGCCAGGTCCGCCAGCACGTCCCGGTTCCGGTCCCGCTGCACGTCCTTGCAGTCCGCGCCCTCCCGGGAGCCCGAGCGGCGCGCCCGGTAGCCGTCGTACTCGTAGGCCCGCTGGGCGGGGAAGTACCGTTCCGCGACGAAGGACTGGGACTCCGTCAGCGGCGGCGCCGGCTGCCCCGCGGCGGCCGGCGCGGCGGCGGGCTTGTCCCCGGCGGGCGTCCCGGACGCGTCCCCCTGGTGCGGGTTCGAGACCACCCAGACGCCGCCGGCCGCGAGCACCGCGACGGCGCCCCACAGCGCGGCCAGCCGCCGCCGCTCGCCGGCCGCCCGGTGCCCGGCCGGCGGCTGCTCGTCGTCCGCGCGCGCGGGCGCGTCCCGCTGGATGGTCATGGCGCAGATTGTAAGCAGTTGATCGGACCGTCCTTCCTTCGGGTCGGTCGCACCCGCACTCCTGACCGCTCCCCTCCGTCCCGGGCCGCCCCGTCCGCCCTGCTGCGCTCTCCGGTCCGCCCTTCCCCCCTCTCCGGTCGACCCGGCGGCCGGGCGGTCACCGTGGGCCGCGACACTGTGACAACTCGCACAGCCTGCGGGCGATCTTCTGGCGGGTTCCCTCTGGCGGACGCCGGGGCGGGGCGGGCAGGATCGGGCCATGGACCTCCTCGACATCCTCACCGACAAGGGCCTCCGCCGGGAACTTCCCACCCGGGAGGAGGCGCTGGCCGTGCTGGCCACCGGCGACGACGAACTGCTGGACGTGGTCGCGGCCGCCGGGCGGGTGCGCCGGCGGTGGTTCGGCCGGCGGGTGAAACTGAACTACCTGGTGAACCTGAAGAGCGGGCTGTGCCCGGAGGACTGCTCGTACTGTTCGCAGCGCCTCGGCTCGAAGGCGGAGATCCTCAAGTACACCTGGCTGAAGCCGGACCAGGCCGCCGAGGCGGCGGCCGCGGGCGTCGCGGGCGGGGCCAAGCGGGTGTGCCTGGTGGCCAGCGGGCGCGGGCCGACGGACCGGGACATCGACCGGGTCGCGGACACCATCGCGGCGATCAAGGGCGCGGACGAGGGCGTCGAGGTGTGCGCCTGCCTGGGCCTGCTCTCGGACAACCAGGCCGAACGGCTGAAGGCGGCCGGCGCGGACGCGTACAACCACAACCTGAACACCTCCGAGGCCACCTACGGCGACATCACCACCACCCACACCTACGCGGACCGGGTGGACACCGTCACCAAGGCGCACGGCGCGGGCCTGTCGGCCTGCTCGGGCCTGATCGCGGGCATGGGCGAGAGCGACGAGGACCTGGTCGACGTGGTGTTCGCGCTGCGCGGGCTGGATCCGGACTCGGTGCCGGTCAACTTCCTGATCCCGTTCGAGGGCACCCCGCTGGCGGAGGAGTGGAACCTCACCCCGCAGCGCTGCCTGCGGATCCTGGCGATGGTCCGGTTCGTCTGCCCCGACATCGAGGTGCGGATCGCCGGCGGCCGCGAGGTGCACCTGCGCTCGATGCAGCCGCTCGGCCTGCACATCGCCAACTCGATCTTCCTCGGCGACTACCTGACCAGCGAGGGCCAGGCCGGGCAGGCCGACCTCGACATGATCAAGGACGCCGGGTTCGAGGTGGAGGGCGCCGGGCAGACCACCCTCCCCCGCCACCGGGTCACCGCCGGCGCGGGCGCGGGCTGCGGCGGCCACCAGGAGCAGCCGGGCGGCTGCGGGACGGGCGGCGGCTGCGGCACCGGCTGCGGCCCGTGCGGCGGCCACGGCGAGGTTCCGGAAACCGTCGCGGCCGCGGCCGACGCGGCTGACGCGACCGACGCCGCCGAGGACGAGGCGCGCACCGACCTGGTCCGGGTGCGCCGCCGCGGCGCGGGCACCGAGCTGGCCCCGAACGCCTGATGCACCTGATGGAACGTCAGAAACACCTGGACGCCGCCCGGTTGCTCGAACTGGACCGGGCGCACGTCTGGCACCCGTACGGCCCGATGCCGGGAACGGTGCAGCCCCTCGTGGTGGAGTCGGCCGCGGGCGTGCGCCTGCGGCTGGCCGAACCGGTGGGCGGGCACCGAGAGTTGGTGGACGGCATGTCGTCCTGGTGGGCGGCCGTGCACGGCTACCGGCACCCGGTGCTGGACGCGGCGGTGCGCACCCAGCTGGACTCGATGAGCCACGTCATGTTCGGCGGCCTCACCCACCGTCCGGCCGTCGAACTCGCGGTCAAACTCGTCGAGTTGACGCCGGAGCCGCTGCAGCACGTGTTCCTCGCCGACTCCGGTTCGGTGGCGGTCGAAGTCGCCCTGAAGATGTGCCTGCAGTACTGGCGCTCGCTCGGCCGCCCGGAGAAGCACCGGGTGCTGACCTGGCGCGGCGGCTACCACGGCGACACCTTCCACCCGATGTCGGTCTGCGACCCCGAGGGCGGGATGCACCACCTGTGGGGCGGCGTGCTCCCCCGGCAGCTGTTCGCCGACGAGCCGCCCGCCGGGTACGACGCCCCCGCCGACCCGGCGTACCTCGCGCACCTGGCCGAGCTGATCGGGCGGCACGCGGGCGAACTGGCCGCCGTCATCGTCGAACCGGTGGTGCAGGGCGCCGGCGGGATGCGCTTCCACTCCCCCGCCTACCTGCGCGCGCTGCGGGAGCTGTGCGACGCGCACGACGTGCTGCTGGTCTTCGACGAGATCGCCACCGGCTTCGGCCGCAGCGGCGAGCTCTTCGCCGCCGACCACGCGGGCGTCTCCCCCGACGTGATGTGCCTGGGCAAGGCGCTGACCGGCGGCTACCTGACCCTGGCCGCCACCCTGTGCACCGGCCGGGTCGCCGAGGGCATCTCGCGCGGCGAGGTCCCGGTCCTGGCGCACGGGCCGACCTTCATGGGCAACCCGCTGGCGGCGGCCGTCGCCAACGCCTCGATCGACCTGCTGCTCTCGCAGGACTGGCGCGGCGAGGTGCGGCGGATCGAGTCCGCCCTGCGCACCGCGCTCGCGCCCTGCGCCGGACGGCCCGGCGTCGCGGACGTCCGGGTGCTGGGCGCGATCGGCGTGGTGCAGCTGGACGCCCCCGTCGACATGGCCGCGGCGACCCGGGCCGCCGCCGAACAGGGCGTCTGGCTGCGGCCGTTCCGCGACCTGATCTACACCATGCCGCCGTTCGTCACCGCGGACGCGGACGTCGCCGCCATCGGCCGGGCGATCGCCGCAGCGGCGGCGGCCTCCACCGCGACCCACGCCGACGCCGCCGTCGGCACCGGCACCGGCACCGGCTAGGCCACCGGGCCGGACGTACCCGTTGGCCGTCCAGGCCCGTCCGTTCCGGCCCCGCCCCGTCCGCCGCCGACCTGATCGCCTCCCGTCCCGTCCGCCCCGCCCCAGCACCTCCAGCACCCCCAGCCAGGAGCACCAACGCCATGTCCCGCGTCCTGTTCGTCACCGGCACCGGCACCGAGGTCGGCAAGACCCTGACCACCGCTGCCGTCGCCGCGCTCAGCCCGGGGCCGGTCGCGGTGCTGAAGCCCGGCCAGACCGGGTTGGGGCCGGACGAGCTGGGGGACGCCGCCGAGGTGGCCCGGTTGGCCGGGCCGCTGGTGCGGGCGGTCGAGCTGGCCCGCTACCCGGAGCCGCTCGCGCCCGAGACGGCGGCCCGCCGGGCCGGGCTGCCGGCGCTGGATCCGGACGACGTGGCCAAGGCCGTGGCCGGTCTGGCCGCCGAGCACGACACCGTGCTGGTGGAGGGGGCGGGCGGGCTGCTGGTGCGCTACGACGAGCGGGGGCGCACCCTCGCCGACCAGGCGCTGGCCTGCCGGGGCCTCGGCCTGGAGGTCGAGTTCCTGCTGGTCGCGGCGGCCGGCCTGGGCACCCTGAACGCCACCGCGCTCACCGCCGAGGCGCTGGACCGGCGCGGCCTGCCGCTGCACGGCGTGGTGATCGGCTGCTGGCCCGCCGTCCCGGACCTCGCCACCCGCTGCAACCTCGCCGACCTCCCGACCGCCGCCGGTGCCCCCCTGCTCGGCGCCCTCCCGTCCGGTGCGGCCGCCCACACCCCCGCCACCTTCCGGCCGTTCGCCGCCGCCGCCATCGCACCGTCCCTGGGCGGCAGTTGGGACGCCGCCGCGTTCGCCGCCGCCCACCGCCCGGCCTGATGGACGACCTCCCCGACGCCGCTCACGCCCTGCGCGGGGGCCTCCACTCCCCCGCGCGGGCGCTGGAGTTCGTCCGCTGGCTGGCCGCCGCCTGGACCGACCGTCCACTGGCCCCGGAGGACGGCTGTCCGGCGGACGAACTCGCCGCCGCAGAGGCCCGGTTGGGCTTTCCGCTGCCCGCAGCCCTGCGCTCCGGCTACGCCCTGTTCGGCCGCCGGGACGACCTGACCCGCAACCAGGACCCGCTGGTCCCGCCGTCCGGGCTGTACGTCGACGAGGAGTCGGACGGGGTGCTCGTCTTCCGCGAGGAGAACCAGAGTTGCGCGTTCTGGGGGATCCCGCTGGCCGAACTCGGCCGGCAGGACCCGCCGGTGGTGCTGTCCACGGGCCGCGAGTGGACCCCGTTCCTGGAGCGGATGTCGCTGGCCTGGGTCGAACTCGCCCTGACCGAGCTGCTGTTGGGCTCCCAGCACTACGACGCCTGCGAACTCCCGGCCGCCCGGCTGCCCGCGCTGCACACCCTGCACACCCGTCTCCCGCTGCCCGACCACCCGATGTGGGCGAGCTGGGACGAATCCCCGATCCGCTGGTACGCCGCCCCCGGCCGCCTGCTGCGCCACGACGGCCTCGGGAACCTCCGCTGGCTGCACGCCACCGCCCGCACCCCGGCCGCTCTCGCCGCCCTGCACGCCGACCTCCCGGCCGCCTGGGTCCGCTGACCGGCCCGCACCGCCGCGTCCGCCACCGCACCCAGCACGTTCCCCACCGCACCCACCGGGTCGGCCGCCGCACCCGCCGCGTCCGCTCCGGTGACGCGCCCGCGTGGCATCCCCGGGCGCCCGGCGGGCTGGCATAGCGTCGGGCCGACCTGCGGCGCGACGAGAGGATCAACGATGCGACGGGCCACCGTGACGGCTTCCGCCCTGGCCGCCCTGGCCGTACTCGGTGCGGTCGGGGCCGCCCCCGCCGCGGTGCCCGGGCCCGGGGCGGGCGAGGCGGTGGTGACGGTGCGCACGGGCGGCGACCGGACGGGCGCGCAGTCCGTGGGGCCGCTGGCGGGCGTCCGGCTGGGGCTGTTCGCGGCGGAGGGGGACGCGGCGCCGGTCGATCCGGGGTGGGGCGTGTGCGTCTCGGACGCCGACGGCGACTGCTCCTTCCGGGTGCCGGACACCGGCCCGGGCGGGGCCAACGCGGGTCGGGAGCTGACGGTGCGGCAGCCGGACGGCGGGGTTCCGGCGGGCTGGTTCGCCAATCCGGCGCTGCGGACGGGCCCGGGCAGCGGCTCGGACTCGGTGGCCTCCCCGTACGTCTTCCGCACTCCGGCACTGGCCGCCGGGAACACGTACCGCTCGACCGCCGACTTCATGATCAGCGACGACTACCGGAACCTGCCGACGGCCTCCGGCGGGGTGTGGCAGGACTCGCGGAACAATCCGCCGCTGCCCGCGCACTGCGGACTGGACGTCGCCCTGGTGCTGGACCTGTCGGCCTCGGTCGGCAGCGAGCTGCCCTTCCTGAAGGCGGCCGCGGACCACTTCACCGACGCGCTGACCGGCACGCCCTCCCGGCTGGCGGTGTTCTCCTTCGACCAGGCGTCCCCGGCGACCGGCGTGAGCGCGAACCACCCGGAGCTGCACCCGGTGTCGACGCCGGCGGGCGCGGCGGAGTTCAAGTCGCTGTACGCGGACTGGACGCTGGGCAAGGGCACCAACTGGGACACCGCGCTGTGGTCGGTGGCGCGGGCCGCCCCGGTGTACGACGCGGTGGTGGTGCTGACCGACGGCAACCCGACCCGGTTCGCGGACGACGCCCAGGGCGACGGCTCGCGGACCCACTTCCGGGACGTCGAGAACGGCGTCTTCTCCGCCAACGCGGTGAAGGCGAAGGGCAGTCGGCTGATCGCGCTGGGCGTCGGCAAGGGCGTCGAGGGGGTCTCCGGGCTGAACCTGCGGGCGCTCTCGGGGCCGACCGCGTACGCCGACGGCGGCGACCTGACCGCGGCCGACTACTTCCAGACCAAGGACTTCGCCACCGCCGGGCAGCAGTTGCACGACCTGGCGCTGTCGCACTGCGACAACAGCGTGACGGTGGTCAAGCAGCTCGTCCCGGCCGGCACCACCGGCGAGGACACCACGGGTGCGGTGAACGCCCCGGCGGGCTGGACGTTCGGGGCGTCGACCGGCACGCCGGGCGTCGGCGGGCTGCCGCGGGAGCTGACCACGACCGACGACGGGACGGGCTCGGTGGTCTTCCAGCCGGAGCTGGGCGAGCGGCCGTCCGCCTCGCTGGACATCAGCGAAGTCCAGCACGACGGCTACGAGTTGGTCACCAAGGACGGCAAGAACGCGGTCTGCGTGAACCTCGACACCGGGCAGCCGGTGGACGTCTCCGACACCGGCACGGCCGACCGCCCCGGGTTCGCCCTGGAGCTGCCCCGGCTCGCCGCGGTCAGCTGCACGGTCTACAACCGGCCCGCCGCCGCCCCGGCCGGGGCGGACCTGACGGTGGACAAGACCTGGCGGATCGACGGCACCGTCCACCCGGAGGGCGGCCAGCCCGCCGGGTTCACCGCCACCGCCTCGCTGACCGGGCCGGACGGCGCCGCGGCCGCGCCGCAGCCGTGGGGCACCGCGCGCACCGGCTACCGGATCGGCGACCGGGCCACCGTCACCGAACGGGCCGAACTCGCCGACCCCGCCTGCACGTTGACCGACCGGCGGATCACCGCGCTGAACGGCGCCCCGGTCGACCTCCCGCTCGGCAGCGCGCTCACCCTCGACACCGCGCACACCCGGGCCGAGGTCACCAACACCGTCGAGTGCCACCGCACCGGCCCGTCCGCGTCGCCCTCGCCGTCCCCCGTCCGCCCGGGCGGCGGACACCTCGCCGCCACCGGCAGCGGGGGCGCCTCCGTGCTGCTCCCGGCCGCCGGCGGCGCCGCCCTCGCGGGCCTCGCCCTGCTGGCCCTGCGGGCCCGGCTCGACCGGCGGCGCGACGACGGCTGACCGACCGGTCGGAACCGGTCGGTTGTCAGTGCCGGACGGAAGGATGACGGTCATGAACAAGGCCGATCTGCTCTCTTCCGGCGACTACGCCGACGCCGTCGCCACTGCCGCGCGGGCCGCCGCCGCCTACTACGCGGACGGGACGACGACCCTCGGGGACGACGAGTACGACGCGCTGGCGCGGGCGATCGCCGCGTACGAGCAGGCGCATCCGGAGCAGGTCTCGGAGCAGTCGCCGACCGGCAAGGTCGCGGGCGGCGCCGCGGTGGGGGACGTACCGCACTCGGTGCCGATGCTGTCGCTCGACAACGTGTTCTCCGGCGAGGAACTCGCGGACTGGGCGGCCTCGTTGGAGCGCCGGCTGGGTCGGGCGCCGGCCGGCTGGTGCGTGGAGCCGAAGCTGGACGGCCTGGCCGTCGCGGCCCGGTACGAGGGGGGCGTGCTGCGCCGGGTGCTGACCCGCGGCAACGGCCTCGCGGGCGAGGACATCACCCACACGGCGGGGGACGTGCTGGGCCTGCCGACCGTCCTGACCGAGCCGCTGGACGTCGAGCTGCGCGGTGAAGTCCTGCTCACGCACGCCCAGTTCGAGCGGGCGAACGAGGTCCGCACGGCGCACGGCGCGGTGCCGTTCGCCAATCCGCGCAACGGCGCGGCGGGCACGCTGCGGGCCAAGGACCGGCCGTACCGGATCGAGTTGACCTTCTTCGGGTACGACGCGGTGGGCCTGGACGAAGAACTGGCGCACAGCGCGCTGCTGGAGCGGCTGGCCGCGCTCGGGGCGAACACGGCGGCCTCCACGGCGGCCGCGCCGCTGCGCTGCGCGGGCGTCGAGGAGGTGCAGCGGCGGGTCGAGGAGATCACCGCGCTGCGGTCGGAACTCCCGTTCGGCATCGACGGCGTGGTGGTGAAGGCGGACGACGCGGCCGACCAGGCGCAGGCCGGTTCGGGTTCGCGGGCGCCGCGCTGGGCGGTGGCCCGCAAGCTCGCGGCGGAGCACAAGGTGACCAGGCTGCTGGCGGTGGAGTGGGCGGTGGGCCGCACCGGCGTCATCGCGCCGCGCGCCGTGCTGGAGCCGGTGGTGATCGACGGCGTGACGGTCTCGTTCGCGACGCTGCACAACCCGGCGGACATCACCCGGCGCGGCCTGATGCTGGGCGACCGGGTCTTCGTCTACCGCGCGGGGGACGTGATCCCGCGGGTGGAGGCACCGCTGGTGGCGGAGCGCACCGGCGAGGAGCGGCCGATCGTCTTCCCGGCCGCCTGCCCGCGCTGCGGGGAGGCGATCGACACCGGCGAGCAGCGCTGGCGCTGCGTGCGGGGGCGCAACTGCCAGACGGTGGCGTCGATCGTCTACGCGGCGGGCCGCGACCAACTGGACATCGAGGGCCTGGGGTCGACCCGGGCGGTGCAACTGGTGGAGTCCGGTCTGGTCCGCGACCTGGCGGACGTGTTCACGCTGACCCGCGAGCAGCTGCTCTCGCTGGAGCGGATGGGCGACACCAGCACCGAGAACCTGCTCGCGGCGATCGAGACCGCCCGCACCCGCCCGCTGAACCGGGTGCTGTGCGCGCTGGGCGTGCGCGGCACCGGGCGCAGCATGTCGCGGCGGATCGCGGCGCACTTCGGCTCGATGGCGGCGATCCGGGCGGCGGACGCGGAGAGCCTGGCGGCGGTGGAGGGCATCGGCCCGGAGAAGGCCCGCCTGGTGGTGTCCGAACTCGCCGACCTCACCGACCTGTTGGACCGCCTGGCCGAACTCGGCGTCGGCACCCGGGTCACCGAGCCCACCGCCCCGGCGCCCACCGCCGAGCCCGCCGAGGACGCGGCGGCCGGGGCCGCCGGCCCGCTGGCCGGTCAGGCCGTGGTCGTCACCGGCGCCATGACCGGCCCGCTGGCCGCCCTCTCCCGCAACGAGGTGAACGAACTCGTCGAGCGCGCCGGCGGCAAGTCCTCATCCTCGGTCTCCAAGCGCACCACCCTGCTGGTCGCGGGCGAGAAGGCCGGCTCCAAGCGCACCAAGGCCGAGGAACTGGGCATCCGGATCCTGACCCCGGAGGAGTTCGCCACCCTGGTCGCCGACCACCTGCCCGTCGCGGCCTGAACCGCCGCCTTTGGGTGGCTGCGGGTCAGAGGGTGTCGGCGTGGACGAGGCCGAGGTCGGTGAGTCCTTCGGAGCGACAGAGGCCGTCGGAGGCTCCGCCGATCTCGGTCTGCAAGAGTTGGTAGTCGGCACCGTGGGTGTGCCCCCAGTGCATGGCGGCCCGCCACAGGGCTCGGCCGTGGCCGTGACCGCGGAGGTCGGGCAGGACGCCGAAGTACTGCGGCAGCAAGCGGGGACGGTCGGCGGAATCGGGCATGGTCTCCATCGGGCCGATCGCGCCGACAACCCGGCCGTCGTCGGCGACGGTGACCAGGACGGGGCCGACGGTGCCGGTCTGCATGCGGGAGTGGAGGAAGGCGAAGCCGTCTCCGGCCAGCTCGTCGGCGAAGTCGGCGAACGTCGCCTGCACGGCCTCCGGGTGGGCCTCCAGCGGCTGCACGGCGTCCGGTTGGACGGTGGGCCGGTCGGGGGTGAACTCGCGGAGCTGGAGGCGGGTGCAGGCCTCGGCAGCAGTGCTGGCCGCTTGGCCGGGGGCCTGGAAGGACAGGACGCGGGCCCTGGCTGCGTTGTGGGCGGCGGCGAGCTTTGCGGCGAGGTCGGCAGCCTCTTCCTGGTGGCCGTCGGTCGGGTCGCCGTAGAGGTGGACCTTGAGGGTGCCGGTGCCGCGGGTGGACAGCGTGGGGATGAGGGTGAGGTCGGGGCGGTGGACGAGGTCGAGCGGCAGGATCGTCTCGTCCTTGGTGTCCGACCAGCGGCGGTCCTTGTCGTAGGCGAGGAAGCGGCCGGTGCCAGCGATGTCGATGACGTCGGCGAACAGTCCGGGGGTGAGGGCGTCGGGGTGGACCGGCCCGAGGGTGGGCACGAACGGCACGGTCACCACGGGGCTCATCCAGTCCCACGTCAAGCGCATGCGAGCACCCTACCCACCGGCCCCGCACGCCGCAGGCCCCGGCGCGAAAGCGACCGGGGCCTGCGGGTTTTCGACCGTTCAGTGTCTTAGAACGGGTTGTCGTCGCCCGCGTTGCAGGAGCACTTGGTGGACTCGGCGAGTTCGTCGAGGTCGTCGACGAGCTCGATGTCGACCGCGCCGGCGCGGGTGACTCCGAGCTGGATCATGGCCTGGGGGTTCATGCGGACACCTCCTCCCTGGGTCGTCCGTGCTGGCAGTAGCTTGCGAGTGGGGCCTTCGCCTCCTGGTAGAGCTTGGCCATCGGCCGGCAGACCCCGCAGGAGCCGGACAGCCGGCAGCCGGTGCATCCACCGGTGCGAAGCATGAGGGAGTCGGCGATCGCGCCCAGGCGGCGGAGGCCGTCGAGGCCCTCGGTCATGAGGTCCACGCCGGGGTCACGACCGACCTTGCAGATCGACGCCTTGCCGTGCGGGTCGGAGTGGAAGAAGGTGTGGCCGGCGTTGCAGCCGGTGAACACCTTCCGCTGCCGCAGGTGCTTGGCGGACTGCGCGGGCAGCGACTCGGCGCCGCCGTAGATCGTGGGGGCCATGTTGACGTAACTGTTGTGCTCCAGGCCCCAGTTCTCGGCCATGGCGACCATCGCGGCCTCCTCGTCGGTGGAGTGCTCGGTGACGACGAGGTTGAGCCGCATCGGGATTCCGGCCTCCAGGGCGGCGGCCATGCCCTTGTGGAAGGTGGCGAAGGAGCCCTTGCGGCGGGTCAGGCCGTCGTAGCTGGCGGCGCTGGCCCCGTAGACGGAGACGACGACCCGGTAGGCGGGCATCCTGGTGAGGACGTCCAGGATCTTCGGCTGCCACAGGCGCGAGCCGTTGGTGGAGACGGTGAGCATCATGCCGAGCTCGTGGGCGAGGGTGTAGGCGTCGGTGAAGTCGCGGTCGACGGTCGGCTCGCCGCCGGTGATCTGCAGCCACAGCACCCCGGCGTCGCGCATGAGGTGCAG
Source organism: Kitasatospora saccharophila (assembly GCF_039529925.1). Classification (NCBI taxonomy): domain Bacteria; kingdom Bacillati; phylum Actinomycetota; class Actinomycetes; order Kitasatosporales; family Streptomycetaceae; genus Kitasatospora; species Kitasatospora saccharophila. Next base: position 127,836 of record NZ_BAAANS010000007.1, on the reverse strand, counting down.
GAGTCTGGCCTTGTCGTCCATGTTCAGGCCCTCGAAGGTCTTCTCGCCGAGGTAGCAGTGCTCGCAGTCGTAGTTGCAGCCGAGGTTGATCTCCCACGACGCGCGGCTGTACTGCGGGTCGGCCGCGGCGCGGACCAGCAGGTAGTCCCGCAGCGGGCGGACGGGCGTCAGGTCCATCGCCCAGCGCTGCCGGGCCGCCTTGACCAGCCAGGGCGGGGTGGCCTCGCCCGCGGCGGTTGCGCGCTCCAGGTCGGTGTACTGCCGCAGCGGGACCTTGATGCCGGCGGTGCTGCCGGGATGGACGACCAGGTAGTCGTCCAGGAACCGGCTGGCGATGAGTTCGTGCACGTCAGTGCCTCCTCGATCGGGTCGGACAGCTGGTGCTCGGGAAAAGTGGGGTGCTTCCGTGCGGGGTGCGGGGACGGGGGTGCAGGGGCCATTGAGGCGGCCGGAAGCGGTCGAACAGCCTCCGGGCCGCGCGGCGGGGCTGCAGCAGGAGCTGGCGGCGGATCAGCGGTTGTTCGGGCAGGTTGAGTTCGGCCCACATCCGCTTCCCGGCCTCGGTCCGCTGGGCGCCGTGGTCGCGTGCGAGGCGCTCGACCAGGAACATGCCCTGGCCGGCCTCCGGGTCCGAGCCGACCGTGCGGGCCCGAGGCAGGATCAGCGAGCCGCCGGAAACCTGCACCATCGCCAACCGCCGTACCGGGTCGGCGTGGACAGCGGCAGTCAGCATCGCGCCCTTGGAGTGCCGCACCGCGTGGGTGACCAGCTCCGAGGTGATCACGTCCAGCGCGGTGCGGGTGTCCTCTTCCAGGCGGATGCCCCAGCCGACGGCAAGGGTCCGGACCCGGCGCCGGGCGGGCCGGACCTGGGAGGGGTCTCTCACGAGGTGGAACGACGAACTGACGGCCATGACGGAGCCCTTCGGCGGCGCTTGGTGAGCGGCACCCACGCCACCGGGATGAACCGAACGCAGTGGTGGGTGCCGCCGAACGGGAAGGCTGGACCGGGCGCCGTTCTCGTGCCCGGTCGACCTGACACCGAGTCAACAGGTGTGCGCCGGGCGTGAACACGGTAGAGAGACCCCGGACGCTTGAAACCCTTGAAACCTCGCCGGGGGGCTGGCATGGCAGCACGGATGCGGACGCCGAACGGCAAGCTCGCCGGGCTGATCGCGCAGTGCCGCTGGTCGAGCAACGGCGAGTTCGCCCGCGCGGTCAACCGGGCCGGCACCGAGAGCGGGATCAAGTTGCGGTACGACGAGTCCGCGGTCTCGCACTGGCTCTCGGGCACCCGCCCGATGGCCAAGTACCGGGCCGTCGTCCTCGAAGCCCTCACCCGCCGGCTCGGCCGCCCCATCACCGCGTTCGAGGCAGGATTCGCCGATCAGCCCGACGTCCAGGCCGCCTCGCCGGATACCGTGGCGGGACTGATCGACCTGGGGAGCACGGACATGGACCCATCGCGAAGGGGCGTGCTCAGCGCGGGCCTGTACTCGGTCGCCCTGACCATCCCCCGTTGGAAGGACGTCCTCGGCCGGTTCGAACGGATCAGGACCGACCCGCACACCCGGATCGGCATGGCCGAGGTCGACGCGGTGATCCAGATGACCGAGCGGATCAGCGAACTCGACGACCAGTTCGGTGGCCGGACCGCCCGACCGATGGCCGCCGCCTTCATGGTCAACAACATCGCCCCGTACCTGAAGGCCGACGCCTCCGACGAGGTCCGCCGGGCAATGCTCTCCGCCGCGGCCGACCACCTGTACCTGACCGGCTACATGGCCGTCGACGAGCGCCTGGACATGCTCGGCCAGAGCTACTACACCAAGGCCCTCGAACTCGCCGGCGCCGCCGGCGACCACCTCACCTACTGCACCACCCTGCGGGGCATGAGCGTGCAGGCCGTCGAACTCGGCCACGGCGCCGCCGCGTTGAGGTACGCGTACGCCGCCTCGGCCGCCTCCCCCGAGGCCGGGCCCAGGATGCGCGCGTTCCTCGCCGGGCAGCAGGCCCACGCACTCGCACAGACCGGCGACGCGAGCGGGGCGCTGGCGATGCTGCACGAGGCGGAGATCGCGATGGAGAAGGCCGAGTCGAAGGCCAAGGCCCACGGCTCCTACGACCCGTCTTCCCTGGCCTACCACGTCGCCCAGGTCAACTATGAACTCGGCCACCGCGGCACCGCGATCCGCGCGATGGAGCAGTCCGAGAAGATCCGCCCCACCGTGTACCGGCGGGCGCGGGTGCGGCACCGCGCAATGCTCGCCGAGTGGAAGCTCCAGGAAGGCCGGCTGGAAGAGGCGGTAGCCGAGTGGCACCGCGCGCTGGACGACTATCCGCACGTCCAGTCAGGCCGGGCTGACGACCGCTACCGGGCGATGCTCACCGCGATCGGCCCACACCGCCGCAACGCTCACGCACGCGAGCTGTACGAACGCGCCCGCCCGCTGGCCAAGCCCGTACCCACCTCCTGAACTGGCACCAGCCTGCCGGATTCGCAGGGAGCTGGGCGGGAGTCCCGCCCAGGCAACCCACTACCCGGCAGGCTGGGCGGTGTCGGCCGATCCGCCCTCTGAGGCTATGCAACCGAGCTGGGTCTTCCGGGGCGATCCGACCGCCAGAACCCGCGTACCAATCAGTGGTACAACCGGCTGGAGTACCACCCCGGCCACGGGCTCGCCGACCACCTTGTTGGCGACCAGAAGTGGGGAGACGCGCTGTACCCTGACCGGGGGCAGCAAGGTCACGCCTGCAGTGGCCGATCGTTGATCTTCGACTCGTAATACTTCAGCTCCATGGGGGCAACCCATGGGCGGGTCGGCGGCCACTGCTGTCCCGGCAACGCGGCATGCGCATTGGTGAACCTCCAGGAGCCGGTCTCCTCTTCGATGTACTCCAGTCCCAAGAGTGCGACGAACCCGTTGATAATGCCGATGATTCCCTCGTCCCGGCCATCGCTGCAACTGATCCACGACCGAAGGTCATACTTACCAGGACCGCCCGCCCTGCGGGTCTGATGGTCGTCGATCCAGCGGTGCAGGGGCTCATACTGCTCCAAGGTCACGGTGACGGACTCGCCAGCAGCGAGCTCAACGCGTGTGCCGAGCGTCGCGTTGGCCACGAAGAGCGGGTCGGTCGGCGCGATGCTCCCATGCAGCATGAACTCTGTGTCCGTGCCGATGTTCCGTATCGTCAGGGTGTAGCGAAGGCCGAGCAGAACGTTCTCATCGCGTGGAGTGCGAAAGATGTAATCGCTGGGCCAGGAACTGCCGGGCGACCATGCTGCCACGGCTTGGCGAAGTGGAGGCCACTCGACCTGGCCCGGAGTGACTGCCAACTGGGGAGCTGCCGTGGCAAGTCGAGCCTTTCGTGCATCCAGCGCACCCAATTCGGAGACGGTGAGGGCCTGCGCTGCCGTGGTGTTGGCCTCCGCGCTGAGCTGGTTGGCGCGCTCGCTGGTGGCGACGGCTTCGCGGGCGATCCGGGTCTGCTTCACCGCCCAGACGCAGCTGAAGACAGCGGCCACGAAGGCCATGCCAGCGATGACGGCCGAGACGAGGGCGATCTTGTCGGAGCTTGTCACAGTTGCACCGTACGAGCCGGAGTACGTGCCAGAGAAGGCTCTGTGCCGGAGAGAGCCTGGAACATCTGGAGCACCACCCCGACCTGACCTCGCCGCCCACCTCGACCATGACGCCGCGAACCAGGAACAGGTCCTCGCCGCAGATGCACCAGAACCACTCGGTTGGAGCGGGACCGGGCGGTCGTGCCACGGTAAGGCCCCACACCGGATGCCGGCGTGGAACCTGGTGGCAGCGAGACGTCGCGGGCGTCCGCGGCGGAAAATCGAAAGGGCGATCGCATGGTGGAGTTCTGAATCGGGGAACGTCGGTTCCGGACGAAGGGCGAGACCGAGGCCGCCGTGAAGGCAGTGCTCCATGAGCATCACATCAGCACCGAGCTGAGCGGCGAGGAGTTCGCCACTGCCGAGGGCGGGTGGGACAAGATCGCGTTAACGTCGTCGGCCGAGTACGGGGTCGGCGCATTCGTCGACCGCGACCAAGCCGAACGCCGGCGCAACCACTGGGGCAGGCGCGCGGTTCTCGGCCTGCTTACGCAGGAGGAGAACCGCACTCGCTGACTTCCCGGCCAGAGACCGGTCAGCGGTCGCAGCCTCGCACCTGGCCTTACCGCACTGTGAGGCCCGTTCAGCACTCGGCGGGAGCAGATCGGTCAATCCCGGCAGGGGCCGGGATCCGGAGGAGCCCCTGCCAGCCTCCGCGTGACTGGAAGCCCGACGCATCAGGCGGATGAGCATTCAAGCCACAGTCCGGCCGGACGGAGCGAAGCGGGCGCGGCACTGCCGAATCGGCCGTAGGACGATGAATGCCCCCGCCGCCCGGCCGGATCACTGGACGTCCTGCCCAAGCTCAGTTGGCTTCGCTTATGTGTGCAGTTGGCTCCGCCTGCCGCTGGAAGCGCCGCTCGGAATACCGGCGCCAGAATCGCCAGCATCGGGGGTGATATGCAAGGTCCCTACGAGCGGCGTCCAGAAAGAGGTTCAGCGCCAAGCCAAACGCCTCGTACTGGCGAAGGGCGGCATCGGCATCGCCCCTGCTGTGATAGGGATCCGGTGCTTTGCGTTCGAGTTCCTCGGCCACGCCGGTCGGTTCGCCGCCGGTCGGTTCGCGCCGGGCGGTTTCGCGCCGGGCGGGGCGGGCATCCGGTCCGGGCGACCGGTACGGCGCGTTCGGCTTTCGGTGGGTGGGGGTCTGCGGTGGCTCGGTCGCCGGACGGGGACAGACGTTGGTGGCGGGCGTTGCGGCGCACGCCGTTGCGGATGTGGAACGACGACATCACCGACTTCGCGGCGGCGCTGACGTACTACGCCGTCCTGGCGATCCTTCCGGCGCTGCTGGCCACGGTGGTGGGCTTCGCGCTGATCAGTCCGGCGGCGGCCCGGGAGGCGGCGGTACGGCTGGCGGCCCTGGTGCCCGGTCAGGCCGGCGCGGAGGTGGGCGGGGCGCTGTCCCAGGCGCTGGGGGGCGGTTCGGCCGGGTGGACGCTGCTGGTGGCGGGCGCCGGTAGCGCGCTGTGGTCGTGCTGCAGCTACCTGGCGGTGTTCCGGCGGGCGCTGCACCGGATGCACGGCACCAGCGACCGGCGTTCCCCGTTGGGCCGGGCCCCGCGGATCGTGGTGACCGCGGCGGTGCTGCTGGTGCTGCTCGCGGTGAGCGCCCTGGCACTGATCCTGAGCGGCCCGGTCGCGGAGGGGGCGGGCCGGGTGCTGCACCTGGGCGGGACGGCTCCGCTGGTCTGGTCGGTGGTCCGCTGGCCGGTGCTGCTGGTGGTGGCGGCGGCGCTGGTGCTGATCGTCTTCCGGACCGGCCCCGAGGCGGCCTGGCGGCGGTGGGGCAGTCTGCCGGGCGGCACGCTGGCGGCGGCGCTCTGGCTGGTCTTCTCGGCGGGTTTCGCGCTGTACACCAGCGTCCTGGGCACGTACAGCCACCTGTACGGTTCGCTGGCGGGGACGGTGGTGTTCCTGATCTGGCTCTGGCTCTCCAACCTGGCGCTGCTGGCGGGCGCGCAGTTCACGGCGGAACTGCGCCGCGCCGCCGCGGAGCGCCCCGTCCGGCCGGAGGAGCGCGGCGCGCCCGGACCGGCGGGGGACCCGCCCGCCGACCTGCCCTCCCGGCCCGGGGGGTAGGGCCGGTTCCGAACGGGACGGGCGCCTTCGCTGCCGTCGCCCGTCAGTTCGCGGTGCCGCCGTTCCCGGGGGTGGCGTTCGCGGCGGTGCACGAGCGCGGTGACCCGGGCCGCGTCGCGGGGGCCGTGCGGGCCCCCGGCGTGGACGACCCGGCCGTGCGCCGGGTGCGCTCCGACCCGCTCGGGCTGGTGCGGGTACTGAAGCGGCAGCCCGACGGCGGCGACCTCCGGCTGTGCGGCGGCGACATCCTGGCCGCTCAACTGCTCGCCGAAATAGACGAGTTGGTGCTCAAGCGGTACCCGGTGGTGGCGGGCGGCGGCCTCCCGCGTTCGCCGGGCCGCTGCGCCCGCGCCCGTTCCCCCGGTGGAGACCCTCACTTTCAGCCACGGCGGCACCGTCACCACCTACCGCCCCGCCGGGTAACGTGGCTCCACCGGGCCCGACCGGGTGCCGGGCCGCACGAGGGGGATCAACGCACGATGAACACCGCTGATGTGACGACCCGTTGGGTGCGCCCCGCGGAGGGCGGCCCCGAACTCTTCCTGGCCGCGCCCGCGGACGGCGCGCCGGTGGCCACCGTGGTGGTCGGCCAGGAACTCTTCGGGGTCACGTCCTGGGTGCGCGGGGTGTGCGAGCGGCTGGCCGCCGCCGGGTACGCCGCCGTCGCCCCGGACTTCTACGGCCGGGAGGCCGAGCGGGTCGAGCTGCCCTACGACGACACCGGCCGGGTGGAGGGCTTCGAGCTGCTGGGCTCCCTGACCGCGGAGCAGGTCACCGCCGACACCGCGGCGGCCCTGGCCCTCGGCGCCTCGCTGGGCGGCGGCCCCGGCCGGGCCTTCGTCGGCTTCTCGGTCGGCGGCCACCTGGGCCTGCTGGCCGGCACCCGCCTCCCGCTGGACGTGGTCGCCGCCTGCTACCCCACCTGGACCCTGGAGGGCGGTACCCCGCTCGCCGACGACCACCCGCCGCTCACCGAGCGGGGCGCGGCCGCGCTCGCCGCCCACGGCACCACCGTCCTCGGCCTGGTCGGCGCCGAGGACCACATCGTCCCGCCCGAGCAGTGGGAGCGGATCACCGAGCGGCTCACCACCGCGGGCGTCGGCCACGACCTGGTCACCTACGCGGGCGTCCCGCACGGCTTCCTCTGCGCGGACCGCCCCGCCACCCACCGCCCGGCCGAGACCGCGGACGCCTTCGCCCGCATCCTCGCCGCCCTGGCCGGCCTGTCGGCCGTCCCGACCGTCTGACGCACCCCGTCCTGCCCCGTCCTGCCCCACCCTGCCCCGTCCGGCCACCCGCCGGGCGGGGCCGTTGCTTTCCCGAACCGCGCCGCCGGCCGCACCCCCAGCCCCGCCGCCGGCCGCACTGCCCGCTGCGCCGCCGGCCCCGCCGGCTGCGCCGAACGGACGACCCCGCGTCACCGGCCGCGCCACCCCCGCGTTGAACCGGCGTCAGCCACACCCCCCGACCCCCGAGGACCTCACCCCGTGCGCACCGCCCTCACCACCCTCGCCCTCGCCGCCGCCCTGCTCGCCCCCGCCGGGGCGGCCGCCGCCGCGGCGGAGGCCCCGGCGCCCGTCCCCAACCAGGGCTACAGCATCCCCGTCGGCGCGATCACCGACCTGGGCGCGCTCCCGGTGCTGGGCGGCCTGGGCAACGACTTCGCCCACCTGCTCGGCCAGTAGGACGCCCCCGGCGCGGGGGGCGCCGGGCGGGGGCGCAGGGGGTGCGCGGGGGGCGGACAGGGGGGTGGCGGGGTTGTTTCCGCTCCGAAAGTTTTGCCCGGGGCCGGCGGCGGCGACAAGGGGCTACGGGGGTTCGTCGCGGGGTCGTCACCGGGCCGCAACATGTCGCAATACTCCGCAACACCCGCTCCCAACTGGGGATATGACGATTGACAGCGGGCGTTCGGGCCGAGCACGATGAGCGCCGAGCCCACTCGCAGCGAGCCGGAAGGAGGGCCGATGCGTACCGTCGTTGTCGTCTGTTGTCCGTCGTGCCCGGCCCCGGTGGGTCTGCGTCCGCGCGGCTGTTGTCGGCGCTGCTGCGCGTAGTCGGCGCGCCCTTCCTCCTCTCCCCTCTCCCTTCTCCGTCCGTCACGGCGGTGCGCCCTGTGGGCTGCCCGGTCGCCGTGCGGTGTCCGGCTGTCGTGGCGGCACCCGTGCCGCCGTCGCCGTTCCCCTCTCCCCGAAGGAGTTCCACCATGTCCGTTTCCACGTCCACTCCCGCTCCCACCGCGCTGCGGCTGACCCCGGCGGCGGGCCGGATCGGCGCGGTCGTCCACGACGTCAAGCTGGGCGGCGACCTGCCGGCCGAGACGGTGGCGGCGCTGGAGGCCGCGCTGTACGAGCACAAGGTGCTGTTCTTCCGCGGTCAGGCGCACCTGGACGACGCCGAACACGAGGCGTTCGCACGGCTGTTGGGGCAGCCGGTGTTCCACCCGACGGTGCCCAGCGCGGACGGCCGGTACATCTTCGAGCTGGACGCCACCAAGGGCGTCCGGGCGAACAACTGGCACACCGACGTGACGTTCGTGCCCTCGTACCCGAAGGCGTCGATCCTGCGGGCGCTGGAGCTGCCGCCGGCGGGCGGCAGCACGGTGTGGGCGAACACCGCGGCCGCGTACCAGGACCTGCCGGCGCCGCTGAAGGCGCTCGCGGAGAGCCTGCGGGCGGTGCACACCAACGACTACGACTACGCGGCGAACCTGGCGCTGGCGCCGGAGCTGGCGGACAACGCCGAGGTGGCGAAGCTGTTCCGGCAGGTGTTCGTCTCCACGGCGTTCAAGACCGAGCACCCGCTGGTGCGGGTGCACCCGGTGACGGGCGAGAAGCACCTGCTGCTGGGCTCGTTCGCGCAGAAGATCGTCGGGGTGTCGGGCAAGGACAGCCGGGCCCTGATCGAGCTGTTCCAGCGGTACGTGGAGCGGCTGGAGAACAGCGTGCGCTGGGACTGGCAGGTCGGCGACGTGGCGATCTGGGACAACCGGGCCACCCAGCACTACGCGGTGAACGACTACGGCGACGAGCCGCGCCTGGTGCGCCGGATCACCCTGGACGGCGACCTGCCGGTGGGCGTGGACGGGCGGCCGAGCCGGCTGCTGGAGCCGGCCGACCCGCCGCGGGTGGCGGGCCTGGTCCCGGCCGTCGAGCTGGAGGCCGAGGCGCTGGCCGGCCCGGTCTCCTGACCGGTCGATCGACGACGCAACCACCCGGCACAGCAGAGGAGTCGAATCCGTGACCAGCACCGTCCGCGGCATCCCGGCCGGCCCCGCGCCGCACTCCGCGACGCGTCCGGTGGCGCGCCCCGCGGGGCACGCCGCGCCGCGCCCCGCGTCCCGGCCCGGGGACGACCGGCGGGAGGCGAACGCGGCCACCGTGCTGCGGGCGGTGCTGGACCACGGGCCGGTGGCGCGCAGTGCGGTGGCCCGGTTGACGGGGCTGAGCGCGGCGGCGGTCTCCCGTCAGGTGGTGGATCTGCTGCGGCTCGAACTGCTGGCGGAGCGGCCGGAGTTGGCGGTCGCCGCGCCGGGGGTGCGGGGCCGTCCGCAGCTGCCGCTGGAGGTGGACGCGGAGCGCCTCGCGGTGGCGGGGCTGCACGTGGGCCTGCCGTTCAGCACCTTCGCGCTGCTGGACCTGCGCGGCCGGGTGCTGTTCCGGCAGGAGCTGCCCAACGGCGGGCGGCGCGGGTCGGCGGTGCTGAAGGCGCTGCTGGCCCGGCTGCCGCGGCTGCTGGCGGCGGCCGCGGCCGCGCCGGCCACGGCCGGGCGGCGGGTGCTGGGGCTGGGTGCGGTGACCGGCGGGGCGGTGGATCCCGAGCGCGGGGTGACCGTCCGGCACGAGCCGCTGGGCTGGCACGAGGTGCCGTTGCGGGCGCTGCTGGAGCGGGCGACGGGGCTGCCGGTGCGGGTGGACAACCACGCCCGGGCGCTGGCGGCGGCGGAGGTGCTGTTCGGTGATCCGGCGGCCCGGCGGTCGATGGTGCAGCTGTTCGTGGGCCACGTGGTGGACGCGTCCATCTCGGTGGCCGGGACGGTGCACCAGGGGCCGCCGTCGGTGACCGGTGACGGCGGGCACCTGCCGGTGCCGGGCAGCACGGCGCGATGTCACTGCGGCCGCAACGGCTGCCTGTCGGTGGCGGCCTCGGACGACACGCTGTTCGAGGCGGCCGTGGCGCAGGGCGTGATCGCCCGGCCGGACCGGGGGCTGCTGCTGGCGGCCGTCCGGTCCGGCGACGCCCGGGCCGACGCGCTGGTGCGCGAGCGGGCCCGGGTGGTGGGCGGGGCGCTGGCCCTGCTCGCCGACGTGGTCAATCCGGACCTGCTGGTGCTGACCGAGACCTTCGCGGTGGCCGACCCGGTCTACCTGGACGTGGTGCGCGAGGAGTTCGCGCTCCGCTCGCACCTGCACCGGGACGCCGACCTGCTGGTGGCGCAGCGCTTCGGCGCGGATGCGCTGGCGGTGGCGGCCTGTGCGCCGGTGCTGGGCGAGCTGTACGCCCGTCCGCTGCTGAACCTGTGACACCCGGGCCTCCCTGCCCCCGCGCATTCTTCCCAATCATCCGAACTCGCTTCTCCTGAAGGACTGTTGACCATGAACGCGTTCTCCGCCGGCTCCGGTGGCCCGCTCCCCCTCTCCGCGATCTCGCGCCGGGCGCTGCTGCGCGGCGCCCTGGCGGGTGCCGGTCTGCTGGCGCTGTCGGCCTGCCGTTCGGCGGCGGACTCCGCGGCGGGGACGGACGCGGCGGCGTCGGGCGACGCGGCCTCGCCGCGCCGGGGCGGGGTGCTGACGGTGGGCGTCGGGGTGGACTTCACGCCGGCCCTGCTGTTCGCGCAGAGCGCCAACTCGCTGCTGCAGCGGCTGGTGTTCAACACGCTGACCCGCTACGACGAGCAGCTGCGCCCGCAGCCGGAGTTGGCGAAGAGCTGGGAGGTGGCGGCGGACGGGCTGGGCGTGACGCTGAAGCTGCGGGACGACGTGACGTTCCACAGCGGGCGGAAGTTCACCGCGGACGACGTGGTGTTCGCGATCAAGAACCTGCAGAACCCGGTGCGGTCGGCGCAGTTGAGGTCGACGGCGCTGACCGTGACGGACTTCCGGAAGAACGGCGACTTCGAGCTGACGCTGGTGCTGGCGCACCCGGTGTCCAACCTGTTCGACCTCTTCGAGTTCATGATCATCCCGGATTCGGCGACCGTCGAGGACGCGGTGGCGGGCACCAAGCTGATCGGCACCGGCCCGTTCACCTTCACCGACCGCAAGCCGGGCTCCTCGCTGAGCTTCGCCCGCAACGAGAAGTACTGGAACCCGGGCCGCCCGTACCTGGACGGGGTGGAGATCAAGGTGATCCCGCAGGCGGAGACGCTGCTGTCCTCGGTGAAGACCGGGCAGACCCAGCTGACGTACGCGGTGCGCGGCAAGGACGTGGCGACGCTGAAGGACGACAAGCGGTTCCGGATCACCCAGTACGACACCGGCGCGGGCGCGTTCTACATCGGCGCGAACCTGTCCTTCCCCGAGGTGCAGGACAAGCGGGTGCGGCAGGCGATCGCCTGGGCGATCGACCGGGACCGGCTGGTGCAGCAGGCGCTGGGCGGGTACGCGACGGTGTCCTCGGTGCCGTGGCCGAAGTCCTCGCCGGCCTACCGGGAGGAGGACGCGAAGCGCTACCACCACGACCCGGAGAAGGCGAAGGCGCTGCTGGCGGAGGCGGGGGTGACCTCGCTGTCGCTGCCGCTGGCGCACCAGTCGGACGCCGGGTCGACGGCGGTCGCGCAGATCCTGCAGTACGACCTGAAGCAGGTCGGCATCGAGGTGCAGCTGCAGCCGGTGGACTCGCCGACCATGCAGAAGCAGCTGATATCCCAGTCCATGCCGGCGCTGTGGACGCTCAGCCACAGCTTCTCGCAGGCGCACCCGGCGACGCTGGCGGTCAGCGCGTACCCGTTCAACGAGGCGAAGAACACCTCGAAGTTCTCCTCCCCGGCGTACACCGACGCGGTACAGAAGGCGTGGAACCGCTCGGACCCGGACAGCGCGGAGGCGAAGGCGCTGTACCAGCAGGTGACGGACATCCTGCTGGACGAGCAGTTCATCGTGGACCTGGCGATCGCCGGGCTGGTGGAGGTCGCGGGCGCGCAGGTGCGCGGGGTGACGCTCAACAAGTACTCGTACCTGAACCTCGACGACGCGTACCTGGCGGGCTGAGCCGTGCGGACCTTCCTGTTCAAACGGCTGCCGAGCGCGCTGGCGGTGCTGGTGGCCGCCTCGTTCACGGTGTTCCTGATGCTGCGGCTGATCCCGGGCGATCCGGCGACCACGCTGGCCGGGCCGGACGCCTCGCCGGCCACCGTCGCGGCGATCCGGGCCCGGCTGGGGCTGGACGCGCCGCTGGCCGAGCAGTACCTGCACTGGCTGGGGCAGGTGCTCAGCGGTGACCTGGGGCCGAGCTACGCGATCGGCGGGCAGGTGTCCGAGCTGATCGGGGACGGCCTGGCCGCGACCTTCCAGCTCACCGTCGCCGCCCTGCTGCTGGTGGTGCTGCTGGCGGTGCCGACCGCGCTGTACGCGGTGTCGGCGCGGCGGCGGGGCCTGGCGGGGGTGCTGCGGGCGCTGACCACGGGGGCGCTGGCGGTGCCGCCGTTCGTCACCGGGGTGGTGCTGGTGCTGGTGTTCGCGGTGGGCCTGGGCCTGCTGCCGGCCGGCGGGCACGCCTCGCTGTTCGACGCGCCGGACCTGGCGGTGCAGTACCTGGCGCTGCCCGCGCTGTGCCTGGCGCTGCCGAGCGCGGCGATCCTGGCCCGCTACCTGCAGGACGGGCTGGAGCGGGCGCTCGGCGAGGACTACGTGCGCACCGCGACGGCGCTGGGGGTGTCGCGGCGCCGGATCCTGTGGCGGCACGCGCTGCCGAACGCGCTGCCGCCCGCCGTGACCGTGCTGGGCCTGCAGATCGGGCAGCTGATCGCGGGCGCGGTGGTGGTGGAGCGGATCTTCGCCTGGCCGGGCCTCGGCCAGCTGATCGAGCAGGGCGTGTCGCGCCGCGACTACCCGGTGGTGCAGGACCTGCTGCTGCTGGTGGTGGTCGGCTACGTGGCCGTGCAACTGCTCACCGACCTGCTGTACTCCTGGCTCGACCCGCGCGTGCGGTGGGAGTGACGACACGATGACCACGATCTCCTCTCCTCTTCTCCTCAAGGCGGCCCGCCCGCGCAACCGCTACGTCGCCGGGCTGCTGACCTGGCGGGGCGTCAGCGGGCTGGTGCTGGTCGGCACGGTGGCGCTGGCCGGGCTGCTGGCGCCCTGGCTGACCGACGCCGACCCGAACGCGCAGGGCCCGCAGGCGCTGGCCACCCCGAGCGGGGCGCACCCGCTGGGCACCGACGACATCGGGCGGGACCTGCTCAGCCGGATCCTGCACGGGATCCTCACCGACCTGTCGATCATCCTGACGGCCGTGCCGGCGGGCGCGCTGGCCGGTGCGGCGCTGGCCCTGCTGGCGGGCACCTCGCGGGCCGCCGACCTGGTGGTGCAGCGGCTGTTCGACCTGGTGCTGTCCTTCCCCGGGCTGATCCTCGGCCTGGCGGTGACGGCGATCCTCGGGCCGGGCCGCTGGCCGGTGGTGATCATCATCGCGCTGGCCGAAGTCCCTTACTTCGGGCGGCAGTTGCGGGCGGGCGTGCTGGTGCAGCAGGAGCGCGAGTACGCGCTGGCCGCCCGGGTGGGCGGCGCGAGCCGGGCCCGGGTGCTGCTGCGGCACGTGCTGCCGAACGCGGTGGACCCGCTGATCGTGCAGGGCGCGGTGGCGCTGTCGGTGGGCGTCTTCATCGAGGGCGCGCTCAGCTTCCTGGGCCTGGGCGTCCGCCCGCCGGAGCCCACCCTGGGCAGCCTGATCAGCGGCTCGGTCGCCTACCTGGACACCAACCCCGTCCTGGCCGCCGCCCCGCTGGCCGTCACCACCGCGCTCGTCCTCGGCTTCACCCTGCTGGCCGAGGCCCTGAACCGGGGAGCGCGCGGATGAGCGCGGGAACCCGACCCCAGCAGAGTCCCGAGCCGGAGGGCCGCCCGATGACCGAACTGATCGACCGTCCCCCGCTGGTGGACCGACTCCCCTCCCCCACCGCCGAGTTGCTGCGGGTGCGCGACCTGCACGTGGCCTTCGGCGAACGGGTCGCGGTGCGCGGGGTGGAGTTCGCGCTGGGAGCCGGGGAGAGCCTGGGGATCGTCGGCGAGTCCGGGTCGGGCAAGTCGACGACGGCGCTGGCGCTGCTGCGGATGCTGCCCGCCGGGGGCCGGATCACCGGCGGCTCGGTGGAGCTGGGCGGGCAGGACCTGGCCGGGCTGCCGGAGGAGGCGCTGCGGGCGGTGCGCGGCAGGCGGATCGCGATGGTCTTCCAGGACCCGATGTCCTCGCTGAACCCGGTGCTCTCGGTGGGCCGCCAGCTGGACGAGGCGCTGCGGGCGCACGGCGAGCGCCGGACGAAGGCCGAACGCTCGCTGCGGGCGGCGGAGTTGCTGGAGCTGGTGGGCGTGCCGAAGGCCGCCACCCGGCTGGACGACTTCCCGCACCAGTTCTCCGGCGGCCAGCGCCAGCGGATCATGATCGCGCTGGCGCTGGCGCACGACGCCGAGGTGCTGGTCGCGGACGAGCCGACCACCGCGCTGGACCCGACCGTGCAGCGGCAGATCCTGCGGCTGCTGGCCCGGATCAACCGGGAGCGCGGCACCGCGCTGGTGGTGATCAGCCACGACCTGGGCGTGATCGCCGAGACCTGCTCCCGGCTGCTGGTGATGCGCGACGGCGAGGTGGTCGAACAGGGCGGCACCGAACGGCTGTTGACCGATCCCCGGCACGCCTACACCAAGTCCCTGCTGGCGGCGGTGCCCCGGCTGGACGCCCCGTCCCGGGCGGCCGCGAACAGCACCCCGGGGGCCGAACCGCTGCTGGTGGTGCGCGGGTTGGCGAAGGGCTACGGGCCGCGCCGGCGGCGGACGGTCGCACTGGCGGACGTCGACCTGGAGTTGCACCCGGGCGAGACGCTGGGCCTGGTCGGCGAGTCGGGTTCGGGCAAGTCGACGCTGGCCCGGGCCCTGGTGGGCGGGCACGCGCCCGACGCGGGCAGCGTCAGCTTCGCCGGCCGGCCGCTGGACGGCCGGCGGGCCCGGCGGGAGGTCCAGATGGTCTTCCAGGACCCGTACGCCTCGCTGAACCCCCGGCTGACGGTGGGCCGGATCATCGCCGAGCCGCTGATCGCGCACCGGATCGGCGACCGGGCGCAGCGGCAGGCCCGGGTGGCCGAACTGCTGGAGCAGGTGGGCCTGGAGGCGTCGGCGGCGGCCCGTTCGCCGCGCGAGTTCTCCGGCGGCCAGCGGCAGCGGATCGGCATCGCCCGGGCGCTGGCGCCGGAGCCGAGCGTGCTGGTCTGCGACGAGCCGGTGTCGGCGCTGGACGTGTCGATCCAGGCCCAGGTGATCGACCTGCTGGCCCGGTTGCAGCGGGAGTTGGGCCTGGCGGTGCTGTTCATCGCGCACGACCTGGCGGTGGTGCGGCAGGTCAGCCACCGGATCGCGGTGCTGCACCGGGGCCGGATCGTGGAGAGCGGCCCGGCCGACCGGGTCATCACCGCTCCCGAACACCCTTACACGGCCGAACTGTTGGCGGCCGTCCCGTCCCTTCCCACCCCTACCGCCGGGAGCCTGCTGTGACCGAACGGACCGAGCCGACCGAGCCAACTGAGCCGACCGAGGGCGCCGGCCGGCGCCGCGATCCGTACCAGGGCTTCCCCGGGCGGGTGGGGCGGACGTTCGGCGAGTCGGTGCCGTCCTGGCCGCGCCGGGTGCGCCCGCGCGAAGGGGCGCCGAACGTGGTGGTGGTGCTGGTCGACGACCTGGGCTACAGCGACATCGGGCCGTTCGGCTCGGAGGTGCCGACGCCGGTGCTGGACGCGCTGGCCGAGCGGGGCGTGAAGCTCGCCAACTACCACACCATGCCGCTGTGTTCACCGGCCCGGGCGGCGCTGCTGACCGGTCTGAACCCGCACCGGGTGGGGTACTCGTTCGTGGCCAACGCGGACCCGGGCTTCCCCGGCTACGGGATGGAGATCGCGGACGACATCCCGACCCTGGCGCAGACCCTGCACGACGCCGGGTACGCGACGTACGCGGTCGGCAAGTGGCACCTGACCCGGGACTCGGCCTCCTCGGCGGCCGACAGCCGGGCCAACTGGCCGCTGCAGAAGGGCTTCGACCAGTACTACGGGGTGCTGGAGGGGCTGACCAGCCTGTTCCACCCGCACCAACTGGTGTGCGACAACTCGCCGTTGGACATCGACGAGTTCCCGGACGGCTACTACTACACCGACGACATCACCGACCGGGCGATCGGCATGGTGAAGTCGCTGCGGGCGCACGACGCGGACAAGCCGTTCTTCCTCTACCTGGCGCACAACGCGGTGCACGGCCCGCTGCAGGCCAAGCCGGAGGACCTGGAGCGGCACCGGGGCCGCTACGACGGCGGCTGGGACGAGCTGCGCGAGCGGCGCTTCGCCCGGCAGCTGGCGGCCGGGCACTTCCCGCCCGGCACCGAACTGCCGGAGCGCAACGGCGAGGCCGGGTACGAGGTCGGGGCGTGGGACGAACTCGACGAGGTGCAGCGCAAGTTGTACGCCCGCTACATGGAGGTGTACGCCGCGATGGTCGACAACGTCGACCGGAACCTGGGCCGGCTGACCGCCGTCCTGGAGCAGCTCGGCGAACTCGACAACACCATCGTGGTGTTCACCTCCGACAACGGCGGCACCGGCGAGGGCGGCGCGGAGGGCACCCGCAGCTACTTCAGCCGCTTCGTCCACCACCCGAACCTGCCCGCCGACTGGAACCCGGACGTGCAGCGGGAGATCGACCTGATCGGCGGCCCGCAGTCGCTGGTGCACTACCCGCGCGGCTGGGGCATGGCCTCCAACACGCCGTTCCGGCTGTACAAGGGCCAGACCCACGCGGGCGGCGTGCGGGTGCCGTTCGTGCTGTCCTGGCCGGCCGGGCTGCCGCGCGCGGCCGGCGACGACGGGGTGCGCGGACAGTACCAGTACGTCACCGACCTGCTGCCGACGCTGCTCGAACTCGCGGGCGTGCGAAGGCCGCTGGAGCGCGGCGGCCGTCCGGTGCAGGAGCTGGACGGGGTGTCGTTCGCGTCCGTGCTGCGGGCCGCCGACGCGCCCTCCACCCACCGCGAGCAGTACTGCGAGATGACCGGCAACCGCTCGTACTACCGGGACGGCTGGAAGCTGGTCACCCTGCACCGGCCGGGCGCGCCCTACGACGACGGCGAGTGGGCGCTCCACGACCTGCGCACCGACCCGACCGAGATCCACGACCTGGCGGCTCAGCACCCGGAGCTGGTCAAGGAGTTGGCCCAGGCGTGGGAGGACGCGGCCTGGCGCGACGGGGTCTTCCCGCTGGCCGACGCCTCCGGCGGCTTCGTGCTGCGCAACCCGGAGGAGGAGGCGCTGCGCCGCCCGGTCACCCTGCTGGCCGGGACGCCGGAGCTGGAGCGCTACCGCTCCTCCCGGCTGGTGGCGTTCCGCTCGTTCACGGCCGAGGTCGCGCTCGACCACCACGGCGCCGCCGACCAGGGCGTGCTGGTCTCGCACGGCGACCAGGGCGGCGGCTACAGCCTGTACGTGGAGGACGGGCGGCTGCGGCTGGCGTACAACCAGTACGGCGAGCTGTTCGAGGCCGACGCGGGCGAACTGCCGCCCGGGGCGCACCTGGTGGCGCTGGAGGCGACGGCGGTGGCCGAGCTGAAGTGGACGTTCGAGGTGCGGGTGGACGGGGTGGTGGCGGGTGCGCTCGGCCCGGTGCACCAGCTGATCGGGATGGCCCCGTTCCAGGGCATCAGCGTCGGCGTGGACCGCAAGTCGCCGGTGTCCTGGCCGGTGTGGGAGCGCCACCGCTCGTTCCGCTACACCGGGGCGCTGCGCTCGGTGACCTACCTGCCGGGCCCGGCGGCGCCGTACGACCCGGAGACGGTGGTGCGGGCGCTGCGGGAGGCGGCGGCGGCCTTCGAGTAGCCGGGGCGGGGGCGGGGCCGGGAGGTCGGCAGCCGCAAGGTTGTTGACCTCCCGGTCAAATATGGCGTACCGTCAGACGCATGGGAAGGCCGAAGCAGTTCGACGAGGAGGCCGCCGTCGCGCAGGCGATGGAGGTGTTCTGGACCAAGGGCTACGCCGGCTCCTCGCCCGCCGAGCTGGCGGAGGCCGCCGGGATCGGCAAGGGCAGCCTCTACCACGCCTTCGGCTCCAAGCGGGAGCTGTTCGGGCGGGCGCTGAGCCGCTACGACCGGGCCGGCGCCGAGTTCACCGAGGAGTTCCTCGCCGGGCCCGGCACCGCGAAGGAGTGCATCCGCGCCTACCTGCGGACGCTGGTCGACGCGGACCTCGACGCCCCGGTGCGGCGCGGCTGCCTGGCCGTCAACACCGCGCTGGAGCTCGGCGGGCGCGACCCTGAGGCCACCGCCGCGGTGCGCCGCTCGGTGGAGCGCAGCGCCGACCTGCTGGCCGCCCGGATCGAGCGCGGCAAGCTGGCCGGGGACGTGCCCGCCTCGGTGGACGCGGCCGCGCAGGCCCACTTCCTGATGGTGACGGTCGCCGGCCTGCGGGTCGCGGCCCGGACCTTCGACCGGGAGACCCTGCACGCCGCGATCGACACGGCCGTCGCCCCGCTCTGACCCGCCCTCCACCCCTCCTCCGGGAGGGGTCTCGCACGCCCGAATATTTGACCTCCAGTTCAAGAAAATTCCCCCGCGCACCCCGCGCACCCCGCGCGCTCCACGGCCCCAGGAAAGAGGACCACCATGAAGCTCGGACTCGACGGACGCACCGCCCTGGTCACCGGCGCCGGACGGGGCATCGGCCTGGCCGTCGCCCGCGCCCTCGCCGCCGAGGGCGTCCAGGTGGTCGGGGCCACCCGTACCGCCACCCCCGAACTGACCGAGGTCGCGGCCGCCGTCGCCGTCGCCGACCTGGGCACCCCGCAGGGCGCCGCGGACGCCGTCCGGCAGGCCCTCGACGCGGTCGGCGGCATCGACCTGCTGGTCAACAACGTCGGCGGGGGCGACGCCGACCGACTGGTGCTGGGCAGCGTGCTGGACGTCCCCGACGAGCAGTGGGCGGCGATGCTGGAGCTCAACCTGTTCAGCGCGGTGCGCACCACCCGGGCCGCGCTGCCGAGCCTGCTGGAGCGCGGCGGGGCGATCGTCAACGTCTCCTCCATCAACGGCCGCACCCCGGCTGGCTCCCCGGTCGGCTACGCCGAGGCCAAGGCCGCGCTCACCCAGTACGGCAAGCGCCTCAGCGAGGAGCTCGCCCCGCGCGGCGTCCGCGTCAACACCGTCTCCCCCGGCCCCACCGCCACCGACCTGTGGACCCACCCCGCGGGCTACGGCGGCCGGGTCGCCGCCTCCCTCGGCATCCCGCACGAGGCCCTGCTGGCCAACCTCCCCGCCCAGGCCGGGAGCGCCTCCGGCCGCCTCACCACCCCCGAGGAGGTCGCCGACCTGGTCGTCTTCCTGCTCTCCGACCGGGCCGCCAACATCCACGGCGCCGACCACGTCATCGACGGCGGCACCCTCAAGACCGCCTGACCACCTGACCGCCTGACCGCCTCCGGCCGGCGCGGCAACGGGCGGACGTCAGGGCGCGGACGCCACGGAGCGGACGTCACGGGGCGGGGGCGTCCAGCGGCTTGGTCCAGCGGCGCCACTGGTCCTCGCGGCCGTAGCCGGCGGCCTGCCAGGCGGACCGGCCGAGCTCGTTGTGCTCCAGCACCATCGCGTCGGCCCGGCGGCCGCCGGCCTCGGTGAAGCGGGCGTGGGCGGCGTCGAGCAGGGCGGTGCCGATGCCGCGGCGGCGGGCGGCGGGGTGGACCGCGAGGCGGTAGAGGTGGCAGCGCCAGCCGTCCCAGCCCGCGATGACGGTGCCGAGGAGGGCGCCCTCCCGCTCGGCCAGGATCAGCGCCGCCCCGTCCCGCTCCAGCAGCCGGGCCACGCCCGCCCGGTCGTCGCTGATGCTGGTGCCTTCGGCGGCCTCGGCCCAGAAGGCCAGCACCGCGTCGATGTCCTCGGGGCGCGCGGCCCGCAGTTCGTACTCGCTCATGCCACCGTTCCTATCACCCCAGCTCAGCGTGCTGCCAACGGGTTTACGCCCGCGCTCCGCCCCTGACGCGTCCACCCGGCGGTCCGGCCGGCAGCCCGTGCGGCGGGCCCTCTTGACGGCCCGGGCCCGGCCCGACAGGGTGTGGCGCACTCCCTCGCACCGCTCCCGTCCTCCTCCCCCAGCCTGGAGATGGCATGCGTGCACCCCTGCTCCGCCGACACCGGCCCCGCTCCCGCCGCGCGGGCGACGGCCTGCCGGCGGCCGCCGCGATCGGCGCGGTCGCCCTGGCCGCGACGGCCACCCTCGGCCTCGGCGGCCCGGCGTCGTCCACCGAGCCGCCGCGGATCGAGGTGCTCGGCAACGGCACCTTCACCGCGCCCCTGGAGTACACCGGCACCCCGACGGGCTGGCTCTGCCAGCAGAACGTGCTGCGGTCCTACAACCAGTACCGGGGGTACTGGCTGGAGGGCAGCCCGGCCGCCGACGAACTCGCCTGGTGCACCCAGCGGGTGGCCGTGCTGCCGAACTCGACGTACACGCTGAGCGCGGACGTCCGCGGCCCGTACGTCTTCCTCGGCACCGAGGGCGGCGGGCCCGGCGAGACCGTGCAGAGCTGGTCGAACGATCCGGACTGGAACCTCCTCACCGTCACCGTCACCACCGGGCCCGACGCCACCTCGCTGCTGGTGCGCCTGCACGGCTGGTACGGGCAGACGCCCTACCAGGTCAAGCGGGTCAGCATGGTCGGGCCGGGCGTCCTGCCGACCTGGTGCGCCCCCAGGTCCCCGGGCGGTTCGCCGTCGACGCTGCCGCCCAGCGCCCCGCCGTCCACCCGCACCAACACGGCCAGCCCCGGCAGCACCGCCAACGACACCGTCGGGCCGTACCCGGAGACGCCGAACCCGACCTTCAACACCGTCGACCCGTGCCCCGACCAGTACTGACCCTCTGACCTGACCGTTCGTCACCTTCCGGCCCGCACACCCGCGGGAGCGGGCCGGAAGCGGCCTTTGCCGGCCCTTGACTCGCGCCCGCGGCATCCCGCATGGTGAGCTCACTCCCTCGCACCGCTGCCCCGTTCACCTCCCCCACCCGGAGTTCCGGCATGCGTGCATCCCCACCCCGTCGCCAGCGCGAGCGGCTCCCGCTCGGCACCCTCGCCACGGCCGCCCTGCTGACCGCCACCGGCGGTTTCGTCCTGTTCGGCCCGGGCAGCGCCCAGGCCGCCCAGGAGACCGTCCGGGACGGCTCGTTCGCCCGGCCACTGCCCGACAACTGGACCTGCGAGGGCGACGTCCGGCGGCTCGACCAGGGCCAGGGCGTCGAGGGCCGCCCCGGCGGGTACGACTACGCCGGCTGCACCCAGCAGGTGACGGTCAAGCCGTACACCAGCTACGACCTGACCGCGGACGTCTCCGGCGCGTACGCCTTCGTCGGCGTCACCGGCGGCGAGGCCGAGACCACCTACCTGTGGGCGAACGGGCCGGAGCGGACCGGGCTGCACACCGTGGTCCGCACCGGCGGGACCACCCGCACGCTCACCGTGTACTTCCACGGCTGGTACGGGCAGGGCCCCTACCAGGTGCGGCGGGTCTCGCTGTACGACAGCAGCACCGGCCTGCCGGCCTGCCCGGACATGACCGGGACGACGCCCAGCTCGTCGCCGCCCAGCCCGCCGACCCCGACCTGGAGCCCCGGTTCCAGCCCCAGCGGCACCCCCGTCCCCACCCACGCGCCGCCCTCGATCACGCCGACCCTGCTCCTGCCGGCCGGGTCGTACTCGCCGCCCCCCGGCCCGACGTTCGGTACGACGCCCGCACCGTCCTCGTCCTACTCGCCCCCGCCGGGCCCGACGTTCGGTACGACGCCCGCACCGTCCTCGTCCTCCCCGACCTGGACCGGTCCGACCTGCCTGGTCCCGCCGACCGCCCCGCCGTCGGCGTCGGTCAGCACGCCGGCGCCCCGGCCGACCGAGACCTGACGCCGTGTCAGCCGCGCAGCGTCCACACCGTGGTGGCCTTCTCGGCCGCGTCCTCCAGGTCGGCGGCGACCGGGACGGTGTACTCGGCGAGCGCGGTGAAGCGCCCGCGCGGCAGGTAGGCCCGCCCGGGGTCGCCGACCACCACGGTCGCGCCCCGGGCCGCGGCCCGCTCCAGGAACGGCAGGAAGCGGGCCGCCATCGCCCGCTCGTAGAACACGTCCCCCGCCAGCACCACCTCGTCCGGCGCGCCGTCGCCGTCCAGCACGTCGGCCAGCTCGCCGGTCACCGCGACGCCGTTCAGCTCCGCGTTCACCTCGATCGAGGCCACCGCGTACGCGTCGATCTCGACCGCCCGCACCGCGGCCGCCCCGCTCAGCGCCGCCGCGACGGCCACCAGGCCGGAGCCCGCCGCCAGGTCCAGCACCCGGCGGCCCGCCACCAGTTCGCGGTGGTCCAGCACGTACCGGGCCACCGCCACCCCGCCCGCCCACGGGAACGCCCAGAACGGCGGCGGCAGCCCCTGCAGTCCGCGGGCCCGCTCGGTGGTCTCCCACAGCGCGATCGCGTCCCGCGCCGTCCGCAGCCGGACCTCCGGCACGAACGGCACCGGCTCCGGTGAGGTGTGGGCCCGGACGAACTCGGTGTCGGCGGACGCGCTCTGACGCACGGCGGCCGTGTTGTTCCCCATGCCGCCCAAGGGTAGGGGCAGCGGGCGGACGCCCCGTACCGCGGCGCGGCCCGCACCGGGTCACCACGTGATCACGGGCGACGTACCGTTTCGATACCGAAGCCGTTATGAGCTGCGGAAACGCTCGCCCCGCCGCGGGCCGCGCGAGTACGATCCGGGCAGACGCCCCGGTCGTGGCACCCCACAGTGCCAGCCCGCGGGCGGCGGCTCCGCGCGGGCCCGCTCCTGCCCGACCACGGCGGGAGGGGCGAAACCGCGCTCCACGGCACCGCGCGCCGGGCAGTCGCGCGAAGCGGAAGGGCACCGATTTGACGGACCGGCTCACCGGAGGGGACTCCTCACTGCTGCGGCGGATCAACGCGGCGGTCACCCTGCGGTCCTTGCGCGACGGGCAGGCCGTCACGCTCACCCAGCTCGTCGGCGACACCGGCCTGTCCCGGCCGACCGTCGAGGGCGTGATCGAGGGACTGCTGGAGTCCGGGCTGGTCGCCGAGGTCGAGCACGGCCAGGAGGCCGGGCGCCAACGCGGCCGCCCGGCCCGCTGGTTCCGCTTCCGCGCCGAGGCCGGGCACGTGCTGGGCATCGAGATCGGCGTCCACGACCTGCGGGTGGTGCTCGCCGACCTGGCCGGCGAGATCCTGGCCAGCCACGCCAAGCCGGTGGACGAGTCGGTGGAGGCCGAGGAGCGCCTCACCCTGGTCCGCACCACCGTCGCCGAGGTGCTGCGCAAGGCCGGCGTCTCCCGCGACAGCCTGTGGGAGGTCGTCGTCGGCACCCCCGGCATCGTCGACCGGGACGGCACCGTCCGGCTCGGCACCGCGATGCCCGGCTGGACCGGCCTCGACCTCGGCGCCCGGCTGCGCCGCTCCTTCCGCTGCCCCGTGGTGATCGAGAACGACGCCAACCTGGCCGCCATCGCCGAGCACTGGAAGGGCGCGGCCGTCGGCAAGGGCGACGTGGTCTTCGTGATGGCCGGGCTCAGCCCCGGCGCCGGCTCGCTGATCGGCGGCCGCCTGCACCGCGGCCACGGCGGCGCCGCCGGCGAGATCGGCGCGCTCCACCTGCTCGGCCAACAGGCCACCCCCGAACGGCTGCTGTCCACCACCGGCAAGCCGCTCGACCCGCTGGACGAGGCCGCCGTGGCCCGGGTGCTGCGGCTCGCCCGGGAGGGCGACCAGGTCGCCCAGATCGCCATGGACCGCTTCCTGAGCCGGCTCGTCCACGACGTCACCGCGCTCGTCCTCGCCCTCGACCCCGAACTCGTCGTGGTCGGCGGCTGGGCGGCCGGCCTGGACGGCGTCCTGGAACCGCTGCGCGAACAGCTCGCCCGCTACACGCTGCGCTCCCCCGAGGTGGCGATCGCCGCGCTCGGCTCCGAGGTGGTCGCGATGGGCGCGCTGCGGATCGCCCTCGACCACGTCGAGGAGCAGCTGTTCGCCGTCGACCCGCCCGCCAACCGGTAGGCCCGGCAAGGGCGTCGGGGCTTCGGTCCGTTACGGCAGGCAGAGCAGGTCGTACTCGCCCCCGAGCCGCCCCCGGGCGTGCGCCGCCATCCGGCGCGCGTACCGGGGGTCGTGCTTGAGCGAGTCGTAGCCCGGGCGGTCGCCGGACGGCAGGACGCCGGCCGTCTCGGCGAGGTAGACGTCGAAGCCCGGGTGCATCAGCACCGCGTACGGCAGGTCGTCCACGTCGAGCGCGAACACCGGGTACTCGCCCAGCCCGTCCCGCTCGCCGCCCGGACCGACCGAGAGGACCCGGCGCGAATCGGAACCGCCGGGCAGCAGGAAGCACTCGCCGAACAGCGCGGAGAACGGCTCGAAGCACGAACCCCAGCCCTCGCCGTACTCCTCGGTGGCGATCTCGCCCAGGGTGCGCGGCGCGAGCCCGCCACCGGCGTCGAACCAGCCGTGGCGCTCCAGCATCCCGCTGTCGTACGCCAGCCAGCTGCGCAGGCTGGGCGGCAGCGGGTGTCCGCTCGGGAAGGCTTCGAGCTCGGGGCGCGGGCGCAGCGGGCCGTCGACCCACGGGCCGGCGAACCGGTCGTGCGGCAGCACCGGACGGGACGGGTCCGCCCGGACGGCGGCGAGCGCCCGCTCGACCAGTGCGCTGCCGTGCGCCGCGGCGCCCCCCGGGTCGGTCGGGTCCGCCGAGTCAGCCGGATTCGTCGGCTCCGAAGCGTCGATCAGGTCCATCGCGGTGCTGCCCCCGTCCACCGGCCGTCAGTGGGGAGAGCGTAACGCCGGGCACTGACAAGCGCCCTGACGCCCCGTCACACCGGGCCGGGGGCCCGGGGCGGGTTCAGGAGACGGCGGCGGCCTTGACCTCGCCGGCGACCTTGACGGCCACGCCGGACTCGCCGAAGGTCAGCTTGCAGGTGTCGGCCCGGTAGGTGGAGACCGCGACCGCCGCCAGCCGGCCGGCCGCCGCGTACTGGGTGGTGACCACCAGCACCGGGGTGCCCGGGGGGCGCTCCAGCAGCGCGGCCTCGGCGGACTCCGCGACGCCCAGCTCCACCGAGCGGGACTGGCCGTCCACCCCGACCCGCTCCAGCTGGCGCAGCACGCCGCGGGCCCGGTCGTTGCCGTCCACCACCACGGCCAGGTGCGGCAGCGCGGCCGAGGGCACGTGCAGCGACTCGGCCGCCACCGTCACGCCCTGGACCACCCGCGTCCGGCGCACCGTGTGCACCTGATCGCCCTCGGCCAGGCCCAGCGTGCGGGCCAGCGCGGCGGAGGCCGGACCGGTGGTGCAGTCCACCACCTTCCACTCCTGCCCGCCGTGGACGGCACTGCCCCGGCCGCCCTCCCGTCCGCTGACCGGGATGCCCACCCGCGGGGCCGCCACCAGCGTGCCGATCCCGCGGCGGCGGACCAGCCGCCCCTCCAGCTCCAGCTGGTCGAGTGCCTGCCGCAGCGTCGCCCGGGCCACGCCGAAGCGCGCCGAGAGCTCCCGCTCGTTGGGCAGCACCTGCCCGGTGGAGAACTCGGTGTCCATGGTGCGCAGCAGCACCGTGCGCAGGTGCCAGTACTTCGGCTCCGCCACCGCCGCGAGCGTTCCTTGCCCCACCGTGTCCTCCACCCTGAAGGGACGACAGTCCACCGCTCACCTCCGTTTCGGCAGGTGGAGGGGGCGGGCTTTATCCGTCCTTCTTTATTAAAGGTCTTTGCAGTAAGTGACAGTAGGGGGTGTCCCGGGAGATGGTCAAGACCAATGAGAAGGGTTCCTTGCGGATCGCCCCCCGACCCGGTATGGCGTCCCGATTCGCCCGCAATGCCCGGCTTTCCGGGCGAACCGGTACCCTCACTGCGTGCAAAGCATCACGACAGTCAACGTCAACGGGATCCGGGCCGCCGCCAAGAAGGGCTTCCTGGAGTGGATCGACGACACCAAGTCCGAGGTGGTCTGCCTCCAGGAGGTGCGCGCCGAGCCCGGGCAGTTCGCCGAGGTGCTGGCCCGCCTCGACGGCTGGCACGCCGTCTGGGCCCCCGCCGCCGCCAAGGGCCGGGCCGGGGTCGCCGTGCTCTCCCGCCGCACCCCCGACGCCACCCGGATCGGCTTCGGCTCCGCCGAGTTCGACCTCTCCGGCCGCTACGCCGAACTCGACCTGCCCGGCCTGACCGTCGCCTCGCTCTACCTCCCCTCCGGTGAGGTCGACACCGGGCGGCAGGACGAGAAGGAACGCTTCATGGCCGAATTCCTCGTCCACCTGGGCGAGTTGCGCGCCCGCGCGGCCGCCGAGGGACGCGAGGTGCTGGTCTGCGGCGACTGGAACATCGCCCACCGCGAGGCCGACCTGCGCAACTGGAAGGCCAACCAGAAGAAGGCCGGCTTCCTCCCCGAGGAGCGCGCCTGGCTCTCCCGCGTCCTGGACGAGCACGGCTACGTCGACGTCCTGCGCCACCACCACCCCGACCAGGACGGCCCCTACTCCTGGTGGTCCTACCGCGGCCGCGCCTTCGACAACGACGCAGGGTGGCGGATCGACTACCACATGGCCACCCCCGGCCTCGCCGCCCGCTGCACCGACGCCCGGGTCGAGCGCGCCGCGACGCACGCGGAGCGCTGGAGCGACCACGCGCCGGTCACGGCGGTGTACGACACCGCCGGGTAGCGGGCCGGGCGGGGGCCGGCCGCCCGGCGGCGATCCGCGCCCGACCCGCACCACGGAGAACGCCGATGACCACCGGACCCGAGCCGGTCCCCGGCCCGTTCGGGCAGCGGGGACCGGTCGGGACGGCCGAAGGCGGACGGGCGGACGGGCGTCAGACCCGGTCGGCGGCGATCAGCACGTACTGGAACGAGCCGTCCTTGTAGGACTCGATGAAGGCCTCCTCGATGCCGGTGACCAGCGAGGAGGTGGCGCGCAGCTCCCAGTAGGGCAGCGTGTCGGGGGTCAGGTCGATGACGGCCTGCGGGACGAGGCGGTTGTCGGCCATCGCGCGCAGGTACTCGCGGCGGGAGTGGATGTTGCACTCGAAGTGCGCGTTGATCTGCGAGACCCACTTGGAGGGCTGGCCGTAGCGCGGGTTCCAGCAGCCGGTGATGGTGACGTAGCGGCCGCCGACCTTGAGCACCCGGGAGTGCTCGGCGAACAGGTCGTGCAGGTCGACGTACATGCTGGACTCGTTGTTCCACGAGCCGGACATCTGGCCGTTGGCGAACGGGGTGTCGAGCATGTTGCAGACCCGGGAGCGGACGTGGTCGGCGATGCCGAGCTCCTGGACCCGGCGGTTGCCGAACTCGGCCTGGGTGCTGGAGAGCGTGACGCCCTCGACCTTGCAGCCGAAGCGCTGGTGGGCCATCACCATCGAGCCGCCGCGGCCGCAGCCCGCGTCCATCAGGGTGTCGCCGGGGGCGATCGGGCCGAGGTGGTCGAGGAGCACCTCGGCCTGGGCGGACTCCAGCCGGTGCAGCTCGTTGATCAGCTTCTTCTCGTACTCGCTGTCCTCGGGGGTGCCGAGGGCGGCGGCGTCGATCTCGCCGATGCCGTAGTGGTGGTGGTAGAGCCCGTCGACGTCGCCCAGGCGCAGGTTCACCGGGCGGGCCTCGTTGTTCCAGTAGCGGGCGATGTCGCCCTGGTAGGCGGTCGCCGGGGACGGGACGAACGCGGACGGGGACACGGCGGTGCCGGTCTCGGTGCTGGTCATCAGGAAGTATCCGTTTCCTACTGGTTATCGGTGTTCATCGGTGCGGGTCCGCTGCTGCTACCAGAAGTCGGGCAGGCTGTAGCGGTACGTGTTGGTCTGGTGCCAGTGGTGGTTGCCGTCGACCCAGGCGGCCACGCCGCGCAGGAAGCGCAGCAGTTGCGGGGCCGGGTGGGTGGCGGCGAGGGCGGCGGCCTCGGCCTCGAAGGCGTGCATCAGCTCGTTGTGGACCTCGACGGCCTTGAGGTAGCCGTCCTGGTCGGAGAGGCCCTCGCGCTCGGAGATCACCACCGGCAGGTTGAGGTGCCGGCCGGGGCTGGCGAGCTCCTTGGTGTACGAGTACAGGTCGTTGACGATGGTGGTGGCGTTGCCGGCCAGCGCGATGACCCGCTGGGTGCCGGGCAGCGCGTGCAGGTCGGCCGGCAGCTCGTAGCCGCCGACGCTGTCGGTGATGGTCGGGCAGGGGCGGAAGTTGTTGAACTGGCGCATCGCCAGGTACTCCCACACCTCGGGCACGTGGTCGGTCTCGGCCCAGGCCGCCTCGGCCAGGTAGCCCAGGTGCAGCCGGGCCATGTCGTGCCGGAACCGGTCGGCCTGGGAGGGGCTGGCCAGCTCGGTGAAGTACCGCATCGCCGAGTGGTAGGCCCGGCGCGGGGCGTCCGAGCCGAGCGACTCGGCCCAGCCGGGCGCGTACTCCGCCGTGGTGTGCAGCGGGTCCAGCGCGGTGTGCGCGAGCAGCAGCCGGCTGCCGAGGCCGACCGGGGAGCCGCCGTGGTCCTCGCAGTAGCAGTCGTCCACCGCGTTCTCGGCCACCATCAGGCGGGTGGCCAGCATCAGGTGGTCGACGGTGGGGGCGTCCGGGTGGCAGGCCACCATGTAGCGCCCGACCGAGAACCCGTCGAACTGGTTCTCCCACTCCTCCGGGAACAGGTCGACCTCGTCCACCGCCCAGTCCTTGATCCGGCGGCTGACCTCCGCCACCCGGACCGGGTCCGGTTCCGGGATCGGGTGGAAGTACAGGCCCGGCACCGGGATGCCCTCCACAGGGGACGCCGCCGCGACCGGCCCGGCGAGCGGCTCGACCGCGGCGGCGGGCTGCGGCGGCACGACCCGGAACAGCCCGCCGGTGCCGAGCCCGCTGGGGCCGCGCAGGACCCGC
The DNA here is from genome assembly GCF_039529925.1 of Kitasatospora saccharophila. Lineage (NCBI taxonomy): Bacteria > Bacillati > Actinomycetota > Actinomycetes > Kitasatosporales > Streptomycetaceae > Kitasatospora > Kitasatospora saccharophila. Next base: position 99,009 of record NZ_BAAANS010000007.1, on the reverse strand, counting down.
CCGAGCCCGGAGGCGGCGGCCGCCGCCTCGACCGCCGGGGTGGCCTCGGCGGGTGCGGCGCCCTCCGCCCGGGCAGCCGGGGCGGCCGGGGCGGTGGCGGTGGCGGCGGCCTTGACGGACGCGGTGGCGGCGGCGAGCACGGCGCTGAGGGCCGCCGCGAAGGGGTCGGCGGCCTGGGGCGGAGAGGAGAGCCCTGGCTCGGGCATCCGTGACTCCTTCACTGGGAGGGGGCGGTCTGGTCGGGGCGTGCGGAGCTGACCGGTCGGGGTACCGGTGCGCCGGTGGTGCGAGTGGGGCGAACGATCCTCGGAGAACGAAAAGATGACGAATCGGCAGAAATCGTGGGCGACTCGGTCGGATCTTGAGGAACGCTAACGCTCCGTAGGCGCGCTTCGCCCGCGCGGCAGGGGGTATTTACCTCGATACGGTGATCTTGCGGATCACGATGTTTACCCGGGCCACCAGCGGCATTTGAGTCATCCACCCCGAGTCGCCCCCGAACCACCGGCCCGCGACACCGCCCCTCCGCCCGCCGCACCGCCCCACCGGGCCGTTTCCGGCCACCGCCGCGCCCCCGGACGCCCCGCCCGCGAACGCGAACGCCCCCGCCCCCGCGCGGCGGCGGGAACGGGGGCGGGACGGAACGCGGGACGGAGCCCGGTCGGACGGGTCGGACGGGTCGGACGGGTCAGACGGGTCGGACGGGTCAGATGTTCGTGCAGGCGGTGCCGTTGAGCGTGAAGGCGGGCAGCGCGGCGGGCGTCCCGGTGGCCTGGAAGCCGAAGGAGGCGCTGCCGCCCGGCGCCAGCGTGCCGTTCCACCCGGCGTCGGTGACGGTCACGGCCGTACCGCTCTGGGCCACCTGGGCGTTCCAGGCGTTGGTGATCACCTCGTTGCCCCGGTACGTCCAGCCCAGCTTCCAGCCGGAGACGGTGCCGCTACCGGTGTTGCGCACCGTCACGTCGGCGGTGAACCCGGTGCCCCAGCTGTTCACCTTGTAGGCCACCGCGCACCCGGAGACCGGCTGGGGCGAGGCCGAGGGGGACGGGGACGCCGAGGGGGACGGCGAAGCCGAAGCGGACGGCGAGGGGGACGGAGAGGGCGACGGGGACGGCGAGGCGGAGGCCGAGGCGGACGGCGACGGGGAGCCGGACGGCCCGGTGCCGCCCGGTTCGGCGCCCCACTGCGGCGTGCCCCCGTCCAGCAGCCGGATGTTCGCCGCGTCCACCGGCGTCGAGCCGGGCACCAGCGAGATGCCCTGGTAGGACCAGTCGTTGGTGGGGTCCCAGGCGCCCGAGGAGGCGATCCGGAACTGCACCTCCTTGCGGTAGGCGGACTGCCCGGCCGGGGCGATCACGGTGTTGGAGCAGTCGACCGTGACGTAGTAGGTGGAGCCGGAGTAGAGCGTGGGCCCGCTGACCGTGCCGCACTGGTTGTAGTTGGTGGTCAGGGTGATCTGGCTCGGGCTGACCCCGGGTTCCAGGGTGAAGTAGTAGCGCAGCGAGGCGTTCTTGAGCGCGCGGGCCGGCCAGGCCGACTTGTTGATCAGGTACGCCTTGATCTCGGTGAAGTTGGTGCCGGAGGCGTTCACCGACGCCTGGACGGACATCTCCGGGCCGTCCGGGGTCTCCTTGGGCGGGAAGCTCGCGAGCGGGTTGCCGCCGTACTCGCCGTAGAGCCGGGCCAGCGCGCCGGTGAAGGCGGCGTTGTAGTCGGTGGCGACCTCGTTGTTGACGTAGTTGGAGCGGTCATCGGTGTAGGAGTCGTCGGCCGAGCTGGGGCCGCCGACCAGGGCGCCGATCAGGGTGTGCCGGCTGTCGACGGGGTTGGTGAGCTGGTCGGTCCAGGAGCCGTGGGCGGTGCGGTGGTGCGGGTTCTTCGGGGAGTTGGTGCCGAAGCCGATCAGGTAGCTGGACTTGCGGGGGTTGTCGCCGAGCGCGTAGTCGATCTGGCGGACCGCGAAGTCGTGGTAGCGGGCCTTGCGGGTGGGGTCGCCGGTGAGCGTGTCGGAGTAGACCAGGGCGACGAAGGAGGTGTTGGCGGCGTAGCGCAGCGACCCCCAGGAGTCGAGCACGGCCTCGCCGCCCGGCGAGTACTTGACCTGGCTGCCGTTGACGCCGACGGTCCACCAGTCGAGCCAGCGGTTGGCGTCGTCGACGTACTGCTGCTTGCCGGTGAGTTGGGCCAGCAGCACGTAGGCGCCGTAGGACTTGTCGTCCCAGGCGATCGTCCACTTGTAGGACTTGGTCGTGGACTGCGGTTCGGTGGAGAGGTTGGCGTAGTAGCTCTCGGCCTTGGCCAGGTAGCTGCTGTCGCCGGTGGCCTTGTAGAGCCAGATGGCGCCCCAGACCAGCTCGTCGTTGTAGCCGCTCCAGGAGTTGTAGTACCCCTGGGCGTCCTTGATGCAGTCGCTGTACTTGCCCCGGTAGGTGTCGGCGAAGGAGTACAGCTGCTTGGCGTGGGTGAGCAGGGTCGCGGAGTACGTCGGGTCGCTGTCGGCGAAGACCATCGAGGAGGAGGCGAGCGCGGCGGCCGTCTCGCCCGCCAGGTCCGAGCCCGGGCAGGAGGCGTCGATCTTGTACGCGGGCCGGGCCATCGGCAGCACCTCGGCCGGGCCCCACCAGGCGTGGTCGGCCGAGCCGCTGCCGACCTGGCCGTAGAGCACGTTGGGGGCGGGGTGCGCCTTGATCAGGTAGTCGTCGACGAAGCGCAGGTTGTTCTTCAGGTACGTCATCTGCCCGGAGGCGGTGTAGCCCGCCTTCTCGGCGATGCCGCCCCAGGCCAGCATGGTGGTCGAAGCGGCCATCGGCAGGCCGAACTTGACGTGGTCGCCGGCGTCGTACCAGCCGCCGGTGAGGTCGAGCCCGACGTCCTTGCCGTCGTCCAGCGCGGAGTCGCCGCGCCAGCTCACCCGGTTGGTGGCGGGCAGCTTTCCGGACTGCTGGGCCTCGTAGAAGAGCAGCGACTTCTGCAGCGCCTCGCCGTAGTTGTACGCGGGGGCGGCGGTGGCGTCGGCGGCGGCGGTGTGCAGCGGCAGCAGCGCACCGGCGGCCAGCGCCCCGGCCGCGCCCAGACCGAGGACGGTCCGGCGGACGGAGCGGGCGCCGCGCGACGGGCGGGGCGGGGGTGCAGCGGGACGGGACATGGCGTCCTTCCGGGGCGGCCGTGGGGGCGGCTCTGGGGGTGGGGGTGCCGATCGGACGGCCCGTGACCTGCCCGAACACCATGGGAGCGCTCCCATGTCCGATCGGTCCGGAGCGGTGTCGGCAGGCGGTGGGCGGCGTCCATGGTGTCCGCGCCGCAACATTCGTGTCAATGCGCAACTTGTAAGTTACACAGCGGAGTTGACGGTACGAAAGGAGCACCCGTCGACTGCTGCCCGGCCTGCTGCCGCCCGATCACCGGCCGCCCCCGGTCCACCGTGCACGCTCCACCACCGCACGGGGTCCCGGCCCTCGCCCGGTGGGCCGGCGGGGTGTCACGGCCCCGCCGGCCCGTCCTACGGGTGAAGCTCCACCGTACGGCGGGGCGGGGCGGGGCGAGCAGGGGCCGAACGTCCCTGCCCGGGGGAACTCCGGCCCGGCCGGGGGCGGTTGCTCAGCCGCCGGTGAAGGCGATGCCGATCCCGCCGGCCGGGACCTCCTCCCCGAGCCGGTACTGGACGACCTCGAACGGGGCGAACGTCCCGGGCGCGACCGCCCCGGCCGGTTCGATGGTGACCTCCAGCGGGCGCCGCTCGCCGCCGTCCAGGGTGAGCGCGCAGGAGAGTTCGCCCTCGCCGCGGGCCCGCTCCCGCCCGTCGGCGCCGGTGAGCACGATCAGCCGGGCCTCGGCCGCCACCGGCTGCGGGTCCCCGTCGAGCCGGAAGCCGGGCCACCGCACCGGCGGGACGGGGCCCGCGCTGATCAGGAGTTCGGCCGGGTCCGGCAGCGGGTTGGAGGCCAGGAACGGGAGGGTCCCGGCGCCGCCGGACGGCAGCACGACGAGGTTGTGCTGCGCCCAGTGCCGGTCGTTGACCGGGTCGGCCGTGGTGGTGCCCGGCGGGTCGAGCGGGTGCCAGACCTCGGCCAGCAGGCAGACGTGGTCGCCCGCGTCGGCCGGGATGCGCCCGGTCAGCGGGTCGGAGACCGCCTGCCCGCCGTGCGGCGGCACCAGCACGGTGGTGAAGCCGAGGAACTTGTCGGCGTCCGGGACGAGCGGGCCGCTGACGGGCGGCGACCACCACAGGCCCAGCTGGGCGATCGTCTCGCTGTTGCCGCCCTGCCAGTTGCCGACCGTGACCTGGACGGTCAGGTCCTCGCCCGGCCGGAAGGCGGTGAGCGGCTGGATGCCGGAGCACAGGTACCAGCAGACCTCCGGCGGCACCGGCCGCGTGCCGTTGTCGACCGGGTAGGAGCCGGCCGGCAGGACCGGCGGCGGGTAGCTGTGGACGAACAGGTACGGCCGGTCGTCGGTGGTCGTCTCCGGTTCGCGGCCGTCGGTGGTCGTCTGCGGTTCGCGGCCGTCGTTCCGCGCGGGCATGGCCGTCTCCTCACGTCTCGCCGTAGTCGAGGATCCGCACGTCCACCGGGTCGTCGTCGATCGACCCGCCGGCGGCCCAGCAGTCGTAGCGGCGGAACCGGTCGGCGTCGAGGTCCGGGTTGGCCTCGCCGGTCGCGCCCCGGGCGATCCCGGTCCACAGGGCGACCACCGCGGCGGTGGACTCCCCCAGCAGCCAGCCGGGGTCGGTGCCGACCGGCAGCCCGCCGCCGCCGTCGGACGGCTCCTCCAGCGGGGTCAGCGGGTAGCGGTAGAACACCGCGACCGGATCGGCCTCGGGGCGGCGCGGCGTGATGTTGTCGCCGCTGGACGGGACCTTGAGGAACTGCCGGTACAGCGGGTAGTGCAGCCGCCCGTCCGGCGCCGCCACCCCGCAGCCGGCCAGGTAGCCGCCGGCCTTCCGCAGGCCCTCCCAAAGGTGGTTCTGGTAACTGAACAACAGGCCCACCAGTTCGGTGAGTTGTGGCAGGTCGGCCACCCGGGCGAACTGCTCCGAGGTGAGCGGCTGGGCCTGCGAGGCGAGGGCGGCCTGCTCCTCGGGGCTGAGGTCGGTCTGGAACGCGTGCCGGAAGTTGTCCACCACGTGCTTGTCCCACAGGGTGCACCGCTGGCGGCTCCCCCACTGGTCCCAGCAGATGGCGGTCAGCGTCCCGGCGAAGACGAGGAACGCCTCCACCCCCGACCAGAAGCTGCCGCACTGGTTGTCGCTGTCCCGGGTGCTGTCCGTGGCGGTCGGCGGTCGCTGGTACGGGGGCACCGAGGGGCCCGAGTACGAGGCCGGCCCGAGCCCGGAGTCGGCGACGGCGGGCGGGGTGGCCGTCCGGGTCGTGATGACCGGGGGCGGCGGGTTCGCCGGGTCGGCCCACAGCTTCCGGACGAACCCGGGGGCGGGCAGCTCCGGCCGGGGCGGCTGCCGGAAGGTGTCGAGCAGTTCCAACTGCCGTACCAGGCGCCGGTACCCGAGCTGGAGGTCGGGCAGCGGCGCCGTGGCGCCGAGGTCGTAGACCTTTCCGAGCACCTCGGAAAGGAACGCCGCCGTCTCGTCGGGGAGCCGGGCCTCGGGGGCGTCGTCGTACCGGATCGCGGTGGCGAGTCGGCCGAAGTCCCCTATTTCTGGCCGTAGTTGGGCGAGGTAGGAACCGACGGTGTTGCGGGCGATCCGGTCCCGGAACCGGTGGCTGCGCCGGGGGCCGCCGACCACCTTGCCCAGGTAGGCCGAGCCGGCCGCGTTCGCCGCGTGGCCGGACAGGATGCCCAGGGCCGTCGCCCGGGTGGCGGGGGTGCCCGCCACCGCGAAGGCGGTGCGGACGAAGGCGTCGGTGCGCCGGGCCAGGAGGACGTCGCCCCAGCCCCAGGTGTCCAGCGGGGCGTCGAGCTGCCGCGGGTGCTCCGGGACGTGCCGCATCTCGCCGAGCCGCCGGCCCAGGTCCTGGATCTCCAGGTGCTTGTCCCGGACCTGCTCCTTCAGCCCGCGCAGGCGCAGCAGGGCCGCCCAGTACTTCGCCGCCGCGCCGGGGTCCGCCGGGTCGGCGAGGGCGGCCTCGATGTCGGCGCGCACCGAGCCGATCTCCGTGTAGAGGGTCAGTCCCTCGGTCCACATTCCGGCGGCCTCGGTGAGCAGGTCGAGCTCCAGGCCGTCCGACTGGGCGTGCTGGAGCAGGTGGTCCAGCAGGCTGCCGAGGGCGGCGTCCGCCGGGTGGTCGGCCGCTTCGGCGAGCAGGTCGTCCAGGGCGGGGCGCAGCGCGGGGTCGATCGGCGCCGCGGCCAGGCCCTCCAGGTGCTCGGCCAGCGCGGCGGCATGGGTTCTGGCATCGATCATGGGAAGTCACCCACGTCCCACTGTCGGGCGGGCGTGCGGCGGCCGACCGGCGGCACGGCGCGGCGCGGCGCGCGGCCTCCCGGCCGGACGGACACGTCCGAATCTTCGGGCCGCATCCAGCGTCACGCCGCCCACCGGCTCCGGCAACTCCCCACGGCCGCCGGACCGGTCGGGCCCGTGCCGGTCGGTCGCACCGTCCGCGCCGGCCACCCGCGCCGGCTACCCGCGCCGGCTACCCGCGCCGGTCGGCCCCGGGGGCGTCCGTCCGGGTCGGCGCGGGCAGGTCGAGCCAGGCGCAGGCGTCCGGGGCCAGTCGGCCGTCCTGGAGCGGGGCGCTGGCCAGCAGGACGGTGCTGCCGGGCGGGAGGGGTTGCGGGTGGGGGGTGAAGTTGACGGCGCAGGCGAAGGAGCCGTCGCGGGTGAAGGCGAGGACGCCGGGGGCGGCGGGCAGCCAGTCGAGCCGTTCGGGCAGGGCCGCGAGGCGGTCGCGGCGCAGTCGCAGGGCGGTGCGGTAGAGGGTGAGCGCGGAGTGCGGGTCGGCGTCCTGCGCGGCGACGCTCTGTCCGGCCCAGTCGGCGGGCTGCGGGAGCCAGGGCTGGGCGGCGCCGTCCGGGGAGAAGCCGAGCGAGGGGCCGTCGGCGGTCCAGGGCAGCGGGACGCGGCAGCCGTCGCGGCCGCGGTCGGTGCCGCCGGAGCGGACGAAGGTGGGGTCCTGGATGAGCCCGTCGGGGATGGACTCGACTTCGCCGAGGGCGAGTTCGTCGCCCTGGTAGACGTAGACGCCGCCGGGCAGGGCGGTGGTGAGCAGGGCGGCGGCGCGGGCGCGGCGCAGGCCGAGTTCGCGGTCGGTGGGGGCGCCGAGCCGCTTGTTCCCCATGTCGAAGGAGGTGTCTTCGCGGCCGTAGCGGGTGACGTGGCGGATGGTGTCGTGGTTGGAGAGCACCCAGGTGGGCGGGGCGCCGACCCGGGCGTGGGCGGCCAGGGTGCCGTCGACGACGTCCTTGACGGCGTCGAACTCCCAGGCGGAGCAGAGGAATTCGAAGTTGAAGGCGGAGTGCAGCTCGTCCGGGCGCAGGTAGCGGGCGAACTGTTCGGGGCTGGGGAGCCAGACCTCGCCGACGAAGGCCCGGTCGCCGGAGTAGCCGTCGGTGATCTTGCGCCAGGAGCGGTAGACGTCGTGGACGGCGTCGACGTCCTGGTAGGGCAGGTCGGTGACGTCGGGGTCGGGGCCGACGTCGGGCAGGCCGGGCTTCTTGGCGAGTCCGTGGGCGACGTCGATCCGGAAGCCGTCGACGCCGCGGTCGAGCCAGAACCGCAGCACGGACTCGAACTCGGTGCGGACCTCGGGGTGTTCCCAGTTGAGGTCGGGCTGCTCGGGGGCGAACAGGTGCAGGTACCAGTCGCCGGGGGCGCCGTCGGGGCCGGTGGTGCGGGTCCAGGCGGGGCCGCCGAAGTACGACTGCCAGTCGTTGGGCGGGAGTTCGCCGTGCTCGCCCCGGCCGGGGAGGAACCAGAAGCGTTCCCGTTCGGGGGCGCCGGGGTCGGCGGCGAGCGCCTCGCGGAACCAGGGGTGCTGGTCGGAGCAGTGGTTGGGCACCAGGTCGACGATGACCCGCAGGCCGTGCCCGTGGGCTTCGGCGATCAGGTCCTGGGCCTCGGCGAGGGTGCCGAACAGCGGGTCGATGTCGCGGTAGTCGGCGACGTCGTAGCCGCCGTCGGCCATCGGGGAGAGGTACCAGGGGTTGAACCAGAGCGCGTCCACCCCGAGGTCGCGCAGGTACGGCAGGCGGCTGCGCACGCCCGCGAGGTCGCCGACGCCGTCGCCGTTGCCGTCGGCGAAGCTGCGCACGTAGACCTGGTAGATGGCGGCGGTGCGCCACCAGGGCTGGGCGGGGCGGGCGGTGGGCGGGTTCACGGGGTTCTCCTCGTTCGTGGACGGTGCGGGGGCCCGCCCGCGCGCGCCTGCGGAGTGCGGGTGCGGGTGCGGGCGGGCCCGGGTGCGGGTGCGGGTGCGGGCGGGCGCCCCGCGGGGAGCGGGGCCGGGGCCGGGGCTACCAGCCGGTGTTGCCGGTGCCGCGCTGGACGGTGAAGCCGCCGGTGACGTTCAGCGGCGCGTCGGCGGTGCCGCTGACCTGGGTGTTCGCGAAGGTGCCGTGCCCGGTGGCGTTGACCTCGATGGCGTTGTGTCCGGTCCGGTCGATGACCAGTCCGTCGACGCGCAGGTCGGCGACCTGCTTCTGCCAGGACAGCAGGAGCGCGCTGTAGGTGGAGTCCTGGACGGTGTTGTCGTTCAGGACGACGGGCTGGGTGAGGTCGCTCTGGTCGGCGTAGATCCACACCGCGCCGAGCTGGGAGTTCCAGTTGACCTCCAGGCTGCCGGTGCGGCGCAGCAGGTTGCCGGAGACGGTGGTGGTGCCGGTGAAGGGTTGGCCGAAGCGGCTGGAGACGGTGATGCCGGCGCCGGCGGTGACGGTGTCGGAGATCAGGTTGTCCTGCACGCTGTTGCCGCTGCCGCCGTAGACGGCGGCGCCGTTGGCGAGGGAGGGCAGCTGCACGGTGTTGTTGCGGAAGGCGCTGTTGGTGACGGCGGCGCCGTCGGACCACATGGCCAGGGCGTCGTCGCCGGTGCCGCGGATGCTGCTGTTGGAGACGACGGTGCTGTCGACCGCGCCGTGCAGGTTGACGCCGTCGGCGTAGGTGTTGCGGATGCGCAGGTCGCTGGCCCGCAGGCCCTTGGTCGGCGCGTTGATCCACAGGCCGACCTTGGTGTGCTGGATCCAGACGTCGCGGATCACCGATCCGGTGCCGAAGTCGCCCTCGATGCCGGCCTGGCCGTTGGCGTCGTCGCGGGCGGTGTTCTGCCCGTCGATCATCAGGTCCTCGACGGTGCTGGTGCCGCCGGTGCCGTAGAGGCCGCCCTTGAGGCCGGTGCCGCGCAGCACGGTGTACCAGACGCCCGCGCCGCGCAGTCTGACGCCGGAGAGGTTGACGTGGTCGGAGACGACGTAGGTGCCGGCCGGGAGGAACAGGCCCTTGCCCTGGTTCTTCGCGGTGGTGAGGGCGCCGTTCAGGGCGGCGGTGACGTCCTGGCCGTTCGGGAGGACGCCGAGGTCGGCGGCGGAGAGGTAGCCGGCGGGCAGGGTGCCGGCCGGGCCGGTCTGCTCGGCCTCGACCAGGTCGAGGGTGTAGGTGGCGGCGGTGTCCGCGGCGTCCTTCTGGAAGCGCAGCACCGTGCCGGCCGGCAGGGTCCGGCCGAAGGTGGCGCGGGTCTCGTCGAAGAAGCGGTGGCCCTGCCCGCCGGCCGGGTTGTTGTCGTACGGGTAGGCGCCGTAGACCCAGGCGTAGCGGGAGGTCAGCTGCAGGTCGGGCAGGGCCTGTCCGTCGGCGTAGACGCTCAGGGTGGCGTCGAGTCCCTTGCCGTCGGCGCTGTCGGGCAGCGCGTAGCGCAGGTTGATCGCGTTGGCCGGGGCGGTGAGCCTGACCTCGACGTACTGGCCGGTGGCGGCGAGCTTGACGGCGCTGCGGCCGGAGGCTTCGGAGGCGACGCTGAGGTAGCTGCGGTCGGGGGTGAGGACGGTGCCGTTGGTGCTGCCGGCCTCGGCCTCGTAGCTGGTGAAGGGCAGGGTGGCGCCCACACCGGCCGGGTCCGGGGTGGTGGAGCCGGACGGGGACGGGCCGGGGGTGGTGGTGCCGGTGGGGGTGGTGGGGGTGAGGCTGTCGAGGTTGACGTTGCCGCTGTCGGCGGTGGTGAACTTCAGCGCGAGGGTGTTGGCGCCGGCGGCGAAGGTGACGGGCTGCTGGACGGTGGCCCAGCTGTCCCAGTTCGCGGTGGCGGGCAGGGTGACCTGCCCGGCGGCGGCGCCGTTGACCAGCAGGGTCAGCGTCCTGGCGGAGCCGGTGCCGTTGGCGTACCGGATCGCGACGCTGCCGCCGCCCGCGGCGGCCGAGGTGACGGAGAACGCGGTGCTGGCGGTGCCCTTGTTGCCGTCGGTGTAGCCGCCGACGAAGCCGGTGCCGGTGTACCCGGCGTGGTCGGCGGCGACGGCGGCACCGCCGGTGAGCGCGGCGGACTCGGCCTCCAGGGTGCCGCCCGGGGCGGTGCTGCCGGTGGTGGCGGTCAGGTTGTCGAGGTTGACGTTGCCGCTGTCGGCGGCGGTGAACGCGTAGGCGACGGTGTTGGCGCCGGCCTTCAGGGTCACGGTCTGCTGGACGGTGGCCCAGCTGTCCCAGTTCGCGGTGGCCGGGAGGGTGACCTGCCCGACGGCGGCGCCGTTGACCAGCAGGGTCAGCGTCTTGGCGGAGCCGGTGCCGTTGGCGTACCGGATCGCGAGGGTGGCGGTGCCGGCGCTCGGGGCCTGGACGGTGAAGGAGGTCTTCGCCGCGCCCTTGTTGGCGTCGGTGAACCCGCCGACGAAGCCGGTGCCGGTGTACCCGGCGTGGTCGGCGGCGACGGCGGCGCCACCGGTGTTGGCGGCGGACTCGGCCTCCAGCACGGTGGAGGCGGCCTGGGCGGCGCCGGGGGCGAGCGTCCACAGCGCGAGGCCCGCCAGCACGGCGGCGGCCGAGGCGAGGGCGGTGGCCTTGCGGGCCGGGCGGGCGCTTCCGGCGGTGCGGGCGGCGGCACGGGCGGTGGTACGGGCGGCGGCACGGGCGGCGGCACGGGCGGCGGCACGGGCGGCGGCACGGGCGGCGGCACGGGCGGTGGCACGGGCGGTGGCACGGGCGGTGGCACGGGTGGTGCCGGGTGCAGGGTACACGTGGGCTCCCGAAGGTGACCGGGGCGCGGCGGCTCCCGGTGTGGGGGGTGGGGGTGAGGCGGCGGCGGCGGCCGGATCGAGCGGCTGCTTCGGTCGGCGCCGGGTCGGTGGGGGCGGGCGGCCCCGGGCCGGCGGGGGCCGCGGCCGTCCCCGGGAGGTCGGCACCGGGGACGGCGGCCCGCGAGAGGGCGGCGAGCCAGAACTGACTATCCGTCAGTTCCCTTCTCTCACAACGGAGTTCAGCCCTTGAGGCTGCCGGCGGTCAGGCCCGCCATGATGTGCCGCTGGAACAGCAGGAAGATCACCAGCAGCGGGACGGCGGCCATCGCCATCCCGGCCAGCAGCTGGTTGGCGGGCATGTCGTTGGCGAGGGTGTTGAGGGCGACGGTGATCGGCTGGCCCCGGGGGTCGGGCAGCGTCAGCATCGGCCACAGGAAGTCCTTCCACACCCCGACCACCGCGAAGATGGACACCACGGCCAGCACCGGCCGGGCCAGCGGCAGCACCACGTGCAGCAGGATCCGCAGCGGTCCGGCGCCGTCGATCCGGGCGGCGTCGACCAGTTCCTCCGGGATCTGGTCGAAGAACCGCTTCAGCACGAAGATGTTGAAGGCGTTGGCGCAGGCCGGCAGCCAGATCGCGAACGGCGTGTTGATCAGGTTGACGTGGATCAGCGGGATGTCCACCACCGTCAGGTAGGTGGGCACCAGCAGCGCGGAGACCGGCAGCATCAGGGTGGCCAGCATCATCGCGAGCACCACGTTGCCCAGCACCGGCCGCAGCTTGGACAGCGCGTACGCCGCGCAGACGTCCACCACCAGCTGGAACAGCAGCGCACCGGCGGCCAGCAGCAGGGTGTTGAGGAAGTAGCGGCCGAGCCCGGTGCTGCTCCACGCCTGGCTGTAGCTCTCGGGGTGGAAGCTCTGCGGGAGCAGCGTCGGGTTCGGGTCGGCGAGTTCGGCGGAGGACTTCAGCGCGCCGGAGACCAGCCAGTACAGCGGGAAGACGAACGCGACGGTGAAGGTGACCAGGACGGTGCCCAGCACCGTGCGGTAGAGCAGCCGTCCGAGCGGCCGGTCGAGCTCGGCGGGGGCGATGAGGGTGCGGGCCGGGGATTCGGCGTGGGCCATGGCGGGTTCCTCTCAGCCCTTGGAGCGGGTCAGCCGCAGGTAGAGCCCGGCGAAGGCGCCGAGGACGACGAACAGGACGGTGCTCATGGCGCTGGCCAGGCCGAAGTCGTTGTAGACGAAGGCGTAGCGGTAGAGCAGCAGCAGGACGGTGACGGTGGCGTCGTTCGGGCCGCCGCCGGTCAGCACGAAGGGTTCGATGAACACCTGCATGGTGCCGATCACCTGGAGCAGCAGGGTGATCAGCAGGATGAAGCGCATCTGCGGGATCGTCACGTGCCACAGCCGCTGCCGGATCGAGGCGCCGTCGAGCTGCGCGGCCTCGTACAGTTCGCCGGGCACCCCCTGCAGCGCGGCGAGGTAGATCAGCGTGGTGGTGCCCATGTTGGCCCAGGTGGAGACCAGGACGAGGGAGAGCATCGACAGGTTCTCCGACTCCAGCCACTGCTGCGGGGGCAGGTGCAGGATGCCCAGCGCGTGGTTGAACAGGCCCGGGCCCGGGTCGTAGAACCAGCGCCACAGCAGCACGGTGACGATCGGCGGCAGCATCACCGGCAGGTAGACGGTCATCCGCAGGTAGGCCCGGCCGTGGCGCAGTTCGTTGAGGACCACGGCGGTGACGAACGGCGCGGCGAAGCCGAACACCAGGGCCAGCACGGTGAACCAGAGCGTGTTGCGCCAGGCGGTGAGGAACAGCGGGTCGTCGAACAGGCGGTGGAAGTTGTCCAGGCCGACCCAGCTGGCGGGTTCGGCGAAGTTGACCTGCTGGAAGCTCAGCAGGAAGCCGCGGACGATCGGGTACCAGGAGAACAGGGCGAAGGCGAGGAGGCCGGCGGCGAGGAACAGGTACCCGACGAGGTTGTCGGTGACGCGGCGCCGCAGTCCCGCCCGGCGCGGGGTGGTGGAGGAGGAGGACGGGGGCGGTGCGGGGTCGGCGGCGGGCCGCCGGGTGCGGCGCGGGGCGCCGACGGTGTCGACCTTCATCAGGGGTGGCTTTCGGCTCGGGCGGGACCGGGAGGGGTCCGAGCGGGACCGGGACGGTCGGGCGGACCGGGAGGGGTCCGGCGGGACCGGAGGAGCGGGCGCGGCGGGGCCGGTGGCCGGCCGCGCCCGGGGCTCACTGCGCGGTGGCGAGGATGCTGTCGACCTTCTTCTGGGCGTCCTTCAGCAGGCCGTCGAGGTCGGCGTCCTGCTTGGTCAGCACGGCCTGCATCACGCCGTCCAGCACGGTGTAGATCTGCTGCGCGTTCGGCGGCTCGACCTTGACCTTCACGTCCGCGGAGCGGTCCACGAAGGGCCGGTAGTTCTGCTGCGGGACGTTGGCGTACTGGGCGTGGATCGCCTTGACGGCCTCGCCGCTCTTGCCGTCGAGCAGGTCGGGCTGGGGCAGGCCGATCGGGATGTCGGAGCCGGCCGACTTCTTGGTCGCGGTCTCCTCGTGCTCCGGGCTGAGGTACTTCCACTGGACCCAGGCCAGGCCGGCCTTGATCTTCGCCGGGGTGTCCTTGGGGTTGAACATGAAGCCGTCGCCGCCGCCGAGGGTCGCGGTGCCGGGCATCGCGGCCAGGCCGTACTCGTCGTACTTGCGCTCGAACTGCTTGACGATGGTGGGGATGTTGTCGGGGCCGGCCAGGTACATGCCGAGCTTGCCCGCGCCCATCATCTTCTGGACGTCGGGGATCTCCAGCAGCTGGCGGCTGCCCATGCTGTCGTCGGTCCACCGCATGTCGTGCAGGTGCTGCAGGGCCTGGTGCGCCGCGTCGGAGTCGACGGCGGCCTTCCACTTGCCGGAGTCGTCCCGGGTGGCGACCTCGCCGCCCAGCGAGTAGATCCACGAGGTCAGGTGCCAGCCGCCCTGGTTGTTCTTGGAGAAGTCGGCGTAGCCGACGGTGCCGTCGCCGAGCGCGGTGATCTTCTGCGCGGCGGTGCGGACCTCGTCCCAGCTGGTCGGGGGCTTGTCCGGGTCGAGGCCGGCCTTGGTGAACAGTTCGCGGTTGTAGACCAGGCCCATCGAGTAGTTGCCGGTGGGCAGGCCGTAGACCTTGCCGTCCCTGCCCTTGAAGACGTCCTGCAGCGCGGGCTTGATGTCGGCGAGCCCGGGGACGTCCTTCAGGTACGGGGTGATGTCGGCGGCCTGGTGGCGCTGGATCAGGCCGGCCGGGTCGGTGAAGTAGACGTAGTAGACGTCCTCCAGCTGTCCGCCGGCCAGCTTCGCGGCGAAGGTCTTCGGGTCCATCAGGCCCTCGTGGGCGTCGATCCTGATGTTCGGGTGGCTGGCCTCGAACGCCTTGACGTCGTCCTCGAAGTTCTTGCGGTCCACGGTCTGGGTGGCCGGGGGAAGGCCGTTGACGGAGATGGTGACCACGCCCCCGGCGTCGCCCGAGCCGCTGCCGCCGCTCCCGCACGCGGTCGCGGCGAAGGCGGTGGCCGCGGCCAGCGCCACGGCGGAGGCACGGCGGATTCTGTTGCTTCCCATGATGATTCGGACCTTCCGTGGATCCTGCAACCGCTTGCGCGGAGCTCGGCCCGCAGCGCAAACGGTGTGACGGAGGAGAGGCCCGGGCCGGTGACTCCGGGCGCTCTTCGGTGCCCCGAACACTGACATCGTGAACGCAAGAAGTCAACGGGATGACGCAACATGCTTGCGTTGCCACGCCGTTTCGCGCCCCCACTACCCCCGGGCGGCCGCCACCGCGGGCGCCGGGCAGGTCGAACCCCGCACGATCAGCTCCGGCTCGAACAGCACCTCCTCCGCCTGCGCCTGGCGGCCCTCGATCTGGTCCACCAGCGCCTTCGCCGCCGCCGCGGCCATCGCGGCCACCGGCTGGCGCACCGTGGTGAGCGGCGGATCGGTGGCGATCATGTACGGGGAGTCGTCGAACCCGATCACCGAGACGTCCCGCGGCACCACCAGCCCCTCCCGCCGCAACCGCCGCACCGCGCCCAGCGCCAGCGCGTCGCTCGCGCACACCACCGCGCTCGCCCCGGCCTCCACCAGCCGGGGCACCGCCGCCGCCCCGCCGTCCATCGAGAACATCGCGTGCGCCACCAGCCGGCCCAGCTCCCCCGCCCGCCCGCGCCGGCCCAGGTGGCGGGCGAACGCGTTCAGTTTGCGCACGGACGGCACGTGTCCGGCCGGGCCGAGCAGCAGTCCGATCCGCTCGTGCCCGAGCGCCTCCAGGTGGGCCAGCGACTGCTCGACGGCGGCCTCGTCGTCCACCGAGATCAGCGCCGAACCCCGGTGCCCGTCCGCCGCGTTGATCAGCACCACCGGCACCCCGCGCTCCCGCAGCGCCCGCCCCTGCTCCGGCCCGGCGTCCGCGTAGCTGGCCCCCACGAACACGATCCCGGCGACGTTCTGCCGCAGCAGCATCTCGATGTAGTTCGCCTCCGACACCCCGTCGGCCGTCCGGGTGCACAGCACCGGCATCAGCCCCTGCTTGCTCAGCGCCCCCGCCAGCACCTCGCAGAACCCCGGGAACACCGGGTTCTGCAGGTCCGGCACCACCAGCCCGACCAGCGGCGCCCGGTCCGACCGGAACGCCGCCGGCCGCTCCACCCCCAGCACGTCCAGCGCCGTCAGCACCGCCTCCCGGGTCTCCCGCGCCACCCCCGGCCGGTTGCGCAGCACCCGGCTCACCGTCACGGAGCTCACTCCGGCGAACCGGGCCACCTCGTCCAGCTTCTTCGTCATGGCCGAAGCGTACCGAGACCTACGCAAAAAAACGACTGAGATCTGAAAATCTACGAAAGCGGGACGGTCGATCCTCTGGTGGAACGCCGGAAGCCGGAACCCGTGGGGGTTCCGGCTTCCGTCCGGCGGTCGACCGCCCGGCTCAGAGCAGCGGGCGGACGTGTTCGGCGAAGGTGTACGCCTCCTCCAGGTGGGGGTAGCCGGAGAGGACGAACTCGTCGACGCCCGCGTCGCGGTACTCGGCGAGGCGGTCGGCGACCTCGCGGTGGCTGCCGACCAGGGCGGTGCCCGCGCCGCCGCGGACCAGGCCGATGCCGGCCCACAGGTTGGGGGCGATCCAGAGCCGGTCGCGGTGGCCGCCGTGCAGGTCGAGCATCCGGCGCTGGCCGACGGACTCCAGGGCGCGCAGCCGCTGCTGTCCGGCGGCGATCGCGGTGTCGTCGAGCCCGGCCAGCAGCGCCTCGGCGTCCTCGCGGGCGCGGGCGGCGGTGGCCCGGCTGAGCACGTGCACCCGCAGGCCGAAGCGCGGGGAGCGGCCCCGCGCGGCGGCGAGCGCGCGCACCCGGGCGATCTTCTCGGCGACCTGTTCGACGGGTTCGCCCCAGGTCAGGTAGGTGTCGGCGTGCCGGGCGGCGACGGCGAGCGCGGGCTCGGAGGAGCCGCCGAAGTAGACCCCGGGCACGGGCTCGGGCGGCTGCCGCAGCTGCCCGTCCTGGATCCGGTAGTACTCTCCGGCGTGGTCGTACGGGGTGCCGCGCCAGGCGGTGCGGACCACGTCGAGGAACTCCTCGGCCCGGGCGTAGCGGGCGTCGTGGCCGAGCGGGTCGCCGTAGCCGCGCTGTTCGGCGTCGCTGCCGCCGGCCACCACGTTGAGCAGCAGCCGTCCGCCGGAGAGCCGCTGGAAGGTGGCGGCGGTCTGGGCGGCGAGCGCGGGTTCGACCAGGCCGGGGCGGAAGGCGACCAGGAACTTGAGCCGGCTGGTGGCGGCGATCAGCGCGGCGGTGGTGATCCAGGCGTCCTCGCAGTGCGCGCCGGTCGGGGTGAGCACCGCTTCGAAGCCCAACTGGTCTGCTGCCTGCGCGAGTTGGGTGAGGTAGCCGAGGGTGGCGGGGCGGCCGGCCGGGGCTCCGGCGGCGGGGCCGCCGATGCCGGTGCCGTGCGCGGCGCCGCCCAGGTCGCGGGCGTCGCCGCCGGTCGGCAGGAACCAGTGGAAGGCGGTGCTCATCGCTGCGGCCCCCCGTCCAGCACGGGCCCGGCCGGGGTGCGGACCAGTAGGAACGCGGTGCGGCGGCGCAGCGTGAAGCCGAGCGACTCGTACAGGGCGATCGCCCGGGTGTTCTCGGCGGCGGCGTGCAGGAACGGGGTGTCGCCGCGCTGTTCGATGCCGTGGGCGACGGCGCGCACCAGGCGGGTGGCGTGGCCGCGGCCGCGCTGTTCGGCGTCGGTGCAGACGGCGCTGATCTCGGTCCAGCCGGGCAGTCGCAGGCGTTCGCCGGCCATCGCGATCAGTCGGCCGTCCTGGCGCAGGCCGAGGTAGCGGCCGAGGGCGACGGTGCGGGGCAGGAACGGGCCGGGCCGGGTGCGGGCCACCAGGTCGAGCATCTCGGGGACGTCCTCGGGGCCCAACTCGACGGCGTCGGGGGCGGGTTCGGTGCGCAGCGCGGTGGCGACCAGTTGCACGCCGTGGCCGCGTTCCAGGATCTCCCAGCCCTCGGGGGCGGTGCCGGTGGCGGTGACGGGGGTGGTGCTGCCGGGCGGCCCGGCCAGCGTGGCGAGGTCCTGCCAGGCTCCCGGGTCGGCCGGGTCGGCGATCGCGGTGAACGGGGAGACGTCGACGGGGTAGCGGGCGGCGCGGCCGACCCGCTCGGCGAGGTGGGCGTGCGGGCCGGTGAGGGCGGCCCAGGCGGCGTTGTCCAGGACGTGGGCGCCGGTGTCGGCGGTGGCGGGCCCGGTGGTTCCGGGCACGGTGGTGACGGGCATGGCGGTGCGGCTCCTGTGCGGCGGGTGAACGTCGGTGCTGGCGCTGGTGGTTCAGCCGGCCGGACAGAGCGCGCTACTGACCCGCTGGAGGTCGACGGGCCGGTCGAGGTACACCTCGCGTTCCAGTGCCCGCACCGCCGTCCACCTCCTGGATCGTCCCGTCGCAGTCAAGCTAGGCCGGTCCCGAACGGTATGTCAACGGCCGTCCGCCGCAACGGATCCGGCGGTTCGTTACCGCTGTATGAACAGCGTTGTGCCGGGCCCCGGTGCGGGGTTACGGTGCGGGGACGGCGGCACCCGGGCGGTGCCGCGAGACGCGGACGGGGAGGTGACGGCGGTGCGGGCCCTGGAGCGCGAGGTGTTCCTCGACCGGCCGGTCGACCTGCTGCGGGTGAGCACCGCGCTCTGTACGGGCTGCCCGTCCCGGCCCGTCCGTCCGGCCCCCTGAGTCCGGGCCGCTGAGCCGGGCCGCAGCCCGTCCGGCCCCGTCCCTCCCGCTCCCGCCGCCGCTTCCCGGCCGCGCCCCGGTGCGCACCCCGACGCGGCCGCCCGCCCTCCTCGTGAAACCCCGAAGCCGCGCGGCCCCGGACGCCCCCGAGGCCCCTGGAGCCCGCGAAGCCCCTGAACAGGAACCGGTCCCGCCATGCCCGCATCCCCAGCAGCATCCCCGTCCTCCCCCGCCGCCTCCCCCCTGCACCTGGCCGTCGCGCTGGACGGCGCCGGTTGGCACCCCGCCGCGTGGCGGGAGCCGGACGCCCGGCCGAAGGAGTTGTTCACCGCCCGGTACTGGGCGGACCTGGCGGCGGAGGCCGAGCACGGCCTGCTCGACCTGCTGACCATCGAGGACGGGCTGAGCCTGCAGTCGGAGCACCCGTTCGAGGCGGACGCCCGGACCGACCGGGTCCGAGGCCGGCTGGACGCGGTGCTGGTGGCGGCCCGGATCGCGCCGCTGACCCGGCACATCGGGCTGGTGCCGACGGCGGTCACGACGCACACCGAGCCGTTCCACCTGTCGAAGGCGGTGGCCACCCTGGACTTCGTCAGCCGGGGCCGGGCCGGGGTGCGGGTGAAGGTGTCGGCCCGGGCCGACGAGGTCGCGCACTTCGGCCGCCGCGCGCCGAGCACGCTGCGGCTGGAGGAGCTGGACTCCCCCGCCGGGCTGGCCGCGCTGGCCGAGTTCTTCGGCGAGGCCGAGGACTACGTCGAGGTGCTGCGTCGGCTGTGGGACAGCTGGGAGGACGACGCCGAGATCCGGGACGCGGCGACCGGCCGGTTCATCGACCGGGACAAGCTGCACTACATCGACTTCGAGGGCTCCCGGTTCTCGGTCCGCGGCCCGTCCATCACGCCCCGCCCGCCGCAGGGCCAGCCGCTGGTCACGGCGCTCGCCCACCGCGGTGAGCCGTTCCGGCTGGCGGGCCGGTCGGCCGACCTGGCGTTCGTGACGCCGCGCGACGCGGACGACGCCCGGGCGATCGTGGCCGAGGTCCGGGCGGCCCAGGAGGCGGCCGGCCGGGCGGACGAGACGGTGCACGTCTTCGCCGACCTGGTGGTGTTCCTGGAGGAGCGGCCGGGCTCGGCGGCCGAGCAGTTGGCGCGGCTGAACGCGGCGGCGGGCGCCGAGTACACCAGCGACGCCCGGGTGTTCACCGGCACCTCCAGCGAACTGGCCGACCTGCTGGCCGAGTTGGCGCAGTCCGGGCTGTCGGGCTTCCGGCTGCGGCCGGGCCGGCTGCCGTACGACCTGGAGCGGATCACCCGCGGCCTGGTGCCGGAGCTGCAGCGCCGGGGGCTGTTCCGCACCGCCTACGAGGCGTCCACCCTGCGCGGGCTGCTGGGCCTGCCGCGCCCCGCCAACCGCTACGCCGCCGCCCCCGCCGGCAGCGCTGCCGCCGACCCTGCCGACACCGGCACCGCCACCGCTGCCACCGCCGCCGTCGGCGCCTGAACTCCGAAGGAAAACCAGCGACATGAGCAACGAGAGCAGCAGCGGCAAGCCGCTCAAGCGGATCCACCTGGCGGCGCACTTCCCGGGCGTGAACAACACCACGGTGTGGAGCGACCCGCAGGCGGGCAGCCAGATCGAGTTCGACTCCTTCGCGCACCTGGCGCGGACCGCCGAGCGGGCCAAGTTCGACTTCCTGTTCCTGGCCGAGGGCCTGCGGCTGCGCGAGCAGAACGGCCTGATCTACGACCTGGACGTGGTCGGCCGCCCGGACACCTTCACCGTGCTGGCCGCGCTGGCGGCGGTCACCGACCGGCTCGGCCTGGCCGGCACGATCAACTCGACCTTCAACGAACCGTACGAGGTGGCACGGCAGTTCGCCTCGCTGGACCACCTCTCGGCGGGCCGCTCGGCCTGGAACGTGGTGACCTCCTGGGACGCCTTCACCGGGGAGAACTTCCGGCGCGGCGGCTTCCTGCGCGAGGAGGACCGGTACGCCCGGGCCCGGCAGTTCCTGGAGGCGTCCTGGGAGCTGTTCGACTCCTGGCGCGGGGACGAAGTACTGGCCGACCCGGCTTCCGGGGAGTTCCTCGGCGACCCGAAGGCGGGCGAATTCGCCTACCGCAGCAGCGAGTTCGACATCGCCGGCCGGTTCGACGTGCCGCGCTCCCCGCAGGGCCGTCCGGTGATCTTCCAGGCGGGCGACTCCGAGCAGGGCCGCGAGTTCGCCGCCGCCTCGGCGGACGCGATCTTCTCCCGGCACGGCACGCTGGACGCCGGGAAGGCGTTCTACGCGGACGTGAAGGGCCGACTGGCCCGGTACGGGCGCTCGCCCGACTCGCTGAAGATCCTGCCCGCGGTGACCTTCGTGCTGGGCGAGACCGACGCGGAGGCGCACGAGAAGGCCGAGCAGATCCGCCGCCTGCAGGTCAGCGGGCAGACCGCGATCAAGCTGCTGGAGCAGGTCTGGAACCGGGACCTCTCCGACCTCGACCCGGAGGGACCGCTGCCGGAGGTGGACCCGCTGGTCGGCGAGCACACCCTGGCCCGGGGGCGGGCCTCGGTCCGGATGAACCGGGACCCGCTGGCGGTGGCCCGCGAGTGGCGGGCGCTGGCCGAGGCGAAGAACCTCTCCGCCCGGGAGGTGGTGATCGAGGTGACCGGCCGCCAGTCCTTCATCGGCACCCCGGCCCGGATCGCCGAGGAGCTGAACCGCTTCGTCCAGGAGGACGCGAGCGACGGCTTCATCCTGGCCCCGCACCTGACGCCCGGCGGCCTGGACGAGTTCGCCGACACCGTCGTGCCGCTGCTCCAGGAGCGCGGCGTGTTCCGCACCGAGTACGAGGGCAGCACCCTGCGCGAGCACCTCGACCTGCCGCCCCTCACCAACGCCCGTACGAAGGAAACGATATGACGACCGCTCAAGAGACCATCGAAACCGCCGAGTTCACCCGCGAGTGGGAGGAGTGGCACGCGGCGAGCCAGCGTTCGCTGACCGACCCGCACGGCTTCCTCGCCGTCACCTCGCTGCACTGGCTGGACGCCGAACCGGCCCGCTTCCCGGACGCGCCGGGCAGCTGGTGGACCGCCCCCGACGGGGTGTGGGTCGAGCTGGCCGAGGACGAGGAACTCGCCCTGGACGGCGAGCCGGTGCGCGGCCGGCACCACTTCGGCGTGCTGCCGGAGCGGGCCAGCGTGTACGCGACGGCGGGCGGGGCGGTGATCGAGGTCGCCAAGCGCGGCGGCCACGACATCCTCCGGCCCCGGCACCCCGACAACCCGCTGCTGCGCGACTTCACCCGCACCCCCGCGTACGCGCCGGACCCGAACTGGGCGCTGACCGGCCGCTACCTGCCGTTCGCGGAGCCGCGCCCGGTGACCGTGGGCGCGGTCACCGAGGGGCTGCAGCACGTGTACGACTCCCCCGGCGAGATCGAGTTCACCCTGCCGGGCGACGGCGGCACCCACCGGCTGACCGCGTTCAACGGCCACCTGCCGGGCAGCCTGCTGGTGCTGTTCACCGACGCCACCTCGGGCGTCACCACGTACGCCGCCAACCGGTCGCTGACCGTCCCGGCGCCGGACGCGGAGGGCCGGGTCACGGTCGACTTCAACCGGGCCACCAACCTGCCCTGCGCCTACACCGACCTGGCGACCTGCCCGCTGCCGCCCGCCGGGAACCGCCTCCCGTCGGCGGTCGAGGCCGGCGAGCGGATCCCGCTGGAGCGCGGCGGCCGGCCGTAGCACCCCGGGCGGCCGGGCCCCGGAGACTCCCCTCCGGGGCCCGGCTCTTCTCTCCGCCCGTCGGCTTTCTCCGGCCCGTCGTCTTTCTCCGACCCGTCGTCCGCCGGGGCGTCGACGGCCCGGCGGACGACGGCCGTGCCCGGGCCGGAGCCCGGCGGGGACGGACCGGACCCGGTCGTCCCCCACTCCCGGGAGGTGCTCACCGCCCGGGCGCCTTCCGGCCGGGCAGGGCCTGGACCACCAGGGCGAACAGCGCGGTGGCGGCCAGCACGTACCACAGGCAGGCCCGGAACGCGGCCGGGACGGCGTCGGGGCCGGGGGTGTCGGCCAGCACCCGGTAGAAGACCAGGCCGATCAGGGCGACGCCGAGCGCGTTGCCGACCTGGAGTCCGGTGGTCAGCACGCCGCCGGCCGAGCCGGCGCTCGCGGCCGGGACGCGGGCCAGCACGGTGGCGGTCAGCGGGGCGAAGGACAGACCCATGCCGCAGCCGTCCAGCAGCAGGCCGGGCACCAGCCACCACAGGCCGCGGTCGGGGCCGCTGACGGCCCACAGTTCCAGCAGCAGTCCGGCCGCCCGCAGCGCGCAGCCCACCGTGACGGCGTGCCGGCCGATCCGGGCGGCCAGGTGCCGGGCGTTGGCGGAGGCGGCGACGTAGCCGACGCCGAGCACGCTGAACACCAGGCCGGAACCGATCGGCGCGAGGTGGCGGCCCTGCTGGAGGTAGAGCGCGAACACCAGGAAGTACGAGGCCATCGAGGCCCAGAAGGTGAGCTGGGCGGCCAGGCCGGCGGTGAAGGCGCGTTCCCGGAACAGCGCCAGGTCGAGCGAGGGCGAGCCGCCGGAGCGGCGCAGCCGGCGCTGGTGGACGGTGAACGCGGCGAGCAGCGGCGGCCCGGCGGCGAGCAGCAGCCAGGTCCACAGCGGCCAGCCGCGTTCGCGGCCCTCGATCAACGGTAGGCAGATCGCGGTCAGCGCGGCGGTGACCAGCAGCAGGCCGGTCAGGTCGAGCCGGGGCCGGCCGGGGGCCTTGGACTCGGGCAGCAGGCGGGCGGCGGCGGTCGCGGCGACCAGTCCGATCGGCAGGTTGACCAGGAAGCAGGCCCGCCAGCCGAGGCCGAACAGGTCGGCGCGGATCAGCACGCCGCCGATCAACTGGCCGAACACGGCGGCGATCCCGGAGGCGGCCGCGTACCAGCTGACCGCCCGGGTGCGGGCCGGGCCCTGGTAGGAAGTGGTGATGACCCCGAGCACCTGGGGGGCCATCAGGGCGGCCGCGGCGCCCTGCAACACCCGTCCGGCGATCAGGAGTTCGGCGTTGGGTGCGGCCCCGGCGGCGACGGAGGCGGCGGTGAACAGGGTCATCCCGAGGGCGAGGACGCGTCGGCGCCCGTACAGGTCGCCGAGTCGGCCGCCGGTGATCAGGCCGACGCCGTAGGTCAACGCGTAGGCGGCGACGACGAGTTGGATCTGGGCGTCGGTGGCGCGCAGGTCCTGCTGGAGGGCGGGGACGGCGACGTTGACGATGAAGAAGTCGAGTCCGGCGAGGAAGACACCGGTGAGGACGATCGGCAGGGTGGCGCGGTGCGGCCCCGGTGGCGGAGTCGTGGTCGGGGCGGCCGCGGGCGCGGTGGTGCTGTCGGTCATGGGTGAGCGGGCTCCTGCGAGTGCGACTGCGGGGAAGGGTGGGCCCGCGCCGTTCCACCCCGGAACGGGGGCGGGGCGCGGTGCGTGCTCCACTCTCCCCGGGGCCGCCGGGTGCCTCAACTACCTGACAGGTAGGCGGCGGTGTCGTCGTCGGCCGGGAAGAAGCTCTCGATGATCAGCTCGGAGGAGGTCAGGTCGCGGGCGGTGCCGAAGGTGGTGAAGGTCGCGAGGAACGACAGCACCCGCTCTCCGCACCGCAGTTCGAGCGGGAGCATGATCTCGTCGGGGCCGGGGATGTCGGCCTCGGGCACCGGCTGCTCGCACGGGTAGCCGAGCAGTTCCTCGTACAGCGGCCGGAGGTTTCCGTCGAGGGCCGAACGGCGGGCCAGCCCGGTGAGCAGTTTGCCGCGCCACCGGCCGAGGTTGACGATCCGGGGGGCCATCCCGTCGGGGTGCAGGGCCAGCCGCAGGACGTTCACCGGCGGCCGGAGCAGGTGCGCGGCGACGCCCTCGGTGAACAGCCGGTCGAACGGTTCGTTGGACGCGATGACGTCGCGCCGGCCGTCCATCACCACGGCCGGGTAGGGGTGGTGGCCGCGCAGCACCCGCCGGACCGCGTCCAGGACGGGCCGCATCGCCGGGTCGTCGAGCGGCTTCTCGTGGTAGACGGGCGCGTAGCCGGCGGCCAGCAGCAGCGCGTTGCGCTCGCGCGGCGGCACGTCCAGGTGTTCGGCCAGCCGCAGCACCATCTCGCGGCTCGGCTGCGAGCGCCCGGTCTCCACGAAGCCGACGTGCCGGGCCGAGACGCCCGCCAGGTGGGACAGTTCCAGTTGGCTGACTCCGCGCCGCCGCCGCCACTGCGCCAACAGCGGCCCCACCTGCGTCCGTTCGACCGCTTCCGCCGTCACCTTCGCCCCCTCCCGGTGCCCGGCCCCCAATCTACTCCGGCCGACGGGCGCGCCGCTCAGCGCGCGGCGGACCCCCGCAGGGCCTGCCGGGCCCCGGCGTGCGCGTCGCCGCGGGTGTGCCAGCCCCAGTGGCGGAGGCGGCACAGCGCCCAGTACTTGGCCGGGTAGAGCACCAGCAGGGTCAGCAGCACGTCGGCGGGGGTGGCCCAGAGCAGGCGCAGCAGGCGGGCGCGCAGGCTCAGGCCGGGGCGTTGCAGCACGTACTGCGCGGCCTCCAGGTAGCGGACGAACAGGTAGGAGGCGGCGATCGCCCACCAGTGCGGCGGGTCGGTGCGGGAGAGGGTTCCGGTGAGGAGCATCGCGGCCAGCGCGGGCAGGGTGGCCCACTGGACCACCGCCAGCAGGGGGAAGAGGAGTTGCCGCCAGGAGAGGTTGGTGACGGCGAACGGCAGCGCCACCCAGGAGGACTTGCCCCAGCGCACCCGCTGCTGGAAGGTGCCGCGCAGGGTGTGCGGCATGACGGAGTGCACGAGCGCGTCGTGGACGGCGACGACCTGGCCGCGCAACTGGGCGTACATGGTCAGTCGGCGGTCGTCGCCACCGGTGCCGGAGGTGACGTAGTCGGCGAGGTTGTCGAACAGGACGGGCGCCCGGTAGAGCGCCAGCGCGCCGGAAGTGGTCTCGACCACTCCGAACAGCGAGCGGGCAGCCCGGGTGAGCAGGCAGGAGGCGCCGATGTTGAGGTCCACCACCCGGGTGAGCGCGTTCTGCCGGTGGTTGCGGGTGAGGACGACGCCGGTCGCGGCCGTCACCCGAGGATCGCTCATCGCCCGCAGCAGGTGCTCCAGCGCGTCGTCGGCGGCGACCGAGTCGGAGTCGACGGTGAGGACGAAGTCCCAGTCGGCGGGCCGCAGTTCGGCCAGTACGGCGGCCTGGGCGCGGCGCTTGCCCGCGTTGTCCTGCCGGTGGAAGCGGACCCGGGGGTGGTCGAAGGTCCGGACGGGGTGCCGGGCGGAGCCGTCGTCGACCACGTGGATCTCGTCGACCTGCCGGGTCTGCCGCAGCAGGGCCCGCAGGGTGTCGTCGAGGAGCTGCGGGTCCTCCTCGTAGGCGGGGACGATCGCCACCACCCGGCCGGGGGCGACCGGTCCGCGCCCGCGCCGGAGGTTGGCCCGGGAGGCGACCAGGCACAGCAGGACCAGCGCGCCGCTGAGCAGGTAGAGCACCGTCAGGGCGGGGCGGGCGTGGGGGTTGAGCAGCGTGCGGCAGACCACGATCCAGGCCGCCATGCCCGCGACGCCCAGGACGCACGCCGTCCGGCCGCTAGTGCGGTTCATGGCGGTTCCCCCGGTTCGCCCACCGGTAGAGCGCCGCGCCGCCGAGGACCATGGCGACGATGACCGCCAGGACCCACTCGTAGGCGACGCTCGCACCGAGCAGGGTGATGGTGGCTCCGGTCTGGGCCAGGCTCTCTCGTCCGTACATCGCACACCTCCGCCGTCGATGCTCGGCCACCCCGTCCGCGGCGGCGGGCAGGCTTACCGTGGCGCGGGGTGGAGCCACCCGGGCGGGGGAACGCCGGGCCCGCCCCCGCCCCCACCCGGCGCGGGGGCGGACCCGGCGGGGTGTCAGCCGATGGTGCTCTGCGGGCCGGCGTACTGGGCGAGCAGCGCGGGCACGTCCTTGGCGTGGTCCAGGGTGTACGGGTAGAAGGAGGACGGGGTGAAGGTGGTGCCGTTGGTCTGCTGCTTGCCGGTGCTGTTGACCACGATGCTGCCGCTCTGGCTCAGCGCGGCGGCGGAAGTGTCGTTGTAGTAGGGGTTGTTGACGTGGTCGTAGTAGCTGTTCTCGATCACCGTCCGGGAGGCGCCGCGCGAGAGGTTGCCGTAGGAGGCGACGTTCTGCAGGTAGTTGTTGTAGAGGTGGGCGTAGGCGACGTTGTCCACGCTGGGGTTGCGCTGGTTGGTGTCGTGGATCCAGTTGTGGTGGATGGTGATCCGGGCGGTGACGTTGTCGGTCCAGCCGATGCCGAACGCCTTGTTCTCCTCGCCGAGGACGTTCCAGGAGACGGTGAGGTAGCTGGTGTCCTTCCGGCTGTCGATCAGGCCGTCGTTCATCCGCTCGATCCGGTTGTGGTCGATCCACACGTGGTCGGCGGTGTCCATCTGGATGCCGTCGTAGTCGTACACCTTGTCGTCCGGGTCGTCGTCGGCCATCTGCGCGTCCCGGATGGTGAGGTTGCGCAGGATCACGTTGTGGACGCCGGTGCCGAGGAAGAACCCGCCGTGGACGATCTCGCCCGCCGTGCCGACGCCGACGATGGTCTTGTCCGACTTCACCGGGATCTCGTGGCCGTACGGGGAGGCGGTGACGGCCGCCGCGACCCGGATCGTGTAGGGGCCGTCCGCCGTCGCGTACTCGACCAGGTCGGCGTAGCTGGTGACGGTGACGGTCGGTCCGGCCGCGCCGCCGGTCGTCCCGCCGCCGGTGGAGGCGAAGCCGTCCGCGGTGTTCGACCAGGTCCGTCCGGTGTCGACGGGGCGGAAGGCCCACTGCTTGTTGGTGTTGGCGGTGCAGGTCTCCTGGATCACCGGCGTCCCCGAGGCCGTCGACGCACCCTGGTCACTGACGCACAACCCGCTGCGCACACTGACGACCTGGAACGTCCCCGACCCGCTCGCCACCAGCGACCACTGCTGATTGCTCTGCCCCGCCCCGCACCCCCACTGCTGCAACTGCACCCCGCTCACCGTCGAACCCGACGGCACGTCCACGCACATCCCGCTCTTCACGTTCACCAACTGGTACACACCCGAGGACACCGGCACCAACCGGAACTGCTGATTGCCCTGCCCGGCCCCGCACCCCCACTGCTGCAACTTCGCCCCCGACGCCGTCGAACCCGACGGCACGTCCAGACACATCCCGCTCTTCACCACCGCCAACTGGTACGTCCCGGCGGCCGGCAGGGTGACGGCCTCCGCCGGGGCCCCGAGGACCGAGACGGTGCCCGCGCCGAGCAGCAGGGCCGCGGCGGTGGCGGTCAGGCGGCGGGTGGTGGTGGCTCGCATGGTGGTGTCCCTTCGAACGGCGGTGGTGGTCATCGGACGGGGTTCCAGCCGTCGGCGCCCGCCAGGTACTTCTGCGGGGTGTAGGCGGCGGCCTGGGCGTCGGTGAGCTGCGGGCGGTTGGCGTTCACGCCCGCGCCCGCGCCGGTGTTGCGGTACTCGAAGTACCGGGCCTTCTGCCAGGTGCTGGTGGACATGTCGGTCCAGGGCTGCGCGGTGGCGATGGTGTCGGTCAGCACCGACTCCCGGTACACCACCTGCGCGTCCTGCCGCCACGGCCGCCCCAGCTGGGTCTTGCCGGCGGTCGTGCCGTCCACCGTCGAGCGGTAGAACAGGAAGCCGTAGGCTCGGGCGGCCGGGGTGCTGGCGGCGGTGACCGGGCCGCCGGTGGTGCGCTTCTCGTGGATCCGGCAGTTGTCGAACACGGCGACGCCGCCGCCGTAGATGAAGTCGACCGTCCCCTCGACGTACGAGCCGACCACGTACGTCCGGGCGCTCTCGTTGACCAGGAAGGTGTCCTGGTCGCCCAGCAGCCGCACGTTGTCGAGCAGCGCCCGGTCGGCGTCCAGGTAGAGTGCGAGCGCCTGGTCGCCGGTGTCGGAGCTGTTCTCGTCGAAGTCGTTGCTGAAGGTGAGGTTGGTCGCCGTGAAGTCGTGGCCCTGCGCGACCACCGTGGCGCTGCCCGAGGTGCCGTAGCTGCCGGCGTTCCGGTTGCCGACCAGCACCACGTCCGCCGGGCCCGCGCCCAGCCCCTGGAGGGTGACGAACGGCTTGTCGGCGGGGACGGTGACCTTCTCCCGGTAGGTGCCGGGCTTGATGGTGATCACCACCCGGCTGGCGTTGCCGCTGCCGACGGCGTCGATCGCCGCCTGCACGGTGCTGTAACGGCCGGTGCCGTCCTGGGCGACGGTCGGCGCGGCGGTGCTGCCGACGGGGCGGAAGGCCCACTGCTTGTTGGTGTTGGCGGTGCAGGTCTCCTGGATCACCGGCGTCCCCGAAGTGGTCGACGCACCCTGGTCACTGACGCACAACCCGCTGCGCACACTGACGACCTGGAACGTCCCCGACCCGCTCGCCACCAGCGACCACTGCTGGTTGCTCTGCCCCGCCCCGCACCCCCACTGCTGCAACTGCACCCCGCTCACCGTCGAACCCGACGGCACGTCCACGCACATCCCGCTCTTCACGTTCACCAACTGGTACACACCCGAGGACACCGGCACCAACCGGAACTGCTGATTGCCCTGCCCGGCCCCGCACCCCCACTGCTGCAACTTCGCCCCCGACGCCGTCGAACCCGACGGCACGTCCAGACACATCCCGCTCTTCACCACCGCCAACTGGTACGTCCCGGCGGCCGGCAGGGTGGCCGCACCGGCCGGGGCGGCCGTCACCACCCCCGCCCCGAGCACCACCGCGGCCACCGCCGCGCCACGCAATCTTCCGGACATCGGTCCGCCCTCTCTGCACAGGGAACCCTCGCTGCCGGCCGGGTCGGCCCGCAGCACCCCTGTAGACGGGCGGCGGCACGACGGGATGACAGAAACTTTTCAGCGGGATTTCCGCCGGCCCCTCGGGGCGGGCACGCGGAGGGGCGCCCGACCGTCGGCCGGGCGCCCCTCACCGCACTGGTGCGATGCCGTGCTGGTGCGTGTCGGTGTCAGATGTCGCGGAAGACCTCGATCTGCGCGCCCACCGAGTTGAGCCGGGCCGCCAGGTCCTCGTAGCCGCGGTTGATCACGTAGACGTTGCGCAGGATCGAGGTGCCCTCGGCGGCCAGCATCGCCAGCAGCAGCACCATCGCGGGGCGCAGCGCGGGCGGGCACATCATCTCGGCGGCGCGCCAGCGGGTCGGGCCCTCGACCAGGACGCGGTGCGGGTCCATGAGTTGGACGCTGGCGCCGACCCGGCCGAGTTCGGTGAGGTAGACCGAGCGGTTCTCGTACACCCAGTCGTGGACCAGCGTGCTGCCGTGCGCGCAGGCGGCGATGGCGGCGAAGAACGGCAGGTTGTCGATGTTGATGCCGGGGAACGGCATCGGGTGGATCTTGTCGATCGGCGCGACCAGCTTGGAGGGGCGCACGGTGAGGTCGGTGAGCCGGGTGCGGCCGTTGGCGGCCGGGTACTCGGGGCCGCGCTCGCAGTCGAGGCCCATCTCCTCCAGGACGGCGAGCTCGATCTCGATGAACTCGATCGGGACGCGCCGGATGGTGAGTTCGGAGTCGGTGACGACGGCGGCGGTGAGCAGGCTCATCGCCTCGACCGGGTCCTCGGAGGGGGCGTAGTCGACGTCGGCGTCGATGACGGCCTTGCCGTGCACGGTGAGGGTGGTGGTGCCGATGCCCTCGACCCGGACGCCGAGCAGTTCCAGGAAGAAGCACAGGTCCTGGACCATGTAGTTGGCGCTGGCGTTGCGGATGACGGTGGTGCCGGGGTGCCGGGCGGCGGCCAGCAGCACGTTCTCGGTGACGGTGTCGCCGCGTTCGGTGAGCACGATCGGGCGCTGCGGGGAGACGCCGCGGTCGACGGTGGCCCGGTAGGTGCCGGTGGTGGCGCTGACGTGCAGGCCGAACTGGCGCAGTGCCGACAGGTGCGGCTGGACGGTGCGGGTGCCGAGGTCGCAGCCGCCCGCGTAGGGGATCTCGAAGTGGTCGGCGCGGTGCAGCAGCGGGCCGAGGAACATCAGGATGCTGCGGGTGCGCCGGGCGGCGTCCTCGTCCATGCCGGAGAGGTCGAGTTCGGCGGGCGGGGTGATCTCCAGGTCGGTGCCGCCGTTGGTCCAGCGGTGGCGGACGCCGATGCTGGCGAGGACCTCCAGCAGCCGGTAGACCTCTTCGATCCGGGCCGCGCGCCGCAGGGTGGTGCGGCCGGTGGTGAGCAGGGAGGCGGCGAGCAGCGCGACGCAGGCGTTCTTGCTGGTGCGGACCTCGATGCTGCCGGAGAGGGGGCGGCCGCCGACCACCCGCAGGTTCATCGGCCCGGCCACGCCGAGCGAGACGATCTCGCTGTCGAGCGCCTCGCCGATCCGGGCGACCAGGTCCAGTCCGATGTTCTGGCCGCCGGACTCGATCCGGGCCACCGCGCTCTGGGTGGTGCCGAGGGCGGTGGCGAGCTGGCTCTGCGTCCAGCCCTTGTGGGTGCGGGCGGCGCGGACGAGCTTGCCGATGCGGGAGAGGTAGTCTTCGCTCACCGCGTGAACATATCTCACCTGTGCGATACGACGCACATCTGCTGGCCGTTCCCGGGCGTGTCGGGGGACGGACGGGGGACGGACGGGGGACGGACGGGGGACGGACGGGCGTCACCGGAGGGCCGGACGGGGACCGCCGGGAGGAGGCCGGGTACCGAACCGCTTTACTGCCCGGGCGGGGTCATGCCAGGATGCGGACCCCGGTGCGGTCGGTCGGGGACGGAGAGGGGTGGCGGCGGTGCTCGCGGACGGTCGGCGGGAGGCGGTGACGGACGTCCCGCGACTGGTGACGGCGGCCCAGCAGGGGGACGCGGCGGCGCTGGAGCGGCTGCTGGGCACGCACCTGCCGCTGGTCTACAACCTGCTGGCCCGGGCGGTCGGTCCGACGGACGCCGACGACCTGACCCAGGAGACCATGCTGCGGGCGGTGCACGGGCTGGCGGGTCTGCGCGAGCCCGAACGTTTCAGGTCCTGGCTGGTGGCCATCGCCTACCGCCGGGCCCAGGAGCACGGGCGCCGCCGGACGGTGGAACTGCCGCACCGCTTCGAGTCGTTGGACGTCCCCGACCCGGGCACCGACTTCGCCGACCGGAGCGTCGCCGAACTGCTGCTCTCCGCCCAGCGCCGCGAACTCGTGCGCGCCACCGCCTGGTTGGACCAGGCCGACCGCCAACTGCTGGCCCTGTGGTGGCAGGAGACCGATGGCATCCTCACCCGCACCGAGCTCGCCGCCGCGCTCGGCCTCCAACCCGCGCACGCCGCCGTCAAGTTGAAGCGGATGAAGGCCCAACTCGACCTGGTCCGCGCCCTGGTGCGGGCCTTGGACGCCACGCCCCGCTGCGCCGGGCTCGAACGGGCCGCCGCCGGGTGGGACGGCCGGCCCGGCTCGGTGTGGCGCAAGCGGCTGGCCCGGCACCTGCGCGAGTGCGCCGCCTGCGAGGACCGCGCCACCGGCCTGGTCGCCCCGGAACGGCTGCTGCCCGGCCTCGGCGTGCTGCTGGTGCCGGACCGGCTCGCGGACGGGCTGGGCGCCGCGCTGCGCAAGGGCGTCCCCACCGCGGGCCGGACCGCCGCGGGCCGGACCGCCGGGTGGACGGCGGCGGGCGCCGTCGCCGCGGCGACGGCGGTGCTGCTGGCCGTCGTCCCGTGGTCGGGCCCGGACTCCCCCGCCCCGCAGCCCCCCGCACCCGTCACGGCCGCGACCACGCCCACGACCGCTGCCACCCAGGCGCCGCCGCCCTCCGAAGCCCCCTCGGCGTCCCCGTCCCCGTCCCCCTCCCCCACCGCGTCCGCCCGGCCCGCGGCCCCCGGCCCCGGCGTGGCGGTCGCGGACCTGTACGTCGCGCCGGACGGTTCGGACGACGCGGACGGCTCGCTGGCGCACCCGTTCGCCTCCCTGGCCCGGGCCGCGTCCGCCGTCCGGCCGGGCCAGACCATCGCGCTGCGCGGCGGCACCTACCGGCTGGCGGCGCCGGTGGGCATAACCGCGGCGGGCACCGCCGGGCAGCGGATCACCCTCTCCGCCTACCGCGACGAGCACCCGGTGCTGGACGCCGCCGCGCTGCCCGACTCCGCCTGGGCGGTCACCCAGAGCGGCGGCTTCTGGACCGTCCAGGGCCTGGAGCTGCGCGGCGCGGCGGGCCACGGCTGGGTGTGCACCGGCTGCCGCTCGATGGTGTTCCAACGCCTCGCCTTCCACGGCAACGGCCGCTCGGGGCTGCTGCTGCGGGACGCCGGGACGAGCGGGAACGCGGTGCTGGACAGCGACTTCTACGACAACCGGGACGCGGCCGGCACCGCGGGCATCGGGCTGGGCCTGACCTTCGGCTCGGGCGCGGGCAACGTGGTGCGCGGCAACCGCTTCCACGGCAACGCCACCGACGGCCTCGACCTGGGCGGCTTCACCGACCCGGTGACGGTGGACAGCAACTGGTCGTACCGCAACGGCAACGGCTTCACCCTGGGCGGCGGGGGCGGCCGCGCCCCGGTGGCGCACCTGGTGGCCAACAACGCGGCCTGGGACAACTCCGGCCTGGGCTTCAACGACGAGGGCAACCCGGGCGCGCTGCGGCTGACCGGCAACTCCGCCCTCCGCAACGCCCTGGCCGGCTTCTACCTGCCGGACGCGGCGGCCGAGCTGGCCGCCAACGCCGCCCTCGGCAACGGCCGGGATGTCCAACGCGCCCCGAAGTCCCGCTCATCCGGCAACAGTTGGGACGCCCCGGCCGCCGACCTGTTCGCCTCCACCGACCCGGCCGGCGCCGAGGGCCCGCGCCCGGCCGACGGCTCGCTGCCCGCCGGCGCCTTCCTGCTGCCCCGCACGGCGGCCGGCGCCACCATGACCGAGCGGCCCGGCTCCTGACGCCCGGCCCGGGGTCCTCAGCGCAGCCGCCGGGCCCGGAGGTACTCGCGGGTCAGCAGCCGCAGCAGGCCCGGCTTGCCGGGGCTCGCCGGGCGGCGCGGCAGTGCGCCGAGGTCGGCGCGGGCGGCGGCGGCGGTGAGCCGTTCGACGCCGATGATGCAGCGGATCATCGGCCGGTGCGCGGGCGGCGCGAGTTCGACGATCGCGCCGGCGGCGGCGCGGTCGCGGTCGGAGCGGTCGAGCAGTTCGCCGAGCAGGGCCCGGACGGCGGGGGTGTCCCGGGCGGCTTCGAGGTCGGCGCGGGTGACGCCGTGCGCGGCCAGGGCCCGTTCCGGGAGGGTGAGCCTGCCCTCCGCGAGGTCCTCGGCGAGGTCGTTGACGAAGTCCAGCCGCTGGCTGGAGTCGATGAACGTCCGGCAGGCGGCCCGGTAGGCGTCCTGGTCGCCGTCGGGGCCGAGCAGCGCGGCGACCACCATGAAGCCGGGCAGCGAGTACCCGTCCAGGTAGGTCTGGTAGTCGGCCTCGGTGGCGAAGCCCGCGAAGTCGAGGTCGGCGTCCGCGGCGGCCAGGAACTCCAGCACCCGCCCGCGCAGCACCGGGCGCGCCGCGGCGCTGTGCAGCAGCGGCCCCAGCTCGGGGTCGTCGGTGCGCCCGGCCTCCAGCGCGGCGGTGACCCGCTCGCGCCAACGGGCGGACGCGGCCCGCCGGGTGTCGACCGGTCCGCTGTCGAGCAGGTCGTCGGTGCGGTGCATGAACGCGGTCGCGGCGATCACGTGCGGGACGGTCGCGGGCGGCAGCAGCAGCCCGGCGGCCAGCGCGACCTCCCGCTTGTACGCCACCACCCGCTCCCGTTCCCGCCCGTACCCGGCCCGCAGTTCCGACTCCCGCACCCCCGCCGCGTCCAACGCCCGCTCCCAGCCGCCCACCCGTCCCCCCTCCCTCGCCCGTTCCGTCCGGTCCCCATCCTGCCAACCCTGCGGCGCCCCGGTTCCCACCGGGTCCTTTCCGGTCGCGGAACGGCCCGCAGCGGGCGGAAGCGGTCACCGCCGGCCGCTGCTGCTCTCGCTCACACCCGGCTGGCTGAGCATCACCCTCAATCTGTCGGCCGCCCTCACCGGCACCGCCACCGGCCGCCCCGTCCCCGGCGCCGCCGTGGCCTTCGAGGTCGGCACCGCCCCGCCGGGCTCAGCGGGCGGGCTTGTGCCAGGTCAGCGAGTAGCGGCGCAGCAGGTGCCGCCGGTAGCGGACGCCGGGCAGCAGGCGGCGGGCCTCGGCGCGGACCTGGCCGTAGCCCATCCGCGGGTCGGCGACCGGCATGCCGGCGGGGGCACTGGCCCGGCGGAGCACTTTGACGGCCCGGACGAGCGGGGCGGCGGCGATCAGGAAGGCCCGTTCGGCGGGGGTGCTCTCGCGGGCGATCCCGACGACCACCAGGGTGCCGCCGGGGCGCAGCAGTTCGCGCATCCGGGTGAGCGCGGCGGTGAAGTCCATGTGGTGGACGGCGGTCACCGAGCAGATGAAGTCGTAGGCCCCGGTGGGGAGTTCGGCGGTGAGGAAGTCGCCCTCCAGGAAGTCGGCCGCGGGCTCCCCGGCCGTCTGCCGCCGGGCTTCGGCGATCATCTCCGGCGAGCTGTCGATGCCGGTGACCCGGGCCGCCCGGCCGCTCAGTTTCCGCACCAGCAGCCCGTCCCCGCACCCGACGTCGAGCGCGGCGCCGCACCCGGGCGGGACCTCGCGCAGGATGCCGGGGTGCCTGGCGACGTTGGTGTTCCAGTACGGCCGGGGGTCGGGCTGCGGCATCCGTCCATGGTAGGCGGGCCGCGGGCGGTCAACTGCCCGGTTCGGCCCGGAGGGCGAGGACCCGGGTGAGGCCGGAGGGGTAGGGGAGGGTGCGGGCGAGGTGGTCGGCGCGGGTGAGGGCGGTGCGGGCGGTGGCGCCGTCGCCGAGGCGGGTGGCGGCGGTGGCGTGGGCGATCAGGGCCTCGTTCTCGGCGAGGCGTTCGCCGGTGCTGCGGGCGCGGGCGGCTTCGGCGGCGGCGATCCGGGCGGCTTCGGCGGGGCGTCCGGCGGCGAGGTGGGCGTAGGCGGCGAGTTCGGGGGCCCGTTCGGCGGCGCCGTCGCCGAGGGCGGCCAGCGCGCCGTCCGGGTCGGCGGCGTGCAGGGCGTACAGGGCGCGGGCGCGCCGCACTTCGTGGTGGGCCTGCTGGTCCTCGGGGGCGCCGGCCCGTTCCAGGAGGGCGGCGGCGCGTTCGCGGTCGCCGGTGCGCAGCAGGACGCGGGCGAGGACGGCCAGGGCGTAGGGCAGCGACCAGGCGTCGTCCCAGGCGGCGCCGGCGACGGCGGCTTCGGCGTACTGGGCGGCGGTGTCGTTCTCCTCCAGCAGGAGGTGGAGTTCGGCGAGGTTGAGCTGTTCGAAGGCGGTGGCGACGGGGTCGCCGGACTGCCGGGCGTGGTCGAGGGCCTGCCGGCCGAAGCGGACGGCGTCGTGCAGGCGGCCGTGCCGGCGGGCGTTCTCGCGCAGGGTGGAGAGCACGGCGCCGAGCAGGGTGGGTTCGCCGTACGCCTGGGCGGGGGCGAGGGCGCGGTCGCCGGCCTCGCGGGCTTCGCCGAAGCGGCCGGCCAGGCCGAGGTTGATGGCCTGCATGGCGTGCGAGCGGGCTTGCAGGAGCTGGCCGGCGGGGCCGGGGACGTGTTCGGCGGGCTGCTGGGCGCGGCGGGCGGCCCGGTGGGCGTCC
The DNA here is from genome assembly GCF_039529925.1 of Kitasatospora saccharophila. NCBI lineage: Bacteria > Bacillati > Actinomycetota > Actinomycetes > Kitasatosporales > Streptomycetaceae > Kitasatospora > Kitasatospora saccharophila. Next base: position 62,996 of record NZ_BAAANS010000007.1, on the reverse strand, counting down.
TGGTAGCGGCCGTGGACCTGGTCGAGGTTGGAGCGGGCGAGGTGGTGCAGGGCGCGGGCCTCGGGGCCGGTGTCCTCGCCGGGCGGGTGGGCGCGCAGGACGGCGTCGGCGCTCTCCGACTCGCCGGTGCGGAACAGCGCCTCGGCGAGGTGGGCGGCGGCGATGACGGTGTCGTCGTGGGCGCCGCGGGCCAGGAACTCGGCGAGCGCGCTGCGCAGCACCTCGGCGGCGCGGCCGGGTTCGCCCATCCGGCGCAGGACCTGGCTGTGGGCGAGCCGGGCGCGGGCGGCGTCGACGTCGAGGCGGGCGACCAGGTCGCGGTAGTAGCGGTCGGCGGTGTCGTTGGCGTAGAGCGCGGCGGCGCGTTCGGCGGCGCGGCGCAGGTAGTCGGCGGCGCGCGGGTCGTCGGCGCGGGTGAAGTGGGAGGCGAGGGCGTCGACGGCGTCGGGGCGGCGGCGCTGGACGGCCTGGGCGTAGGAGGCGTGCAGTTGGCGGCGGCGGACGGCGGAGAGGCCGTCGTAGCAGGTGAGCCGGACGAGCGGGTGGCGGAAGGCGAGTCCGGCTTCGGCGCGTCCGGCGATGACGACCTGGCGTTCCTCGACCAGGGCGGCGGCGATGGCGTGTTCGACGGCGTCGGCGGCGGCGGCGCCGGTGACGGGCGGGTGCAGGCCGTGTTCGGCGACGTCGAGGAGTTCGGCGAGGGCGGCCTCGCCGCCGGCCACGGAGAGCGCTTCGACGAAGCGGCGGGCGTGCGGGTCGAGCCGGACGAGGCGTTCGCCGACCAGGTCGCGGACGCCGGCGGGGGGCTGGTCGGGGGCGTCGCCGCGGTCGCCGCCGCGGGCGAGTTCGAGGGCGAACAGCGGGTTGCCGAGCGAGAGTTCCCACACTTCGGGGCGGGGGGCGCGGCCGGTGGCCTCGCGGACGGCGGCCAGCACGGCGGCCTCGCCGAGCCGGCCGAGTTCCTCGCGGGCGGCGAGCTGCTGGCGGAGCAGGGCGGTGACGGCGAGGCGGCGGACGTCGCCGTCGGGGAGTTCCTCCTCGCGGTAGGTGGCGAGGAAGCGCAGCGGGGTGCGGCGGTCCTGGGCGCGCCGGGCGAGGTGGCCGAGGAGCTGGTGGGAGCCGGTGTCGGCGGCGTGCAGGTCGTCGAGGACGACCAGGACGGGGCGGGTGGCGGCGAGGTCGCCGAGCAGGGCGGCGCCGGCCCGGAACAGCCGGTCGCGCTCCTCCTCGGGGCTGCGGGCGGTGCCGGTGGGGATCTGGCCGAGCGAGGGGAGGAAGGCGGCGAGTTCGGGGTACTCGGCGCCGACCCTGGCCCGTTCGGCGGGGTCGTGTTCGGCGAGCCAGCCGTCGAGGGCGGCGGCGAAGGCGCCGTAGGGGGTGTGGTCCTCGGCGTCCTGGCCGCTGCCCCACAGGACGGCGGTGCCGGCGGCGGCCGCGCGGCGGGCGGCTTCGGCGGCGAGCCGGGTCTTGCCGATGCCCGCTTCGCCGGTGAGCAGGCGCACGGGCGGTCCGGCGGGGTCGAGCAGGCGGTCGAGTTCGGCGTCCCGGCCGTGCAGCCGGGTGGGGGCGGCGGTGCGCAGCCGGGCGGGGAGGGCGGTGGCGGCGGGTGCGGGTGCGGGGGCGGCGGCGAGGGCGGCGCGGTGCAGGCGTTCGGTCTCGGGGCCGGGGCGGATGCCGAGTTCGGTGTCGAGGGCTTCGCGGCACTGGTGGTACTGGCGCAGGGCGCGGCGGCGCTGTCCCTGGCGCAGGCAGGCGTCGATGAGCAGGCGGTGGGCGAGTTCCTCGGCGGGGCTGGTGGCGAGGACCTGTTCGGCGCAGGCGGCGGCGTCCTCGGGCCGGTCCTGGTCGAGGTGGGCGGCGGCGAGCCGGAGCAGGAGGTGTTCGCGCAGCCGGTCGAGCCGGCTGCGGCGGGCTTGGGCCCAGTGCGCGTAGCGGTCCTCGGGGAGCAGTTCGCCGCTGAACTGGCTTATCGCGTGGGCGAGTTGTTCGGCCCGTCCGTCGGCGAGGGCGTCCTCGGCGGCCTGTTCGGCGTGGTCGGCGTCGATCCAGACGGCGGCGGGGTCGAGCAGCAGGAGTCCGCCGTCGGCCTTGAGGTAGGAGGAGGCGGCGCGGGGGGCGAGTTCGGGTTCGAGGGCGTGCCGGGCGGCGTGCAGGGCGACCCGGAGGCTGCCGGCGGCGGCGGACGGGTCGGCGTCGGGCCAGCAGGTCTCCATGGCCTGTTCGCGGTGCAGCCGGTGGCCGGGGGTGACGGCGAGCAGTTTGACCAGGGCGCGGGCGCCGGGCCGGGGCCAGCGTTCGGCAAGTGGCGGCCCCGCGTCGCGTTCGGCCCGGAATCCCTCGAAGAGGTAAAGGCGCAGCATGGGTGGTGCGGTGTCCGTCCGGTCTGTCTCTCGTGCGCCCATAAGGCCGGTAACAGTACACGAACGAGCCCGGCACCCCGCAGGCGGGAGCCTGCGGGGTACCGGGTCTTTACCCGTTCGGGCGGTCTCGCGGGGGTTCCGTGGAGAACCTCAGGAGAGCTTGAACGTCGTCATCTGGTGAATGCCGTTGTCGATCGACAGCACGCCGCCGCCGAGGAGTTCGGCCGCCCGGTTGACGCCGAGGGCGTCGAAGTTGAGCGAGACCATCTCCTCCTTGCCGTCGCCGTCCAGGTCGACCGCCAGGTAGCTGCGGTTGCCGCGGCCGCCGGCCAGGGCGAGGGCGGAGTGGAAGGCGTTGCCGTCGCCGACGATCGCCGGGTCGTAGGCGGCGATGCCGCCCTCGGTGCCGCCGACCAGCAGCCGCTTGCCGTCGGGGCCGGTGATGAACTGCGCGGTGCGCAGCGGCGCGGTGGTGGAGGTCCAGCGGTCCTCGCCGTTGGCCAGGTACTGGCGCAGCACACCGAAGCCCATCTCCTGGAGGCCGTCGCCGTCCTCGCCGGTGAAGAAGTCGCCGTGCGACCAGGGGCTGCCGGCGACCTTCTGGTAGAGCACCTCGCCGGTGCGGCCGTCGCGGATCTCGGTGACCGACATCGGGCTGGCCAGGTCGGTGCTGCCGTCGTCGATGCCGCCGGGGACGGCCGTGATGATCCAGGTGTAGACCACGGCGTGGCCGTCGGCGTACGGGATCTTCGGCGAGGCGTAGACCGCGTGGTCGAGCAGCGCGCCGTGCAGCTTCCCGTCGACGGCGGCGGCGGGCGCCTTGGGGTCGGCCTGCCAGCGCAGGGTGCCCTTGGCGGCGTCCAGGGCGACGCCGTTCTGCACCGAGTCGCTCTTGCGCATGGCGCCGACGCCCGAGTACTGGGCGAACACCGTCCCCTCGGAGACCACGGTGTCGGAGAAGACCACCTCGCCGGAGCCGGCCGGGGCGCCGTACGTCCACAGCGGTTTGCCGTCGCCGCGGTAGGCGCGCAGCGCGTCCGTCGGCACCAGGATCTCGGACTTCCCGTCGCCGTCCAGGTCGGCCAGCGTCACCGAGCGGACGTACTTCCCGCCGCCGTCGACGGTGGTGAGCACCTTGCCGGTGCGGCCGTCCAGGACGACGGTGGCGGTGTCGGCGGCGACCACCACCTCGGGCTTGCCGTCGCCGTTGACGTCGCCGGTGGCGACGGCGTGCACCTCGCCGGGGACGGTGGCCCGCCACAGCTGCTTGGGGGCGCCGGTGAGCAGCGAGGGGCCGGAGAAGGCCCAGACGCCGTCGGAGCTGCCGCCCGCGACGACGTCCTGGCTGCCGTCGCCGTCCAGGTCGGCGGCGGCGGCGTAGTTGAGGTCGCCCTGCAGCGGGGTGAGGCTCTTCTGCTTGCCGTTGCCGAGGTTGTAGGTGTGGATGTTCTGCTGCTGGTCGACGGTGCGCACGACGCCGCCGTCGATCTGCTGGAAGCGCGGCGAGGCGCTGGTGCCGGCGGTGCTCCAGCGGACCTTGCCGTTGCCGTTGTACGCGGTGAGCGTGCCGTAGCGCAGGCCGGAGACGTTCTCGGCGGTGTCGGTGCCGGTGCCGTCCTGGGCGCTGGCGTAGAGCGTGCCGTCGACGACGTCGAGCTGCCAGGCGCTGGGGCCGTCGCCGCCGGCGGAGCTCCGCTTGGTGGTGGAGGTCCACTGGACGGTGGAGCCGTCGGCGCCGTCCAGGGCCCGCACGGTGCTGGAGTTGACGTACAGGCTGACGTCGAAGGTGGACTCGCTGACCACGTACTCGGCGCCGGCCGCCTTGCCGATGTCGCCGACGGTCAGGGCGGTGACCATCGCGTTGACCCGGGTGTCGAGCACCTTCCGGGCGCCGGTGCCCAGGTCGTAGGCGACCAGCGAGTAGCTCACGGCCTCGAAGTAGTCGGTCTGCTCGACGGCGACCAGCCGGTTGCGGGCGGCGTCCAGCTGGAGCTGGCGGCCGAGCAGGTCGCCGTCGGTCTGCCAGCCGAGCGAGCCGTCGGCGGTGTCCAGCACCAGGGTGGTGCTGCGGGCCGGGGCGGTGGCGGTCCGGCGCCGGTCGAAGGAGACCGCGACCTTGCCGCCGCCGAGCTTCACCAGGTCGCCCCAGGCGGCCTCGCCGCTCGCCTTGCTGACGCCGGTGTCGTACGTCCAGGTCGAGGCGGGGGTGAGCTTGCCGTCCGCGTGGTCGAACCGGATGCCGCTGAGGGTGGCGGTGGCGGTGCGGGCCGCGCTGGTGTTGTTGCTCGGCGCGTCGGAGACCAGCAGGGTGCCGTCGACGATCCGGACGAGGGTGGCGGTGGCGTACAGCTTGGACCACAGGGTCTGGCCGGTGGAGCCGTCCAGGACGGTGACGAAGGAGCCGTAGGTGAGCGCGGAGCCGGGCGAGGTGATCGGCCGGTAGGGCGCTTCGCCGACGGTCGCGGAGATCACCAGGTCGGGCACGCCGTCGCCGGTGAGGTCGCCGGTGTCGTAGCCCTGGCGGGAGTCCGAGCCGAACGGGTCGAGCGGGTTGTAGCCGAGCGGGATGCGCGCCGGGTACGGCTCGGTGTCCCAGGGGCGCAGCGGCTTGGCCTGCCAGTCGGCGTACAGCGAGGCGTTGGTGCGGGCCCAGGCGGTGGAGCCGTCGGCCTTGTGCAACTGGACGTTGCCGAGGCTGTGCAGGGTGAAGTAGCTGCCGTCGGAGCCGGCCGGGACGGTCTTGGCCAGGCCGCGCACGCCCTCCAGGGCGGAGCCGGCGGTGAAGGTGACGGGCGCGTGGGCGTCCAGGTGGCTGCCGCTGCCGGTGCCGTCCGGGGTTCCGGTCCCGGCGCTGTCGGTGGCGGCGGCCTGCGGGTACAGGTCGGCGTTCAGCCGGGCGTCGATGTCCTGGGCCTGGCGCTCGGTCAGCTTGATCACGCCGTCGGTCCCGGCGGTGGCGTCGGCGGCCAGCGCGTACGGGGCGGCGGTCAGCGCCAGGCCCGCGGCGACCAGGCCGGAGGCGAGCCGGAGGGCTCTGCGGTGGGTGGTCATCACTTGGCTCCCTGGGTGAAGCGGATCGCCGAGCCGTTGGTCAGGACGGCCTGGTTGAAGGAGTACTGGAGGGCGTCGGTGCCGGCCTGGTTCTCCAGGCCGACGGTGGCGCCGGAGCCCGCCCCGGGCACGTTCTGGTACTGGAAGGTGATGGCGCCGGTGGCCTCGTCGAACAGCACCTCGAAGCTGACCCGCTTCGAACTGTCGGCGACCAGCGGGACGTTGTCCCAGACCACGGCGAAGGTGCGCTTGCCCGCGGTGCCGGTGGTGGCGGTGGTGACGGTGGCCTTCTTGTCGAGGGTCAGGTCGTCCCAGAACGGGGCGACGACGCCGTTCGGCTGGTAGGCGGTGGGCAGCGCGGTGTTGGCGTAGTCGCCGATCCGCGGCTGCAGGAAGTCGACCAGGCCGTTGGTGGTGACGGCGGCGCTGGTGTACGTCACGCCGTAGTACGTCACCGGGAACGGCAGGCTGACGGTCTTGGCGTCCTCGTCGCCGCTGAGCGCGACCTTGCTGCTGCCCTTGACCCAGCCGTAGGCGGCGGGGGCGCAGCTGGTGCCGGAGTTGTCGGTCCGGGCCGGGGTCCGCACGGTCTTCTTGACGTCGGCGGCGACGGCCAGCGGGCCGGTCCAGACGCCGTTGCACAGCACCGGCTGGGCGGGCTTGACGGTCAGCGTGTAGCCGCCCTCGGCGACCTTGCCCAGGGTGTACGAGCCGTCCTGGCCGGAGACCACCGAGGCGACGGGGGTGCCGGTGAGTTCGACCACGGCGCCCGCCAGCGGCTTGCCGGTGACGTCCAGCACGGTGCCGGTGACGGCGTGGGTGGCGACGGCGGTCATCGCCAGCGGGACGCTCTGCGGCTGCCCGGCGGCGACCGTCAGGCCCTTGACCTCGAAGTTCGCGTAGCCGTAGCCGGCGGCGGCGAGGTCGTAGCTGCCGGGGGCCAGCGCGAGCCGGTAGGAGCCGTCGGGGGCGGTGGTGACGGTGCGGGTGCCGGTGGCGTCCGAGCTGATCTTGACGGTGATGCCCGCCAGCGGGGCGCCGGTCGCCTTGTCGGTGGCCTTGCCGGTGATGTTCACGGCGGTGTGCGGGGCCAGGTCGACGGACTTGAGGATGTCGAGCCTGCCCTCGCCCCACACGTTGTTCATGCCGGCGGTGCCGCCGCAGTGGGTGTCGTCGACGTCCCGGGCGCCCTGGTCGAGCAGCGCGCGGGTGCCCTCGATGTCGCCGATCAGGCTGGGCGCGGCCGACCACAGCAGCGCGGCCGCCCCGGCCACGTGCGGGGTCGCCATCGAGGTGCCGGACTCCGCCATGTACGCCGAACCCGGCCAGGTGGAGCGGACGTTGACGCCGGGGGCGGAGATGTTCGGCTTGGCCGAGCCGTCCACCAGGGACGGGCCGAAGCCGGAGAAGTTCGCTATCTTGCCGTTCGCGTCGTACGCGCCCACGCCGTAGGACGGGGCCTGCGAGCCGGGGGCGTGCGCGGTGGAGCAGGTGGTGCCGTCGCCGTCGTTGCCGGCCGCGAAGGCTTCGAAGATGCCCGCGGAGTTCCAGGCTTCGACGATGTCCTGGTAGAAGGTGGTGTCGTCACCGCCCCAGGAGTTGTTGACGATGTTCGGCGCCAGGTCGGGCCGCGGGTTGTTGCCGTTGTGGTCGGTCGGCGCCAGGATCCACTGGCCGGCCTTCAGCAGGTACTCGTCCGAGCACTGCGAGGACTCGCAGCCCTTGGCGGCGATCCACTTGGCGTTCGGGGCGACGCCGATGCCGTTCTTGGCGACCATGGTGCCCATCGTGTGGGTGCCGTGGCCGTTGTTGTCGCACGGGGTGCTGGGGGTGGCGCAGTTCCCGGTCGGGTCGTAGAAGTTGTAGTCGTTGGTGAAGGTGCCGTCGCCGTTGTTGCCGCGGTAGTTGGCGACCAGGTCCGGGTGGTCGTACTGCACGCCGGAGTCGACGTTGGCGATCACGATGCCCTCGCCGCGCGCGTCGTACTGCGACCACACCTGGTCGGCCTCGATGTCCTTCACGCCCCACTCGGGCGTGCCGTCGCCCGCGTCGGTGGCGGCGGTGGCCGACAGTTGGCTGTCGTCCACGTGGTACGTCTGCGCCTTGACGATCTTCTGCACGTCGTCGCGCTTGGCCAGCTTCGCGATCAGCTTCGCGTCGCCGGTGACCTGGACGGCGTTGGCGATCCAGTAGTCCTGGTGGCCGACCTTCTGCTCGTCCAGGAACTTCTTCAGCGCGCCCTGGCTGCGCTGCGCGGTGTCCTGCAGCTGCTGGTAGGCGGTCCGCGCCCGCTCGGCGTGCGAGCCCTTGCCCTTGGACTTGCCCAGGTCGGCGCGGTCCTTGAGCACCACGAAGAAGGTGGCGTCCTGGCCCCCCGCCACCGCGCCGGTCAGGGCCGGGTCCACCTGGACGGTGGCGGAGCCGGACGGGGAGGGGGCGGCGGCCACCGCCGCGGGCAGCGGGGACGCGGTCAGGCCGGCCGTCACGGTCAGTGCGGCAGTGGCCCAGAGAGCCGTTCTGCGCCGGTTCTGTCGGGGCAGGTGCATCGGGGAGATCCTCCAGGGAGGGAGCGGGATTCCCCGAAGGTAGGGAGGGGCCGTTACTGCGGAATTACAGGCTCCGCGGACGCCGCCCACCGGCGTTGATCCGATGTTGATCGAGCTGCGCCAGCATGGCCGCACACCGGGCCGGGACACCCCGCGCCGACCGGTCGCCAGCCTCCCCCGGCCCCGCCGCACGGGCCGCCGAATCACGAGTGGGACCGCAACCGCCATGCACCCGAACCGACTTGCCGCCACCGCGGGCCTGACCGCCGCCCTGGGCCTGGCCCTCACCGCCTGCGCCCCCGGCCCGGCCACCGCCCCGGCCCCACCGGCCGCACCGGCCCCGCCCGCCGCCACCGCCGCGACGGTGATCCCGGTGGAGGCGGTGCGCGACGGCAGCGGCCGCTGCACCGCCGACGACCTGCGGGCCGCCGTCAGCGCACCGCCCGGCGGACGGGCCACCGAGCGGATCGAACTGACCAACCTCGGCCCGGCGCCCTGCACCATGACCGGCTACCCGCAGGTCGACCTGCTCAGCGACACCGGCACCTGGACCCTGCCCCGCAGCCCGGACTCCCCCGTCCGCACCGTCACCCTGTCCCCCGGCGGAACGGCCCTGGTGCTCGTCGACTACCTGCGCCACGAGGCCCCCGGCCAGGCCGGTTTCAAGGTCACCGGCATCGCCCTGACCCCGCCCGGCGGCACCGGCCGCCTCACCTTCCACTGGGAGGGCGCCAACCCCCGCACCGACGGCGGCACTTACGTCCACCCGGTGACCGGCTGACCCGAGAACCGCCCGACGGGCCGTCAGCGGCCCCGGGCGTCAGGACCGTGCGGGGTCCGGGGTCGGAGCGGCGAACGGGGACGGGGCCGGGGCGGGCAGGGCCGGTGCCGGGGCCGGGGCGGCGTCCGGGTCGGGGCGGACGGCGCCCAGGATCGGGAGCATGGTGACGGGGGCGAGCTTGACCACGGTGCCGGTGTGCGGGGCGTGCACGACGGTGCCGCCGCCCAGGTAGAGGGCGACGTGGCCGGCGTCGCCGTGGTAGATGACCAGGTCGCCGGGGCGCAGGTCGCGCAGCGCGACCCGGTGCAGGCCCGCCCACTGCTGCTGGCTGGTGCGCGGGATCGGGATCCCGGCGGCCTGCCAGGCCTGCGAGGTGAGGCCGGAGCAGTCGTAGGCGTCCGGGCCGGTGCCGCCCCACAGGTAGGGCTTGCCGCGCTGGGCGAGGGCGAAGTCGATGGCCTTGCGGCCGGCCGCGGAGGCCCCGCCGCCGGGGCCGAGGGCGCCCGCGGCGAGCAGTTGCCGGGCGGCGGCGTCGGCGAGGGCGCTGTCCCGCTGCTCCAGTTGGCCGAGTTGCTCGGCGGTGGCGGTGGAGAGCAGCCGTTCGGTGCGGGCGGCGTCCTCCTTGGCCCGGTCCAGGGCCCGTTGGGCCTCGGCGGCGGCGTCGGAGGCGGACTTCTCGGCCTGCGCGGCCTGTTCGGCGAGCAGCACCATCCGGCCGCGGGCCTCGCGCAGGTCGCGCAGCACGGTGGCGGCGCTGCGCGAGTCGGAGGCGGCGCGCTGCTGCCGGTCGAGGAAGTCCTCGGGTCCGCCGGAGAGGAACAGCCGGGCCAGGGTGCCGAGTCCGCCGCTGCGGTACTGGTCGGCGACCAGCCGGGCGGCTTCCGACTCGGCGTCGGCGAGCCGTCCGCGCTGTTCGTCGGCCTGCCGGGCGGTGTCCGCGGCGAGCTGCCGGCGGTGCGTCAACTCCCCGGTCGCGGCGGTGTAGCGCTGTTCGGCGGCCTCGGCGGTGTGCCGGGCGGCGTCGACCTCCGCGGCCAGCAGGTCGAGCGCGGTGTCCGCCCCGGCGGGGGAGGACTCGGCGGGGAAGGCCCCGGCGGGGGGTGCCGGGGCGGGGTCGGCGGCGGCCGGAACCGCCGGTACCAGCAGGATCGTTGCCACCAGCAGGGCCGCGGCCCGCCAGGATCGGGGTGTGTCACGGGACACTGCCGTCCACCGTCCTCGGTCTGATGATCGTAAGCCACGGACACTCTGGCACCCGTGCCGGACCGCTCCGGGGACCTCGCCCCCGGGGAGCCCCGCGCTCACCCGCGCGGCCCAGCCCGGCCCAGCCCGGCCCAGCGGCCTGTCGGGGCGCCGGGAACCGGCCGGGTGCGGCAGGGTGGACGGCATGAGTACAGCGGAGGGAACGGACTACGCCGTCAGTTCCGAGTTCTACGACCTGTTGCAGGCGGAGCCCGACCGGCGGCGGGCCGAGCGGTGGTTCGCCGCGGCGGCGGGGCGGGCCCGGCACGGGATCGTCGACTTCGGCGCGGGCACCGGGATCGTCACCCAGGTGCTACTGGAGTCCTCGGGCGTCCCGGTGCACGCGGTCGAACCCGCGGCGGCCATGCGGACGGTGCTGATGTCCCGGGCGGCGGCGCTGGGCGCGGACCGGCGGGCCCGGCTGACGGTCCATCCGGGCCGGGCCGAGGACGCCGGGCTGGACGCGGTCGCCGACCTGGCCGTCGCCGCCAACGTGGTGGGCTGCGTGGAACCGGCGGCCCGGCGCGCCCTGTGGCGGGCGGCGGCCCGGGCCCTGGTGCCCGGCGGGGTGCTGCTGTTCGACCCGCCTCCGGTCGGGGTCCCGGACGGCGTCGAGGACTTGGCCGGTCTTGGCCCGGTCCGGATGGGCGTGGACAGTTACCGGGCGGACGTGACCCGGGTGCCCGACCGCGGGGTGCTGCGGATGGTCTTCGAGTACCGGGTGGAGCGGGCCGGCCTGCCGGTGCGCAGCGTCCGGGAGGAGTTCCCGATGTGGCCGGCCGAGGCGGCCGCGCTGGCGGCGGAGGCCGCACAGGAGGGCCTGGAGTTCGTCCCGGCCCCGCTGCCGGAGCTGCTGGCGGCCCGTCGCCCGCCCGGTTGAGCCGAAGTCCGGCAGGATGGGGGCATGTTGACGATGGGTTCGGTGGTGCTGGGGGTGGCGGACGTGCCCCGGGCGGTGGCGTTCTGGACGGCCGCGCTGGGGTACGTCCCGCGCGGGGACGGCGACGAGCGGTGGGCGGTGCTGCTGCCGCCCCGGCCGGGCGGGGTGCAGTTGGCGCTGGGCCGCAGCGAGAGCCCGGTCCAGGTGCGCCCCCGGGTGCACCTGGACCTCTACGCGCAGGACGCCGCCGACCAGGCCGCCGAGGTGGAGCGGCTGGTGGCGCTGGGGGCCCGGCGGGTGGCGTGGGACAGCTACCCGCCGGACCCGGACTTCGTGGTGCTGGCCGACCCGGACGGCAACCGCTTCTGCGTGATCGACACCGCGCACGGCTGACGTCCGGTCAGCCCCCTCGGGCAGGGGTCAGCGCCTCCGGGCGGCGGTCAGCGCAGCGCGAACTTCTGCGCCGCGCTGCCGTTGCAGTCCCACAGTTGCAGTCGGGTGCCGTTGGCGGTGTTGCCGCTCGGCGCGTCCAGGCAGCGGCCGGACTGCGGGTTGAGCAGCGAGCCGTCGCCCTGCTGCACCCACTTCTGCGCACCGCCGCCGTTGCAGTCCCACAGCTGCAGGAGCGTGCCGTTGGCGGTGCCGTTGCCGGTGGCGTCCAGGCAGCGGCCCAGGGTGCCGAGCGAGGTGTCGGCGTTGTGGATCCAGTGCTGGTCGACCGCGTAGGACTGGCAGTTCCACAGCTGGACGGCGGCGCCGTTGCCGCCGCTGTCGTCGGCGGCGACGTCCGCGCACTGCCCGCCGGGGCCAGCGACGGGGCCGCCGCCGTTCACGGTGAACTTCTGCGCGGCGGCGCCGTTGCAGTCCCACAGCTGGAGCCGGGTGCCGTTGGCGCTGTTGCCGTTGGGGGCGTCCAGGCAGCGCCCGGACTGCGGGTTGAGCAGCGAGCCGTCGCCCTGCTGGATCCATTTCTGCGCGCCCCCGCCGTTGCAGTCCCACAGCTGCAGGAGCGTGCCGTTGGCAGTGCCGTTGCCGGTGGCGTCCAGGCAGCGGCCGATGGTGCCGAGCGAGCCGTCGGCGTTGTGGATCCAGTGCTGGTCCTCGGCGTACGTCTGGCAGTTCCACAGCTGGACGGCGGCGCCGTTGGCGCCGGTGTCGTCGGCGGCGACGTCCGCGCACTGCCCGCCGGGGCCGGTGATCATGCCCTGCGGGGCGCTCGGCAGGTCGGTGCGGCCGCTGTAGCCGACCGAGGTGACGTTGGCCTGGACGGCGTTCTCGGTGGCGTCGCCCGGGTAGCCGGCGACCATGGCGCCCTCGAAGAAGGTGCCGCGGTTCCGGTTGGAGTTGTCGCCGCCGATGCCGAGGATGATGCCGCCCTCTTGCTGCATCGGACGGTAGCCGGGGCGGCTGGGCAGGGCGCCGTTCCACCAGGTGGTGAGCGCGCCGGACTGGGCGTTGCCGCCCTTGAGGGCGTACGCGCTCTGGCCGTTGTTCTTCAGGACGGCGGTGACGTAGGGGGTGTTGTTGCCGAGGTTGGCGGTGTTGGAGCCGTTGTCGCCCTGGAACATGCCGTTCTCCAGGTCGGCCTCGATCCACGGGCCGCTGCCGCTGCACGGCGGGAAGTAGCAGGTGGTGGCGATGGAGACGGCGTCCATGTGGCCGTTGCCGGTGTCGGCGGGGGTGGATTCGGCGTTGCCGTAGTCGAAGCAGCAGTCGGCGCCGACGTGGGTGCCGGAGGCGACCATGTAGACGCCCTCGGGCCGGCCGTTGACGGCGACGCCGGAGGCCACGCCGGTGTAGCGGTAGCCGACGCCGGGCGAGATCCACACGCCGTAGACCTTGTGGCCGCCGGCGGTGACGGCGATCTCGGCGGCGTCCGCGCCGCGGTCGACGCCGCCCGCGGTGCCCGCGGGTCCGGGCAGGAGGTCGTTGTGCCGGGAGGTCTGGTCGTAGATCCGGGTGATCCGGCAGCTGCTGCCGTTGCAGAACTGGTCCTGCGCCTGGGCGTTGGCGTAGCCGCCCGCCGCGAGCGGGCCGATGTCGGTGCTCGCGCCGTCGGAGGCCCGGGTGACCCGGTACAGCGGGCCGCCGTAGTTCGCGAACAGGGCGCGGGTGGTGCTGTGCGCGGCGACGCAGGGGGTGCCGCCGGAGGCGTACAGGTCGCAGGGCAGCGCGGTGGCGGCGTGGCCGACGCCGGGCAGGCCGATCAGGGCGGCGACGAGCAGCGCCAGGACGGCGGCGGCGGCGCGCGCGTTGTGCCACAACTGCCTTGCGGGTGACTGCACTTGGCTGGACAAGGTGCGCTCCTTCTGGGTGGGGGTGCGAGGGGGCGGTACCGGTCTCGGAGGCGGCCGGGGCGGGGCCCGGCTCCGGGGCGCGGGATGCTGTCCGTTCATCGGCGACCTTGTATTCTCACGTTGTAGTAGCTGTAGGGGCGGCGTCGTGGCGAGGCCGGCCGCGCTCCCTCGCGCCGGCCGGCGGGAGGAGGGTGCGGCGTGTCCGTACCGGGTGGCGGTGCTGCGGCGCCGCGGTTGAAGGACGTGGCGGAGCTGGCCGGGGTCTCGGTGAAGACCGTCTCGAACGTGGTGAACGGCACGGTTCCGGTCGCCGAGGCGACCCGCGAGCGGGTGCAGCGGGCCGTCGACGAGCTGGGCTACCAGCCGAACGTGACGGCCCGCCGGCTGCGCACCGGCCGCAGCGGGGTGATCGCGCTGGCCTTCCCGGAGCTGCCCTCGCCGTACTTCGCGGAGCTGGCGGTGGAGGTGATCGCGGCGGCCCGCCGGGTGGGCATCACGGTGCTGATGGACGACACCGGCGGCGACCCGGCGGCGGAGCTGCGGATCGCCTCCGGCCTGGGCGACCCGATGATCGACGGGGTGATCCTCAGCCCGCTGGGCCTGGACCGGGCGGCGCTGCTGTCGCGCTCCCGGGAGATCCCGCTGGTGCTGCTCGGCGAGGCCGACCTGGGCCCGGTCGCGGACCGGGTGCACATCGACAACGTGGCGGGCGCCCGCGAGGTGACCCGGCACCTCCTGGACGAGGGCTACCGGCGGATCGCCGCGATCGGCTGGCAGGACCCGGCGCCGCGGGCCACCGCCGAGCAGCGGCTGGCCGGGTACCGGGAGGCGCTGGCGGACGCCGGGCTGCCGCTGGACCCGGAGCTGCTGCCGCCGGTGCGGGCGTACTTCCGGCCGGACGGCGCGTCCGCGATGCGCCGGCTGCTGCGGCTGCCGGAGCGGCCGGACGCGGTGTTCTGCTTCAACGACCTGCTGGCGCTGGGCGCGCTGCGGGCCGCGCACGAGGCGGGGCTGCGGGTGCCGCGGGACCTGGCGATCGTCGGGTTCGACGACGTCGAGGAGGCGGCGTACGCGATCCCGTCGCTGACCACGGTGGCGCCGGACAAGCGGCTGATCGCCGAACTGGCGGTGCGCTGCCTGGAGGAGCGGATCGAGCGGCGCTACACCGGCCCGGGGCGGCGGATCACGCCGGGCTTCCGGGTGGTGGTGCGGGAGAGCAGCACCCTGGCGCGCTGAGCGACGGCCGGTCACCGCGGCTCCAGGTGCGGGAAGCGGTACTCGGTGGTGCTGCGCCGGGTCGCGCCGGGGCGCAGCACGGTGTCGGGGTAGTCGGGGCGGTTGGGCGAGTCGGGGAAGTGCTGGGTCTCCAGGCAGAGGCCGCCGTGCCGGGGGTGCGGGTTCCCGGCCAGGCCGTTGCCGGTGTAGACCTGCAGGCCGGGTTCGGTGGTCCAGACCTCCATCCGGCGGCCGCCGGCCGGGTCGTGCAGCCGGGCGGCCCGGCGCAGCGCGCCGGGGGCGGGCGGTGCGGTGAGCACGAAGCAGTGGTCGTAGCCGCCGGCCCGGCGCAGTTGCGGGTGCGGGTCGGCGAGCCGTTCGCCGAGCGGGGCGGGGGTGCGCAGGTCGAAGGGGGTGCCGGCGGTGGGGGCGGGGTCGCCGAGCGGGATGGCGGCGGGGTCGACGGGCAGGTAGGCGTCGGCGTCGACGGCGAGGCGGTGGCCGAGGACGCCGTGGCCGCCCGGTCCGGCGAGGTTGAAGTAGGCGTGCTGGGTGAGGTTGACGGGGGTGGGCCGGTCGGTGCGGGCGGTCCAGTCGAGGCGCAGGGTGCCGTGCCGGTCGAGGGTGTAGCGGGCGGTGACGTGCAGGGCGCCGGGGAAGCCCATGTCCCCGTCGGGGCTGTGCAGGTCGAGGCGGAGTTCGGCGCGGTCGGGCGCGGCCCGGGCGGTGGCGCGCCACTGGCGGCGGTGGAAGCCGTCGGGGCCGCCGTGCAGGGCGTGGCCGCGGTCGGTGGCGGGGACGCGGTGGGTGCGGCCGTCGAGGTGGAAGCGGCCGTGGGCGATCCGGTTGGCGTAGCGGCCGATCAGGGCGCCGAGGTAGGCGGTGTCGGCGGTGTAGTCCGCCAGGGTGTCGTGGCCGAGGACGACGTCGGCGGTCTTCCCGTCGGGGTCGGGGACGTCGAGGCGGTGCAGGATCCCGCCGCGTTCCAGTACCTCGGCGCGCACGCCGGTGCCGGAGTCGAGCGTCCAGCGGGCGACGGGGGTGCCGTCGGGCAGGGTGCCGAAGGGGCTGCGGGTCACGGACGGGAGCGTCAACTCGGTTTCCTCCGGTGGGAGTCGGCGGGCTGTCAGGTTCGGTGCGGGGCGCGTCCGGCGGTGGACTCGCGGACCACCAGGGTGTGGCCGGGCAGGATCCGGCGGGGCGGTGGCGGGGTGCGTTCGGGGGCGGCCTCGATCCGGGCGATCAGGCGGTCGACGGCGAGGCGGGCGATGGCGGCCTTGTCGGGGGCGATGGTGGTGAGGGTGACGGCGCCGTAGCGGCCGTCCTCGATGTCGTCGAAGCCGACCACGGCGACCTGTTCGGGGACTTTGACGCCGCGTTCGGCGAGGACGCGCAGCGCGCCGAGGGCGACCAGGTCGTTGTAGGCGAAGACGGCGTCGGGGGGTTCGGGCAGGTCGAGCAGCCGGGTCATGGCGACGGCGCCGTCCAGGCGGTCGTAGCCGTCGGTGGCGATCACCAGGTCCTCGCGGGGGGTGCGCCCGGCGGCCAGCAGTTCCTCGCGCCAGCCGCGCAGCCGCAGGTGGGCGGGTTGCCGGCGGCTGTCGCGGCGGGCGCCGACGAAGGCGATCCGGCGGCGGCCGAGGCCGAGCAGGTGGCGGACGGCGAGCCGGGCGGCGGCGACGTTGTCGATGGCGATGTGGTCGAACGGGGCGTCGTACTCGCGTTCGCCGAGCAGGACCAGCGGCGGCCGGGCGGGCCGGTGCAGCAGGTCCTCCCGTTCCAGGTGGATGGGGCTGAGGATGAGTCCGTCGATGAGGTGGGAGCGGAAGCCCTGGGAGACCAGGGTCTCGTTGGCGCGCAGCCCGGCGGTGTGGTCGAGCAGCACGGTGTGGGCGTGGTGGGCGGCGGCGTCGATGACGGCGGTGGCGAGGTCGGCGAAGTAGGGGTTGCCGAGTTCGGGGACGGCGAGCGCGATGATGCCGCTGCGTCCGGTGCGCAGCTGCCGGGCGGTGGCGTTGGGGCGGTAGCCGAGTTCGTCGATGGCGCGCTGGACGCGGTCGCGGGTGCCGGCCCGCACGTGCGGGTAGTCGTTGACCACGTTGGAGACGGTCTTGACGGACACTCCGGCCCGCAGCGCGACGTCCTTGAGGCTCACGCCCATGGGCCTCGGCCCCTCTCGTTCGGTTCCGGTCGGATCGCTGCGCGGCGCGGGGGCGGGGTGCCGCTCACTCGTCCCGGCGTCCCCGGTTGAGCAGCGCCTGGGCGAGCACCACGGCGGCGAGGAAGCCGCCGTTGACGGTGTCGGTGACGGCGGAGCCGTACTGGGAGGCGGAGCGGTCGATCAGGTTGTGGACCACCGACAGCAGCAGGACGCCGGCGACGGTGCCGCCGACCGAGCCGCTGCCGCCGGTGAGCAGGGTGCCGCCGATCACCACCGCGGCGATGGCGGTGAGTTCGTAGCCGACGCCGACGGTGGTGACGCCGGAGCCGAGCCGGGCGCCGCCGAGCGCGCCGGCCGCGCAGGCGAGCGTGGCGGAGAGCACGTAGACCAGCGCCTTGGTGCGGGCGACCGGCAGGCCCATCAGGGTGGCGGCGTGCTCGTTGCCGCCGATCGCGGTGGTGGTGGCGCCGAACCGGGTGCGGGTGAGCAGCAGCGCGCCGAGGCCGAACAGGGCGGCGGAGATCAGCACCGGCGTCCAGGTGCCCTCCCCCAGCGCGCGGAACGCCGAACCGCGCGGCACCAGGTGGGTGTCGGCGCCCTCGTCGGTGATCAGCTGGAGCAGGCCGCGGGCGCCGAGCAGTCCGGCCAGGGTGACGATGAACGGGGCCGTCCGGGCCCGGGCGATCAGCAGCCCGTGCACGCAGCCCCAGCCGGCGCCGACCGCGAGCGGCAGCAGCAGGGCGGCCCAGGTGCCGTACCGCTCGGCCGCCCAGGCGGCGAGGACGCCGCCGAGCGCGTACATCGAGCCGACCGACAGGTCGATGCCGCCGGTGAGGATGACGAAGGTCAGGCCGAGGGCGAGCAGCCAGACGAAGGCGTTGTTGCCGAGGATCGCGCCGAGGTTGTCGGTGCTCGCGAAGCCGGGCGAGAACACCGAGGCGAGCAGCACCAGCAGGGCGAGCACGGTGAGCGCGCCGTGCCGCTGGATCCGGGCGGCGAGCCGCTCGGCGGCGGTCTCCGCGCCGAGGGCGGGGGCGGTGGCCGTGGGGGCGGGGGCGGTGGGGGTCATCGGGTACCACGCTCCTGGGAGGCGTAGACGGCGGCGCAGATCACGACCGCCTCGACGATCTTGGTGAGGGAGGCGGGCACGTCGTGCTGGGTGAGCACGGCGGCGGTCAGCTGCATGAACAGCGCCCCGGCGACGGTGCCCAGCACCCGGACGCTGCCCCCGGCCAGCGGGGTGCCGCCGACCACGACGGCGGTGATCGCGTCCAGTTCGATGTTCCGGCCCTGGTTGGCCGGGTCGGCCTCGGCGCCGTGCCCGACGATCACCGCGCCGGCCAGCGCGGCCAGCACCCCCGACAGCAGGTACACCGTCAGCAGCACCCGGCGCACCGGCAGTCCGGCCAGCCGGGCGGCCCGCCGGTTGTCGCCGACCGCGACCAGCTGCCGCCCGAAGGTGGTGCGGTGCACCAGCACCGCGGTCAGCGCCACGCAGGCGGCCGCCAGCCAGGCCGTCAGCGGGACGCCCAGGAAGGCGTCCGAGCCCAGGGTCAGCAGCGCGCGGTCGGTGACCGGCTTGGCGGAGGCCCCGTTGACCAGCGAGGCGAGGCCCCGCAGTCCGATCATCAGGGCGAGCGTCGCCACGATCGGCTGCACCCGGGCGAACGCCACCATGGCCCCGCCCGCCAGCCCGCCCAGCGCCCCGAGCGCGACGGCGACCAGCAGCGCCACCGGCAGCCCCCAGCCGATGTACAGCGGGATGACGGCGGCGGCCAGCGCGATCACCGCGCCCACCGACAGGTCGATCCCCTCGGTGCCGATCACCAGCGCCATCCCCAGCGCGACCAGCAGCGTCGGCGCGACCTGGAACAGCTGGATCCGCACGTTCCCCGCCGACAGGAACCCGGCGTCCAGCAGCACCGCCGCCAGGAACAGCACGCCCAGCGCCAGGTACACCCCGTACCGCCGCAGCAGCCGCAGCGCCGGGGCCCGCCCGCGCAGCACCCCCGCCGGGGCGAGAACGCTCATCGCCGCGCTCCGTTCTTCTCGTCGTCGGTCTTCTCGTCGCCGGCCCCCGGCCGGGTCTCGTGGGCGAGGGCGGCGAGCAGGTCGTCGGGGGTGACCCGGTCGCCGGTGAGTTCGTCGACGGGGGCGCCGTCCTTGAGGACCAGGACCCGGTCGGCGCCGGCGGTCAGCTCCTCCGGGTCGGAGGAGATCAGCAGGACGCCGAGGCCGTCGGCGGCGAGTTCGTCGATCAGGGCCCGGACCTCGGCGCGGGCGCCGACGTCGATGCCGCGGGTGGGTTCGTCGAGCAGCAGGACCTTGGGGGCGAGGCAGAGCCAGCGGGCCAGCAGGACCTTCTGCTGGTTGCCGCCGGAGAGGTCGGCGACCTTCTGGTCGGGGCTCGCGGCCTTGATCCGCAGCCGGGCCATGAAGGTCTCCACCACCGCGTCCTGCCTGGCCCGGGAGACCATTCCGGCCCGGGAGAGCCGGGGCAGCGCGGCCAGCACGATGTTCTCCCGCACGGAGAGGCCGGGCACGATGCCCTCGGCCTTGCGGTCCTCGGGCAGCAGCACCACGCCGGCCCGGACCGCGGCGGCGGGACTGCGCCGGGCCAGTCGGCGGCCGTCCACCTCGACCGTTCCGGCGTCCGCGCCGAGCGCGCCGACCACGGCCTTGGCGGTCTCGCT
The DNA here is from genome assembly GCF_039529925.1 of Kitasatospora saccharophila. Taxonomy (NCBI): domain Bacteria; kingdom Bacillati; phylum Actinomycetota; class Actinomycetes; order Kitasatosporales; family Streptomycetaceae; genus Kitasatospora; species Kitasatospora saccharophila. Next base: position 43,770 of record NZ_BAAANS010000007.1, on the reverse strand, counting down.
GCGCCCGGAGCCGAGCAGCCCGCCGAGGCCGAGCACCTCGCCCCGGTGCAGGTCGAAGCCGACGCCGTGCACCCGGTGGCGCACGGACAGGCCCCGGGCGCGCAGCGCGGGCCGGGCCCCGGGGTCGGGCACCTGCCGGGCGGCGCGTTCCCGGGCGGCGAGCAGGGTGCGGCCGAGCATCAGGCCGACCAGGTCGCGGCGGGCCAGCGGGGCGAGTTCGCCGGTGTGCACGGCGCGGCCGTCGCGCAGCACGGTGACGTCGTCGCAGAGGGCGTAGAGCTCGTCCATCCGGTGGCTGACGTACACCACGGCGGTGCCGTGCGCGGTGAGGTCGCGGACCACGGAGAACAGGGTGTCGACCTCGCGGGGCTCCAGCGAGGAGGTGGGTTCGTCCATCACGACCACCCGGGCCTCGACCTGGACGGCGCGCGCCAGGGCGACCATCTGCTGGGCGCCGAGGCCGAGTTCGCGCAGCGGCCGGGTGACGTCGGTGTCCACGCCGTAGCGGAGCAGCAGCGCGGCGGCCTCCCGGTGCATCCGGCGCAGGTCGAGCAGGCCGCGGCGGCGCGGCTCGCGACCCAGGTGCAGGTTGCGGGCCACCGACATCATCGGGACCAGGTTGACCTCCTGGTAGACGGTCGAGACCCCGGCCCGCTGTGCCTCCAGCGGGGTGCGGAACTCCCGTTCCCGGCCCGCGAGTTCGATCCTCCCGGTGTCGAGCCGGTGCACGCCGGTGAGCACCTTGATCAGCGTCGACTTGCCGGCGCCGTTCTCGCCGACCAGGGCGTGCACCCGCCCCGGGCGGAGCGTCAGGTCGACGTCCCGCAGGGCGTGGACGCCCGCGAAGCTCTTGCCGATCCCGCGCGCCGCCAGCACGGGCGCCGCCGCTGCGAGCGCCACCGCCGACTCCGCCGCTGCGGGCTCCGTCGGTGCGGGCGCGCCGGCGGGGCCGTCCGGCCGTTCCGCCTGGGCCATGGGGGTTCCTCCTCCTGCTCTGCTGGGACGGGGGTGCCGGGGGCCGCGGGCGGGCGGCCCCCGGCGGCGGTGCGGCGGGCGGTCAGTAGACCAGGCCCTGGTCGAGGGCCTGCTTGGCGTTGTCCGCGCCGAAGTGGCCGTCCTTGATGATCACCTTGGGCTGGACCCCGGCGGTGCCGTAGAAGTCCTTCAGCGACTGGAAGGCGAGCGGCCCGAAGCGCGGATTGGTCTCGATGTCGGCGACCAGCTGCCCGTCGACCACGCCCTGCACGGCCTGCCGGATGCCGTCGATGGACACGATCTTGATGTCCTTGCCGGGGGTCTTCCCGGCCGAGCGCATCGCCTGGATCGCGCCGAGCGCCATGCCGTCGTTCTCGGCGTACACGGCGTTGATGTCCGGGTGGGCCTGGAGCAGCTGCTCCATCACCTTCTGGCCCTCGGTCTGGTCGAAGTTCGCCGTCTGCGCGGCCACCACCCGCATGTTCGGGTACTTGGCGGCGAGTCGGTCGGTGAAGCCCTTGGTCCGGTCCGCCGAAACGTTGTTGCCCGGCGTGCCCTGGAGGACCGCCACGTGCGCCTGCCCGCCGGTGGCGGCGGCCAGGTCGTCGGCGGCGATCTCGGCCTGGCCGTGGAAGTCGGAGCCGATGAACGCGACGAAGTCGGAGCAGGCGGCGCCGCCGACGCTGCGGTCGATGGTCAGCACCGGGATCTTCTTCGCCTTGGCGGCGGCCAGCGCCGGGCCGAGGCCGTCCGAGTTCTCCGGGGCCACGATCAGCACCTGGGCGCCCTGCGCGATCAGGTCCTGGATCTGCGCGTTCTGGGCGTTGACGTCGGCGTTCGCGTTGCGCTCGATCAGTTTCACGCCGAGCTTCTTGGCCTCCGCCTCGATGCTGGCGGTCTCCGCGGCCCGGAACGGGTTGCTGGTGGACTCCGACTGGGAGAACCCGACCACCGTCCTGCCGTCGGTCAGGTCCAACTTGGGCGCGCCGTAGGCATCCGCGGTGCAGCCCGGCCCGGCGGCCGACGCCGAGGGCGCGACGACCTGCTGGGCGGCCGCGGTGTTGTCGGGGGCGGCGGCACTGTGCCCGGAGGGGCCGCCGTCGCCCTGGTTGGTGCAGGCGGAGGCCGTGACGCACAGCCCGGCGAGGAGCAGCGCGGCGACGGCGGACTTGGCGCGCGGGGTGGGGTTCATACGCCCGATCACATCCTTGACTGCGAGTGCGAGGGAGGGGAGGGGAGAGCGGGGAGGAGCTCAGGAGCACGGGGTGGGGCCCGTCGGGCGCACCGGCTACCCGCCCGTTTCCAACGTTGCAGAGGGACAATGGGCCATCCGTCGAGACGGTGTCAAGGACTCGCGCACCGCCCGCCCGGCCCGCCTCCACGCTCTGAATGACCGTCAACTCGCCTTCACCAGCGCCGATCTGCTCATACAGCACAGCCGTCGCACCGATCCCCGCAGGAGGTCTGGACAACCTGCGGCCGCCCTGCTGTGATGCCTCCGCGGCCGAATTTCCAACGTTGTGCAACTGGCCCCGGCCAGCCCGCCGACGGATCAGGTGGCCGCCGCCCGGCATGCCCGCCGCTCCCCGGGGTAGCCGGTCGACGCCACGGACGGCAGAGACGCCGTCCGCTGCGAGAAGGCGCGAGAAGGGGACGTGGACCATGACGCAGAAGATCGTGAGCGGGTACGACGGTTCCCCGCAGGCACGGGCCGCCGGCCGCTGGGCCGCGGCGGAGGCCGAACGGCGCGGCGCGGAACTGACGCTGCTGCGGGTCTGGCCCTGGCTGGGGCCGGCCGACCCGGAGGGGCCGGGCGCCGACCCGGTCCAGCAGGCCGAGCACGACGACCTGGAGGCCCTCGCGGCGGAGCTGCTCGCCGCGCACCCCGACCTGGCGGTGGCCACCCAGGCCGCCGCGGGCGACCCCGCCGACCTCCTGGTCGAGGCCGCCGCCCACTACGACCTGGCGGTGCTCGGCTCGCACGGCCCGGGCGCCGTCACCGACCTGTGGGGCGGCTCGGTGGTCCGCTCGGTCGCCGCCCGCGCCACCTGCCCGGTGGTGCTGGTCCGGGAACAGCCGGCCGACCAGGACGCGCAGCCCGCCGGGACGGACACCCCGCTCACCGCGGAGGCGGCGGCCCTGACCCCCGCACCGGCACCCGCTCCGGCCCCCGTTCCGGTTCCGGTTCCGGCCGGGGACGTCGCCCAGGCGGCGACGGCGACGGCTACGGAACCCGACACCGCCACCGCCACCATGACGGCCACCGTGGCCGCGCCGCCCGCCCCGGAGCCGCCGCGGGCCGCCGGAGCGCCGGAACGGCCGGAGATCGTGGTGGGCCTGGCGGGCGACTCCTCGCTGCCCGCCGTCGAGTTCGCGCTCGCCGAGGCGGCCCGCTCGGGCGGCCGGGTGCGGGCGGTGCACGGCTGGGAGATGGTGCCGCTGTGGGCGGGCACGCCCGGCTGGCTGCCGCCGGACCCGGACGCCGACCGGCAGGGCGAGCGGATCGAGGCCGACCTGGACCGCCTGCTGGCCCCCGCCCGGGCCGCCCACCCGGACGTCGAACTGCGTGTCGAGGCCGATCTCGGCGGCGCCACGGGCGCGCTGCTGGCCGCCGCCGAGCACGCCGACCTGCTGGTGATCGGCCGCCACCCGCACCTGCTCGGCAACCGCCTCGGCCCGGTCGTCCACGCCGCGCTCCGGCACAGCACCGCCCCCGTGGTCCTGGTCCCGCACGAGTGACCCGCGGCTGAACCGCGGGTCCACCGCGCCCGACCGGGACCACCCCGGTTTTCCGCCCGTCCGGATGAGCGAACCTCAGCCCCGGACGGGCGGAACCAGCGCGTTCAGCGCGCCGCCCGGACCCGTCCCCGGGCCTTCGGAACGGCCCAGCGGGCGAGCAGTTCGCGGTCCTCGTCCCGGCCCGCGGCGACCACGTTGACCAGCCGCGAGCGGTAGGCCGGGGCGAGCAGCGCGGCCGGGGCGCAGGCCGTGACGGTGCGCCGGGCGGTGTCCACCACGTGGACCTCCTCGTACGCCTCGGCCAGCAGTTCGGTGAACTCCTCGGCCCGCGCCCCGCACCGGGCCAGTTGCGGCGGGCAGAACTCGGCGAACAGCACCGGCCGGTCGCGGGCCAGCAGCCGCCGGGCGCCGCGCAGCGCGTGCACGTCGTAGCCCTCGACGTCGATCTTCAGCACGTCCACCGGGCGCGGCCCGCCGTGCTCGGCGAACAGCGCGGGCAGCCGGGCGTCCAGCGCGACCTGACGCACCGACAGCCCGCCCGCGCCCCCGTCCAGGCCGCCGGCCGCGACCCGGTGCTGGCCGATGTCCTCGGCCAGGTGCAGGGTGGCGCGGCCCTCGCACGGGCCGACCGCGTAGGGCTCGACCCGGACGGCGGGCCCGGGCCGGCCGGGGTTGCGGCGCAGGTTGGCGGCCAGCCGGGCCAGGTTCTCGGGGGCGGGCTCGTAGCAGACCAGCAGGCCGTCGGCGGGCATCGCCCGGGTGGCCAGGCAGGCGTACACGCCGAGATTGGCGCCGACGTCCACGACGGTGCGGCGCTCCGCGCACAGCTGCTCGAACAGGTCGAGTTCGCGCTCCTCGTAGAAGCCGCCGAGCAGGCCCGCCGCGATCGACGCGCTGGCCGTCGGCACCGCCAGTTCGGCGCCCCGGAACACCGCCCGCGCCTCGCCGTCGCCGTGCCCGGCCTGCACGAGCCGGCGCACCACCGCCCCGGCCGCGGGCCACCGGCTCAACGCGGTGCCCTTGAAGCACGCGCGGCCCGCCCGCACCACCGCGTCCGCCGCCCGCCTGCGCAACTCCCGTGCCATCGCTCCGCCTTCCTCCGTGCCGCTCCCGGCGTCCTGTCGTCGTGGCGACCAGGTACCGCACCGGGGGCGGCCCGCCGCGCGGCCACCCCGGGCGGGCGGCGCGGACCACCCGGGCGGCGCAGCGGCCACCGGGCCCTCCGGGTGAATCCTGTGCTGACGGTGCGTCAGCGAACGGACGGCGGTCAATGGCTGTGCGGGCAGCCCGGGTGATCGCACCCGGGTCCGACCCCTCCCTCAGGAGCTTCCATGACCAGTCCCCCCAGGGGCGTGCTGCGCTGCGGCGCGGCCGCCCTGCTGTTCCTCTCCGGCGCCGCGCTGGCCGCACCCGCCGCAGCGGCCGTGCCGGCCTTCGGCGACCTGGTGCCCGCCGCGGGCAGCTACCCGGTCAGCGAGGGCACGCTGGCCGCCACCACCCAGACCACCGACCTCGTCCCGGGCGGCGGCGTCACCGTCACCGGTGGCGGCTACCAGCCCGGCGGGACCATCGAGTTGACGCTGCACTCGACCCCCGTGGCGCTCGGCAAGGCCACCGCCGACGGCTCCGGCTCGTTCACCACGACCGTCACCCTGCCGGCCGACACCACCCCGGGCACCCACACGATCCAGGCCACCGGCCCGGACGCCCGTGGCGGCACCCGGGTCGACTCGCTGACCGTTGAGGTCAACGGCGGCGGCAGCAGCAGCGACGGCAACGGCGGCGGCAACGGCGGCGGCAGGGGCGGTGGCAAGGGCCACGACGGCAAGGGCGGCCGCCACCTGGCCGACACCGGTGGCGCCGCCACCGCGTCGGTCGGCTGGAGCGGCGGCGAGACCGCGGGCGTCGCGGCGGCCGGGCTGGCGCTGGTCGCCGGCGCGGCGCTGACCGGCCGGCGGATGTACCGCAGGTCGCGCGGCTGAGCGGACGGCGATGACGCAACCTCCGGCATCCGCCCACGCGGTGACCGCCGACGGGCCGGTGGCCCGGGACTCCGCAGCGGAGCCCCGGGCCACCGGCCCCGGTCTGCCCGTCGGCCCGGCCGCCGCCCTGGCCGGGGTCCTGCTCGCGCTGCGCGGCCTGAGCGACCTCGGCCTGCACACCGCCGCCGGGCACCTGCTGGGTCCCGACCGCTACGGCGCGCTGGCCGCCCTGCTCGGCCTGCTCGCCGCGGTCGGCGTCGCGCTGGCCGCCGTCCAGACCGTCGTCGCGGCCGCCGTCCTGCGCGCCACGACCGCCGCCCCCGGCGCCCCCGCTCTCCCCGTCGACCCGCGTCCGCTGCTGCGCCGGGCCGTCCGGTACGCCGGGCTGGCCGTGGCGGTGGCCGCGCCCGCCGCCGGTCCGCTCGCCCGGCTGCTGCGGCTGCCCGGGCCGCTGCCGGTGCTGCTCACCCTGGCGGTGCTGGTGCCGAGCACGGCGGTGGCCGTGCTGTGGGCGCACGCGCTGGGGACCCGGGGGCCGCTGGCCGCGTCCTGGCCGCTGCTGTGCGGGGCGTCGGTCCGGCTGCTGGCGGCGGGGCTCGCGCTGCGGGGCGGGCTGGGGGTGGCCGCCGTGCTGGGGGCCACCCTGCTCGGCGAGTGCGCGACCGTCCTGCTGCTGGGCCTGCGGCTGCCCGCCCGGCGGCCGGACGCCGCGGCGCTGCGGGTCGGACCGCGGGTGCTGGTGCGGGCGGTGACCGGCTTCGCCGGGCTGTGGGTGCTGACCGGCGCGGACCTGCTCTGCGCCCGGCACTGGCTGAGTGCCGAGTCGGCGGGCGGGTACGGGGCCGGCGCGCAGCTCGCCAAGGCTTCGCTGGCCTGCGCCAACCTGATCGTGCTGCTGCTGCTCGGCCGGCTGGCCTCCGCGGACCGCCGCACCGCGACCCGGGCGCTCACCGGCGCGCTGGCCGCCGCCGTGCTGGCCGGGGCGGGCACCGCGCTGGTGCTCGCGGTCGGCGGCGGCACGGTGCTGCCGCTGGTGTTCGGCCCGGGCTTCGCCGTCGGCCCCGGCCTCGGCCTGCTGCTCGGCATCGACGCGACCGCGCTGCTGGTGCTGACCGTGCTGCTGCACTACCGGGCCGCGCACGGCGGCGCCCCGCTCGGCGGCTGGGCCGGGGCGGTCGCGTTCCCGCTGCTGGTGGCGCTCTTCCCGCTCAGCGCGCAGGGCATCGCCGCCGCGCACGCGCTGGCCGTCCTGCTGGCCGTCGCCTGCGCGCTGCCCGGCACCGGGCTGCGGCTCGGCCCGCGCGCCGAACTCCCCGCCGCCGAAGCGGCGTTCGCCGAGCTGCCCGCCGCCCGGGCCGAGCACGAGATCGACCGGGCGGCCCGGGTCGAGATCAGCGTGGTCGTCCCGTACTACAACCCGGGCCCGGCCGTCGCCCGGCACCTGTCCGGGCTGCTGCGGGTGCTGGACCGGCACGGCGCCAGCTACGAGGTGCTCGCCGTCGACGACGGGTGCACCGACGGCAGCCGCCGCCGCGTCGCCCGGCTCGGGCACCGCCGGCTGCGACTGCTCGGGCACCCCGCCAACCGGGGCAAGGGCGCCGCGCTGCGCACCGGGTTCCGGCAGTGCCGGGGACGCTGGATCGCCTTCATCGACGCCGACGGCGACCTGCCCGCCGAACTGCTGCCCGGCCTGCTGGACGCGGCCCGCCGGGCCGGCGCGGACGCGGCCGTCGGGGTCAAGCACCTCCAGCACGGACGGGTCCGGCGGCTCTGCTCGGGGGCGTTCCGGCTGCTCGCCCGGGTGCTGTTCCGGCTCCCGGTGCGCGACACCCAGACCGGGCTGAAGGTGTTCCGCCGCGAAGCCCTGGCCGGGGTGCTGCCGCTGTGCCGCGAGGACGGCTTCGTCTTCGACCTGGAACTGCTCGCCCTGCTGCACCGGCACGGCCACCGCCGGTTCACCGAACTCCCGGTCGTCGTCCGCCCCCGCACCGGCAGCACCGTCCGCCCCTCCACCGCCCTGCGGATGCTCACCGAAGCACTCCGCCTCGGCGACCGCCTCCACCTCACCCCCCGCACCACCCCCACCCCCGCCCCCACCGACCCCCGCCCCCTCCTGCTCGCCCTCCCCGACAACGCGAGCTGACACCCCACCGGCCCCTCCCCCGCACCGCGCTCCTCCCACACCCCCGAACCCGAGCCCCTCCTCCCCCCACCCCCGAGCCCGCCCCGCAGGGGCTCCCCTCTCCCCTCCTCCCACCCACGATCCCGAGCCGAGGCCATGCGCATCTGCGTCTTCAACTGGAAGGACACCGCCCACCCCGAGGCCGGCGGCGCCGAGGTGTACACCCACGAGGTGGTCACCCGGTGGGCCGCCGCCGGGCACCGGGTCACGCTGGTGACCTCGGCGGTGCCCGGGGCCCCCGGCCGGGAGTCCCGGGAGGGCGTGCGGATCGTCCGCGGCGGCGGCCCGCTGGGGGTGTACCGGGCGGCCCGGCAGTGGTACGCGGCGCACGGGGCGGGGCGGTTCGACCTGCTGCTGGACGAGGTGAACACCCGCCCGTTCGGCTGCGCGGCCTGGTCGGCGGGGACGCCGTCCGTCGCGCTGGTGCACCAGGTGGCGCGGGAGATCTGGGACGCCAGGTTCCCGCCGCCGCTGTCCTGGCTGGGCCGGTACGTCGCGGAGCCGCACTGGCTGCGTTCGCTGCGCGGGGCGCCGGTGCTGACCGTCTCGCCGTCCAGCCGGGACTCGCTGCGCGGCTACGGGCTGCACGACCTGCACCTGGTGCCGGAGGGGCACACCCGGCGGGTGCGGCCGCCGGTGGCGCGGGAGCAGGCGCCGACGGTGGTGTTCCTGGGGCGGTTGTCGGCGGTGAAGCAGGTGGACCACGTGCTGGCGGCGTTCGCGCTGCTGCGCCGCCGGCTGCCGCAGGCCCGGCTGTGGATCGTCGGGGACGGTCCGGAGCGGGCCCGGTTGGAGCGGCTGGCCCCGCCGGGGACGGTGTTCCACGGGCGGGTGCCGACCGCGCGGCGCGACGAACTGCTGGCCCGGGCCCACGTGTTGGTGGCGACCTCGATCCGGGAGGGCTGGGCGCTGGTGGTGGACGAGGCCGCGGCGATGGGCACCCCGACGATCGGCTACCGCCGTCCGGGCCTGTGCGATTCGGTGCCCGCCGCGGGCGGCCGCCTGGTGGCCCCGCACCCGACCGCGCTGGCCCGGGCCCTGGCCGAGCAGCTGCCCGACCTGGTGGCCGCCCCGGCGACGGCCGGCTGGCGGGGCGGGGCGCTGCCCTGGGACGAGGTCGCGGAAGCCGTGCTGCGCACCGCCGTCACCGCCGCCGGCCTGTCCCCGCTGCCCGCCCCGGCGATCTCCGGCGGTGCCGCCCAGTGACCACCACCCTCCCCGCTCCTTCCCCCCTCTCCCCCACCCACGGCGGTGCCGCCCAGTGACCACCACCCTCCCCACCCCCCGCCGCCCCGTCGTGGCCGCCGCACCGCACTCCGCCCGCCGACTGCTGCGCACCGCACGCCGCCTGACCCACCACCACCGCGACACACTGCTGCGCCTCGCCCTGCCGGGAGTGGTCGCCGCACTGCTGCCGCTGCTCTGGTTCCGCCCCGGGCGGGACTTCGCGACGGGGGACGTCGGGCCGTTCCGGCGGGACGCGTTGGGGGCGGAGCTGGGGAGCGTCTGGGGGCACCAGATCACCGGGACCGGCGGGCCCTCGTACGAGGTGGTGCGGCTGCCGGACCTGGTACTGGTCCGGGTGTGCGGGCTGTTCGGGCTGGGGCCGGGGGTCGCGCAGGCGGTGCTGTACGCGCTGGTGCTGGCGGGGGCGGCGACGGGGGTGGCGCGGCTGGCGTCGGTGTGGCTGCGGCACCCGCTGGCGGCGGCGTGCGCGGGGCTGCTGGCGGTGGTGAACGTCTACACGCTGGTGTCGCTGCTCAATCCGCTGCCGGTGCTGGCGACGGCGCTGGTGGCCTGGTTCGGCGGGCACCTGCTGCACGCGGCGGCGGGGCGGCGGGTGCGGGCCCGGACGGTGGCGCTGACCTCGCTGCCGCTGTGCTACCTGGGGATGAACCCGCCGCTGCTGGCGCTGGTGGCGGGGGCGACGGCCGTGCTCGCGGTGGCGGCGGTGCCGCTGACCGGGGGGCGGTGGCGGCCGGTGCTGGTGCTGGTCGGGCGGGGGCTGCCGCTGTTGCTGCTGGTGCAGCTGTGGTGGCTGCTGCCGCAGGCGGTGACGCTGACCGGGGGCGGCTCGGGCACGGACTTCAGCGCGCAGACCAACGTGCAGGCGTGGGCGTGGACGCAGGTGCGCAACACGCTGCCCAACATCCTCGCGCTGAACGCCCATTGGGGCTGGGAGCACATCGAGTACTACCCGTTCGCGGCGGCGGTGGACCGGGCTCCGTGGGGCCTGGCGCGCTGGGTGCCGGCGCTGCTGGCGCTGGCGGGGGCGTTGCTGCCGCCGGGGCCGCGCCGGACCAGGTGGGCACTGCGGGCGCTGGCGGTGGCGGGGTGCGTGCTGGTGCTGCTGTGCAAGGGGCTGCACCCGCCGCTGGCGGGGGTGAACGGGTGGCTGTACGCGCACGTGCCGGGGATGTGGCTGTTCCGCGAGCCGATGAGCAAGTTCGGGGTGCTGCTGGTGCCGGTGGTGGCGGTGTTGGCGGGCGCGGCCGTGCAGCGGGCCCTGGAGGCCGGGTGGCGGTCGCTGCGGGCGGTGGCCGCCGTCGCGGTGGCCGCCGCGCTGGCCTACCCGTGGCCGCTGTGGACGGGTGCGCTGGTGACCTGGGTGCGGCCACCGCTGCCGTCGGCGTCGGTGGCCGTCCCGGCGGACTGGCAGCGGGTCGCGGACGCGGCGAACGGCTCGGCGGCGCCCGGGAAGGTGCTGGAGCTGCCGCTGCAGGGCTACTACCAGGTGCTCACCGACTGGGGTTTCCACGGCGTGGACGACCTGCCGCGCAATCTGCTGACCCGGCCGCTGCTGCAGCGGCTGCCGGGCGGCTACTTCGACAACGCCTCCGGCCCGGCCCGGCTGCTCGCGCTGGCCGAGGACGGGCTGGCCGCCGGGGACGCGGACGCGGCGGCGGGCGCGCTGCGGGCGCTGGGCGTCGGGCAGGTGATGGTGCGCCGGGACCTGCGCAGCACGGCGGGGGACGCTCCCACCGCCGATCCGGCCGTGCTGGCCGCCGGGCTGGACCGGCTGCCGGGGGCCCGCCGCACGCTGGCCACCCCGGTCGCCGACCTGTACGAACTCCCGTCCCCCGCGGGCGGACCGGGCGCCCTGGTGCTGGACCCGGCGGCCGATCCGCGCGCCACCGCCGAGGCCGCCGCGCGCGGCGCGGCCACCACCGCCGACCCGGCGGTGCCGGTGGACGCGGCCCGGCTCGCCTTCACCGCTCCGGGCGGCACCGAGGTGCGGCTGCGCGCGGGCGGCCCGTACGCGGTGCGCGCCGACCGGAGCGCGGGCACCGCCTACCTGCCCTCCCGCACCGGGCCGGGCGTGCTGCTGGCCGACGCGGGCCGGGCCGAGGTGGACGGTGCGCCCGCCCCGGCCGCGCCCGAGCTGCGCCTCGACCTGCCCGCCGACGCGGTCCCGGCCGCGCTGCTGGTCGGCCCGGAGGTGCTGCCCTGGCAGCCGGGGCGCCCGGTCGCCGTCCGCCCGGGGGACCGGGTCGCGGTCGCCCTGGCCGACGGCCCCGAGCTGACCGCCGACCCGCAGGAGCAGGCCGACGGCGGCTGCGGGGGCGCCACCGACCGTGCCGAGGACGGGAGTTGGGAACTGCGGGCCGATCGGGGCACCGCCTGCGTCCGGCTGCCGCTGGCCGACCCGCCCGCCGACGGGCTGGTCGAGGCCGAGGTCGAGTACCGGGGCGGCGCGCCCCGGATCTGCCTGTGGCAGGACGGTCCGGGCGGTTGCGCGGTGAGCCGCCGGCTGCCTGCCGCCGCCGACTGGCAGACCTTCCGCACCGTGCTGCGGCTGGCCCCGGGCACCACCGGCGCCGTGCTGTACGGGTACGCCGACGCGGACGGCACCCGTCCGGGCGACGCCGCCTACCGCGCCCCCCGGGCCACCGCGCTGGGGGACGCCGCCGAGGCGCTGGCCGCCGCCGACGCGCCGCCGCTGCCGCTCGGCCCCGGTGCCCACCGGGTCCGCGCCGACCCGGGCCTGCCCGCCGCCGCCCCGCCCGCGTTCAGCGCGCTGCAGGACTGCGGGCGCACCGACGGGCGCGGCTTCGCCGAGGCGGGGCTGTCCGCGACGCCGCTGGGCGCCGACGGCGTCCGGCTCGCCGCCCGGGCCCACACCGCCTGCGTCAGCGTCCCCGTCGACACCTTCGAGCCGGGCACCGGGCACCGGCCCGGCAGCTACCGGCTGTCCGTGAACTACCGGACGCTCAGCGGCAGTCCGGCCCGGCTGTGCCTGTGGCAGGGCGGCCCGGACCGGTGCGCGGAGCTGCCGCGCACCGCCGACGGCGCGCAGTGGCACACCCTGGACACCGTGGTCGGCCCGGCCGCCGACGTCCGCGAGCTGGAGCTGTACCTGTACGCCGACGGCGACGACGTAGGCACCACCGTGGTCGAGTACACCGGCCTGCGGGTGACGCCCGTGCTGCCGCTGACCGTCCGGATCGACCCCGCCCCGGGCCCCGCCGCAGGCCCCGCCCCGGGCCCCGCCACTGCCCCGGGTGCCGTGCTGGCCGCCGAGCCGGACGGCGCCGGGCGCTACCGGGCCCGGCTGGACGGCGCCGACCGCGCGGGCGGCCCGGTGGTCGTCGCGCTGCCGGACTCCGCCGACCCGCGCTGGGAGCTGACCGGCCTGCCCGCCGGGTGGAGCGCCCGCCCGCTGACCCTGGACGGCTACCGGGCGGCCTGGCTGGTCGACGGGTCCGGCGCCGCCGAGCTGCGCATCGCGTTCGGGCCCGACCGCTGGTGGCGGATCGCCCTCGGGCTGTCCGCCGCGACCGTGCTGGCCTGCGCCACCGTCCTGCTGCCGCGCCGCCGCCGCGGCACCTCCCCCGACCACCACTTCCCGGAACCCGTGAGGCCGCCGATGTCCGCCGTCCCGTCCGCCCCGACCCCGTCCCAGGCCGCGCCGAGGATCGCCGTGGTCGTCCCGACCCGGGACAGCGCCCCGCAGGTCGGCCGACTGCTCGACTCGCTGGTGCAGCAGCGCGAGGGGCTGGAGGTGCTGGTCAACGAGGACGAGCGGACCAGCGGGCCGCTCGCCCCCGCGCTGCCCGCCTTCCACGCCCGCGGCCTGGACGTCCGGCTGGCCCGCGACAACCCGTCCCGGGCCGCCGGGCGGCGTCGCGGCGTCCGGCTGACCAGCGCCGCCGTCGTGCTGCACCTGGACTCCGACATGACCGCCGGGCCCGGCCTGCTCGCCGAGTGCCGCCGGCTGATCGAGGACGAGGGCTACGACGCCCTGGTGATCCCCGAGGTCTCGGTCGGCGTGGGCTTCTGGGCGCGCTGCAAGGTGCTGGAGAAGCGCTGCTGGGACGGCGACAGCGCGGTGGAGTCGCTGCGCTGCCTGCGCCGCGAGCTGTACGACCGGGTCGGCGGCCACGACGAGGGGCTGGTCTGGTCCGAGGACAAGGACCTCGACCTGCGGGTGCGCGCCACCGGCGCCCGGATCACCACCACCCGCAGCGTGCTGATCCACGACGAGGGCCGCACCACGCTGCGCGCGGCGATGCGCAAGAAGGCCCACTACGCGGCCACCGCCGGGCGCTACGCCGCCCGCCACCCCCGGCACTTCGCCGCCCAGGCCGGGCCCTGGCGGCTGCCGGTGCTGGCCGCCCGGGCCTGGCGGCTCAGCCGCGACCCGGTGCTGACGGCCGGTCTGCTGCTGCTCAAGACCTGTGAGTTCGCCGCCGCGGGCGCCGCCCTGCTGGCCGCCGTCCTGCCCGGCCCGCGGCGCGGTGGCGGGCGCGGATGAGCACCGCGCTGCGCGCCGCCTGGCGCTCCCGCACCCGGGCCGCCCTGCGCGCCGCCGCCGGCTCCCTCGCGGCCGGGGCCCTGCTGTGCACGGTCGGCGTCATCCCCGCGTACGGGCCCCCGGCGCCGCCACCCGCTGCTCCCGCCCCCGCCCCCGCTCCTGCCGCGCCCGGCGCGCCCGCCGCCCCCGAGCCGGGGGCGGAGCTCGGCACCCTGACCATCCCGCGGCTCGAACAGCTCGACCTGCCCGCCACCTTCACCGTCCGCGAGGGCGTGGACCGGGGCACCGTCCTCGACTCCGGCGCCGTGGGGCACTACGCGGACACCCAACTCCCCGGCGAGCAGGGCAACCTGGGCCTGGCCGCGCACCGCAACGGCCACGGCGAGCCGTTCCGCCACCTGGACCGGCTCGCCCCCGGCGACCAGGTGGTGCTGCGCACCCCCGGGGCGGTCTACACCTACACGCTGGACCGCGAGCTGCCGGAGACCGGCGCCGACAACTACGAGGTGCTCGACCCCGTCCCCGCCCAGGCCGGCTACACCTCCCCCGGCCGCTACCTGACCTTGACCACCTGCACCCCGGAGTTCACCTCGCTGTACCGCCTGGTCTGGTGGGGCCACCTGGTCTCCGAGGCGCCGACGGCGCCCTGAGGGCCACCCCGATTGAAAAGTTTTGCGCCATCTTGCAGCAAGAGTTTTCGTAACGCCCGGATGTCGTCGGGCGCACCGGCGGGTGTCCCCGGTGTCAACCCGGCCGCCGTTCTCCCGCAGCAGCGGCCCGAAGGCACTCCCTCCACTTCTTGAAGGCAAACGACCGGAGCGGCTCGGAGCATGACCTGAATCCGATACCAGCGAGGCCGCCGGGGCGGATCTTCCGTTGATTTCATGTTGTGATCAACGGGCGCTGACGCCGCGTCAGCGCCGACGGAGAAGAGACGGGAAGCCCCATGACCACCGCACCGCCCCGCACCACGGCCACCGCCTGGTGGCGCCCGCTGCTGCTCGCGGCCGCCCTGCTGACCGGGCTGTTCGGCGCCGCCGCACCGGCCGGCGCGGCCACCGCCGAGGCCACCATCTCGGTCACGGTCTCGGCCGTGACCAACCCCGGGGACACCGTCCTGATCAGCGGGAACACCGCGCAGCTGGGCAACTGGGACCCGGCCGCGGCCGTCCCGCTGCACACCACCGCGCAGACCTACCCGTCCTGGACCGGGTACGTGCAGATCATCCAGGGCAGCACCGCGGAGTACAAGTTCCTGATCCGCAGCAGCACCGGGGCCGTGACCTGGGAGAGCGTCCCCAACCGCACGGTGACCCACTCGACGACCACGATCACCGCGATCGACGACCGCTGGAACGTCGGCAGCGGCGCACCGGTCGCCGCGAGCTTCCGCGTCACCGCCGGCACCGCCTACGGGCAGAACGTCTACCTGGTCGGCAACCTGGCCGAGCTGGGCGGCTGGAACCCGGCCGCCGCCGTCCCGCTGAGCACCGGCTCCGCCAGCTACCCGGCTTGGAGCGCCGCCCTGCAGCTGCCGCCCAACACCCCGGTCGAGTACAAGTACCTGATCAAGAACCCGGACGGCAGCGTGGTCTGGGAGGGCGGCGCCAACCGCACCGCCACCACCCCGGCCACCGGCACCTTCACCGTCCAGGACACCTGGCGCCCGTAGGGCCCGCCGACCCACCGACCGCCCGGCACCGGACGCGTGGCGTCCGGTGCCGGGCGGTCGGCCGCGGGCGGGCGGCCGGCTACGGGTAGGCGACCACGTTGACCGGGACGGTTCCGGTCGGGGTGACGCCGCCGGTGTCGTTGATGACGTGGGAGATGGTGCCCTGGTAGCCGAGCGAGACGCTGAGCACGTCGTGGAACTTCACGCCCGCCGTGTTCGGCACCTCGAACGCGTGGTACGCGTTCACCGCCGGGTTGACGTTGAAGTAGCAGTAGCTGCCCAGGCCCCAGGCCTCGTGGCTGGTGACGCCGGTGCCGACCTTGTAGGCGGCGTAGCCGTTCAGGCCGGACGGTGACTTCCAGGCGGCCTGGTTGGGCACGTCGTACGGCATCTCGTTCTGGAAGAAGATCGTCCGTCCGTTCTGGCCGTTCCAGGTGACCTCGTACTTCTGGTAGTGCTCGACGAACAGGCCGGTCGCCAGGACGTTGTTGCCGTTGACGACGACGCCGTTGTCGGCGGTGTTGACCGTCCAGCCGACGGTGCCCGCGTTGCCGTGGTCGGCGCGCCAGGCCCAGATGTGGTCGATGATCGTGTTGTTGCTGTTGACGACCAGGCTGGTGGTGGCCCGGCCGGCGATCTCGCCGCCGATCCGGAAGAACACGTCCTGGACGGTGGTCGGGTCGGCGGCGTGGCTCGCGGTGGAGCCGTTGGCGCCGACGGTCAGCAGGGCGGCCGAGTTGACGGTGCCCGCGTCGAACAGCAGGCCCTTGAGCCGGACGCCGTCCACGTCGGCGACCTGCATGGCGTTGACGCCGTTGTCGGGGACGAAGGTCGGGTAGCCGATGCCGAGGACCACGGTGTCGGCCCGGGTCACGTTGAGGGTCTGGCTGAGGTGGTAGACCCCGGGGGTGACGAACAGGTTGCAGCCCTGGGAGAGCGCGTTGTTGATGGTCGCGGCGGTGTCCCCGACCTTGACCACGTAGAACCGGCTCATCGGCAGCGAGCTGCCGGGGGTGCTGCCGGACGCCCAGCTGGGGCCGGTGGCGTTGGTGCGCAGGCTGGGCAGGAAGACCCGGTACTTGCCGGAGCCGTCGACGTACAGGTAGGGGACGTCGCGGGAGACCGGGGTGGTGGCCAGGGTGGTCTCGGGCGGGTTGGGGAAGGTGGTGGCCGGGGCGCCCTGGACGCCGGAGAAGACCATGTTCCACACCCCGCCGTCCCAGCTGCCGAGGCTGCTGTCCCGGGTGTACCACTGCTGCTGGGAGATCGAGGCGGCCTGGCCGGTGACCTTGGTGTCGGCGACGTAGCCGCCGCTGGCCCAGCCGTAACTGGCCGGGTACAGCGCCAGGTTGCCGTGCACGTCGATCCGGCGGAACGGGGCCGCCTGGGCGACCGCCCAGCGGTTGGTGCCGCCGCCGGGGTTGATCGCCAGGTTCTCGGCGGAGCGCCAGAAGTTCTGGGTGGCGTTGCCCGCGTCGGAGGCGTTGAAGGCGTCGACGGTGACGTTGCCGTTGATGGTGACGTCGTCGG
Organism: Kitasatospora saccharophila; assembly: GCF_039529925.1. Taxonomy (NCBI): domain Bacteria; kingdom Bacillati; phylum Actinomycetota; class Actinomycetes; order Kitasatosporales; family Streptomycetaceae; genus Kitasatospora; species Kitasatospora saccharophila. The sequence continues at coordinate 26,935 of NZ_BAAANS010000007.1, read as the reverse complement.
GGTTCTGGCCCAGGCCGGCGATCGAGGTGTAGAAGCCGACGTTGTCGTTGACGTTGTAGGTGCCGGGCTTGAACAGGTCGGCGACCCGGTTCTCGGAGAACTGGGCGCTCTGGGTGTCCTTCATCTGGTTGAAGTGGGCGTCCAGTTGGGACTGGATGGTGGCGCTGGACATGCTCGGGTCGTAGACGTGCACGTTGGGCCCGAAGTTCGGGGTGTCGGACTGCGCCGGGCAGGTGGTGCCGCCGGTGCTGGTGGGGGTCGGGGTGGGGGTCGGCGTCGGCGTGGGGCTGGTGCCGGTGCTGCCGATGGTGACGGTGAAGTGCGGGCTGTCGTACTGCGGTCCGCTCTTCTCGTAGGTGAACCAGTACTCGACGGTGTTGCCGGTGGCCAGCGCGTTGACGGTCCAGTTCCAGGTGCCCGCGGTGTTGGTCATCCGGACGTTCTGCTGGTTGGCGCCGTTGACCAGGTAGTGGACGTCCACGTAGAGCGCGGGCGTGGTCGGGGTGAAGGCGATCTGCAGCTGGGTGGCGCTCGGCTGGGTGGCGCTCTGGGTGTAGTCGGCCGCGGCGGAGGCGGGGCCGGCGGTGGCGGCCAGGCCGAGCAGGGCCGCGACGGTCAGCGCCAGCGCGGTGAGCAGGGCGAGCACCCGCGGGTGGGGGCGGGGGCGGGAGAGGGCGGTCGTCCTTCGCATGGGGGTCCTCTCGTCTGGCTTCGCAAAGTGAACGCCAGATCGAAGTGGGGAAGGGGTGGTGTCGCCTTTCTGGCGGGTCCGATCGATTGAGAGCGCTCTCTGAACCCGTACGGAAGTGTTGGGGGGCTGAAGGCCCACCGTCAAGTGGCGTGCAGTGTTCACTTCTCGAAGGCAACCTTCGCCCCTGGACTCTAAACAGTCAGCTGTGTACGTTTAGGAGGTCATCGCAGAGCAGAAGGAGTCGGCCATGGCCGAGGCACCCGCCGTACACGGCACCCTTTTCATCGGCGGACGGTGGGAGACCCCCGCCGGAACCGACACCATCGAGGTCGTCTCGCCGCACGACGGGACGCTGATCGGCCGCGTCCCGCACGCCTCGCCGCAGGACGTGGACCGGGCGGTGGCCGCCGCCCGGGAGGCGTTCGACCACGGGCCGTGGCCCCGGCTGCCGCTGGAGGAGCGGCTCGCGGTGCTGGAGCGGATCCAGGCCCTGATGCTGGAGCGCAAGGACGAGTTCGCCCGGGTGATCAGCGCGCAGAACGGCTCCCCGGCCTCGTTCAGCACGGTCAACCAGGCTGCCGCGGCGGCCGTCCAGTACGGGCTGGTGGCCGCGGCCGCCCGGGAGTTCCCGTTCGAGGAGCGGCGCGCGGGCCTGCGGCAGCCGCTGCTGGTGCTGCGCGAGCCGGTCGGCGTGGTGGCCGCGGTGGTGCCGTGGAACGTCCCGCAGTTCGTGACCGCCGCCAAGCTGGCGCCCGCGCTGGCGGCCGGCTGCACGATGGTGCTGAAGCCCAGCCCGGAGACGCCGCTGGACGCCTACCTGCTGGCCGAGGTGTGCGAGGCGGCCGGGCTGCCGGAGGGCGTGCTGAGCGTGCTGCCCGCCGACCGGGAGACCAGCGCCTACCTGGTGGCGCACCCGGACGTGGACAAGGTCTCGTTCACCGGCTCGGTGGCCGCCGGGCGCCAGGTGATGGCGTCCGCCGCGCAGCACCTGGCCCGGGTGACCCTGGAGCTGGGCGGCAAGTCGGCGGGCATCGTGCTGCCGGACGCCGACCTGCCCTCCACCGTGGCGGGCCTGGTCGCCGGGTCGCTGCTGAACAACGGGCAGGCGTGCGTGGCGCTGACCCGGATCCTGCTGCCCGCCTCCCGCTACGAGGAGTTCGCCGGCGCGCTGACCGCCGTGTTCGCCGGGCTGCGGGTCGGCGACCCGCAGGACCCGCAGACCCAGGTGGGCCCGCTGGTCTCCAAGCGGCAGCAGCAGCGCAACCTGGACTACATCCGGATCGGCCGGGAGGAGGGCGCGACGCTGCTGGCCGGCGGCGGTGTCCCGGACGGGCTGGAGGCGGGCGCGTACGTGCGGCCGACGCTGTTCGGCGACGTCACCAACGAGATGCGGATCGCCCGCGAGGAGATCTTCGGCCCGGTGGTCTGCCTGCTCCGGTACGAGGACGAGGACGAGGCGGTGCGGATCGCCAACGACTCCGACTTCGGCCTGTCCGGCGCGGTGTTCACCGCCCGCACCGAGGAGGGCGTGGCGCGCGGCGTCGAGCTGGCCCGCCGGATCCGCACCGGCACGTACACCGTGAACGGCTTCACCATCGACCTGCGCGGCCCGTTCGGCGGCTACAAGAACTCCGGCGTGGGCCGGGAGTTCGGCGCCGAGGGCCTGGGCGAGTACCTGGAGCACAAGACCGTCGCCCTGCCCGCCACCGTCTGACGCACCGTCAAGAGCTAGGAGTATCCACCATGTTGGCTGCAATGATCACCGCCCCGGGCGCCACCGAGCTGGAGGTCCGCGACGACGTCGAGGCGATCGGCTTCGGCCCCGGCACCGTCCGGGTCGCCATCCGGGCGACCAGCCTGTGCCACTCCGACCTGTCCGGCATGAACGGCACCATCCCCGCGCCGATGCCGCTGGTGCTCGGCCACGAGGGCGCCGGCGAGGTGCTGGAGGTCGGCGAGGGTGTCACCCACGTCCGCCCGGGCGACCGGGTGATCGTCAACTGGCGGCCGTCCTGCGGCGAGTGCGCCTGGTGCGTGCGCGGGCAGGGCCAGCTGTGCCAGAGCGGCAACGCCGCGATGATGACGCCGGCGTTCCGCTCCGGCGGGCAGGACTTCTTCCGCTTCATGGGCGCGGGCACCTTCGCCCAGGAGGTGGTGCTGAACGCGGGCTTCGCCAGCCCCGTCCCCGACGGCGTCTCCTACGACGCGGCCGCGCTGATCGGCTGCGGCGTCACCACCGGCGTCGGCGCGGTGTTCAACACCGCCGGGGTGCGGCCGGGCGAGACGGTCGCGGTGATCGGCTGCGGCGGCGTCGGCATCAGCGCGATCCTCGGCGCCAAGGCCGCCGGGGCCTCGCACGTGGTCGCCGTCGACCCGGTCGCGACCCGCCGCGAGTGGGCGCTGTCCTTCGGCGCGACGGCCGCCGTCGCCCCCGAGGAGCTGGCCGACGCGGTCGCCGGGGCCACCGGCGGCCTCGGCTTCGACCACGTGATCGAGGCGGTCGGCCGCCCCGCCACCTTCCGCTCCGCCTACGACGCCACCCGGCGCGGCGGCAACGTGGTGCTGGTCGGCGTCGGCGGCGCCAAGGACGAGTTCCCGATCAGCATGTGGGAGCTCTCGGCGGGCGAGAAGCGCGTGCTGCCCTCGTTCTACGGCGGCGACACCGTCACCCGCACCTACGCCCGGATCGCCGAACTGGTCCGCACCGGCCGCCTCGACCTGGAGCGGCTGATCACCCACCGGCTGCCGCTCACCGGGATCAACGAGGCGCTCGGCCTGATGCGCAGCGGCGAGGCGCTGCGGATCGCGCTGACCGTCTGACCGGGCCCGAACCGTCCGACCCCGTGCTCCCCGGTGCCTTCTGAGCGGGCCCCGGGGAGCACGGCCGCCCTCAGCGCTCCCGGCCCGGCCCCCGGGCGCGGGTAGGATTCCGGCATGCCCGCACCCTCCGACGACACCCGGCAGCGCCGGGTCCAGCAGCGCGCGCTGGAGACCAGGGACCTGCTGCTGCGCGCGGCGGTGGACGTGCTGTGCGACAGCGGGTACGCCGGGTTCTCCACCCTCGCGGTCGGGGAGGCGGCGGGGGTCAGCCGGGGGCGGCTGGTGCACCACTTCCCGACCAAGAACGCGCTGATCGAGGCGGTCACCGACCACCTGTCCGCCTCGTACGCGGCGCTGGCCCCGGCGCAGGCGCGGGAGTTGGCGGCGGCGCCGCAGCCGGACCGGGCCGCGCAGGGCCTGGGGATGATCTGGCAGCTGATGAACACCCGGGACTACCAGGCGTTCCTGGAACTGCTGATCGGCACCCGGCACGATCCCGAACTGCGGCCGGTGGTGCGGGAGTTCGAGCGGCGGCTGGAGCACGAGCTGATGGCCGCGGTGCGGACCGTCTCCGGCCCGGCCGCCGACTCCCCCGCGTTCGGCGCCTCGCTGCTCACCGCGCTGCAGGCGATGCGCGGGCTGCTGCTGATCTCCTCGGCGGGCGGGCACGACCTGGCCGCCGAGTGGGAGACCGTCCGCGGGCGACTGCTGCTGCTGTTCCGCCCGGTCGCCTGAACGCACCACTCCCACTGGTCCATTCGGAGGCGAACGGGCCGCCGGCCGTAACCCCGCGGCGAGCGGCTGCCGACACCGTGGGCATGACCTCTTCTTCGTACAGCCGCAAGGGGCTGGCCGCCCTGGCCGCCGCCGTCTGCGTGGCGGGCGTGACCGGTTTCGCCTCCGCACCCGCCTCCACCCACCGGGTGCCCGCGGCCGACGCGCCGTGGGTGGTGTCGCTGGGCGACAGCTTCATCTCCGGCGAGGCGGGCCGCTGGTCCGGCAACAGCAACGAGTCGGCCAACGGCTGGTCCGGCACCGACCGGGCGTACGACCCGGCGACCGACGAGAGCGACCCGTCCCGGGTCTACGGCGCCTCGTACGAGAACGGCTGCAACCGCTCCGACGTCGCCGAGGTGCAGTCCCTCACGCTGGACGTCCGCAAGCTCAACCTGGCCTGCTCCGGGGCGACTTCGACCGCCGTCAAGCTGCCGGAGAACGGAGGGGCGCCGTTCAAGGGCGAGTCCTCGCAGGCCGAGCAGCTGCAGAAGGCGGTGGACGGGCAGCCGGTGCGCGCCGTGGTGGTGTCGATCGGCGGCAACGACCTCGGGTTCTCGGACATCATCACCGACTGCACGAAGCAGTTCCTCAAGCCCTTCGGCGGCGCCCCCTGCGCGCCCGGTGCCGAGCAGCAGGTCAAGGACCGACTGCCCGGCGTGCGGAGCGCCGTGGTCGAGACGCTCGCCGACGTGAGGACCGCGCTGGAGCGGGCCGGGCACGAGAGCGGCTCCTACCGGCTGGTCCTGCAGTCCTACCCGTCCCCGCTGCCCGACGCCGCCCGGGTCCGCTACCCCGGGGAGAAGTACGACCGCTTCAGCACCGGCGGCTGCCCGTTCTTCGACCAGGACCTCACCTGGGCGCACGACGACCTGGTGCCGCAGATCAGCGCCACCATCGCCGAGGCGGCGCACGAGGCCGGGGCCGAGTTCCTCGACCTGTCCGGCGCCTTCGAGGGCCGGGAGGTCTGTTCGAACAGCACCCGGCAGGCCGACCTCCAGAACCCGCCCTCCGGCGAGACCAGCGAGTGGATGCGCTTCCTGACCACCGGCGCCGGGCAGGGCCAGCTCCAGGAGTCGCTGCACCCCAACCGCTTCGGCCAGCAGGCCCTCGGCACCTGCCTGAGCCTCCAGCTGGAGCAGGACGCCGCCGACCGCCGCTGCGCCAACACCCCCGGCAAGGGTCCGGCCGACATGACCCTGGCGCCCCTCGCCTGACCCGGCGTCAGCCGACCGGCGCGGTAAGGCGGGTGCCGGGGCGCCGGTCGGTCCAGGATGGTGACCGTCCGTGGCCGCGGCAGTAGGGGAGCACAGTGGTGGAGCAGCAGCGCGATCCCGGGACCGGCGACGGAGGCCGTGGCGGGGACGGAGGCGGGGGCGGGGACGGGGAGGGGGACCGGCGGACCCGAGTGCTGGTGGCGGTCGGGACCAGGCCCGAGGCGATCAAGATGGTGCCGGTGATCCGGGCGCTGCGGGCGAGCACCCGGCTGCGGCCGCTGGTGGTGTCCACCGGGCAGCACCGGGAGCTGCTGGCCGAGGTGTTCGACCTGGCCGGGATCCGGCCGGACGTCGACCTGGCGGTCGGGGAGCCGGGCCTGCCGCTGAACCACCTGTTCGCCCGGGTGCTGTCCGGCCTGCAGGACGCCCTCGCCGAACTCCTCGGCCCGGCCGACAGCGTGACGGTCGACGGCCCGGCCGCCCGCTACCCGGCCTGGGCGCTGGTGCACGGCGACACCAGCTCGGCCGCGGCCGTCGCGCTCGCCGCGTTCCACCTGCGGATGCCGGTCGCGCACGTCGAGGCCGGGCTGCGCACCCACCGGACCGCCACCCCGTTCCCCGAGGAGCTCAACCGGCAGCTGGTCGCCCGGATCGCCGCGTTCCACCTGGCGCCCACCTCGCTCAACGAGGAGAACCTGATCCTGGAGGGGGTGCGCCACGAGCAGGTCTTCGTCACCGGCAACACCGCGGTCGACGCCCTGCTGTGGGCCGCCGCCACCGCCCGCCCCTCCGGCCTGCCCGAGCTGGACGCGCTGCTCGCCGACCCCGGCCGGCCGCTCGTGGTGGTGACCGCGCACCGCCGGGAGAACCTCGCCACCCGGGCGCTCGGCCACGTCGCCGCCGCGCTCGCCCAGGTCGCCGCCGAACGGCCCGGCACCGCGTTCGTGCTGCCGCTGCACCCCAACCCGGCCGTCCGCGCGCAGCTGCGCCCGGCGCTGGACCCGCTGCCGAACGTCCTGCTGACCGAGCCGCTGCCGTACCCGGTGTTCGCCGCGCTGCTGGGACGCGCCGCGCTGGTGGTGACCGACTCGGGCGGCGTCCAGGAGGAGGCGCCCGCCCTGGGCGTCCCGGTGCTGGTCACCCGGGAGAGCACCGAACGCACCGAGGGCGTGGACGCGGGCACCCTGCGGCTGGTCGGCACCGAGACCGGCGCGGTCGCCGCGGCCGTCCGCCACCTGCTGGACGACGACCGGGCCCGGGCCGCGATGGCCGCCGCGGACAACCCGTACGGCGACGGGCGCGCCGCCGAGCGGATCGTGGCCGCCCTGGAGCACCTGACCTTCCGCACCCCGAAACCGGCCCGCTTCGGCAGCGGCTACCGGCGGGCCGCGGTGCTGCGGGCGGCGGGCTTCGACGAGACCGCGATCCACCGGGCGGAGCGGGCGTGACGGCGGACGTGACGACGGGCGGGGCGGGCCCGGCGGGTGCGGCGGGCGGGCGGCACGGGGCGTGGGGGCGCCGGATGCTGTCGGTGCTGCTGGGGACGGGCGTGCTGCTGGCCGGGTGGGCGCTGGCGGGGTCGGACCGGCCGGCCGGGCGGGCGGCGTGGCTGGTGCTGCGGGACGGGGCGTCGACGTTGGCGGTGGCGGCCGGGCTGTTCGCGGCCGTCGCGGGGATCGCCTGCGCGCTGCGCGCCGCCGGGGTGCCGCGTCGCCGCGAGGCGCCGGTGGCCGGGCCGGTGCCGGAGGGCCCGCACGGCCCGCACGGCTCGCACCGGAGGTCGCGGTGAACCTGCCCGTCGGTCCGCTGACCACGTTCACCCTGCTGGTGCTGGGCTACGGGCTCACGTACTTCCTGGTGCTGCAGTTCTCCGGACGGCTGCGGGTCCGGGCCGAACGGCGACCGGGCGCCGAACCTCCTTTGCCGGAGGAGGAGTTGGTGTTCTGGTTCCTGGTGCCCTGCCTGGACGAGGAGGCGGTGATCGGCGCGACGGTGGCCAACCTGCTGGCGCAGGACGCCCGGGCCCGGGTGACGGTGGTCGACGACGCCTCCGCCGACGCCACCGCCGAGCGGGCCCGGGCGGCGGGCGGCGACCGCGTCGAGGTGCTGTCGCGGCGGCTGCCGCAGGCCCGGCAGGGCAAGGGGGCGGCGCTGAACGCGGCGCTGCCGCACCTGGTGGCGGCGGCGGAGCGGCTGGGCGTGCCGGAGGAGCGGGTGGTGGTGGCGGTGATGGACGCCGACGGGCGCCTCAGCCCCGGCGCGCTGGCGCACGTCGCCCCGCTGTTCGCCGACCCGGCGGTGGGCGGGGCCCAGTTGGCCGTCCGGATCCGCAACCGGGACCGGCTGCTGACCCGGATCCAGGACGCCGGGTTCTGGGGCGCCGCCGCGACCGCGCAGTACGGGCGCGACCCGTTCGGGACGGTCAGCCTGGGCGGCAACGCCCAGTTCGCCCGGCTGTCGGCGCTGCGCTCGGTGCCCGGCGCGCCGTGGACGGACTCGCTGACCGAGGACCTCGACCTGGCCCTGTCGCTGGCCGTGCGGGGCTGGCGGCTGCGCACCACCAGCCTGGCGCACGTCGTCCAGGAGGGGCCGGAGCACCTGCGGGCGCTGCTGCGCCAGCGCACCCGCTGGGCGCAGGGGCACATGGTCTGCGCCGGGCGGCTGGGCGAGGTGTGGCGCGGTTCGCGGCTGGGCACGGCGGCCGCGCTGGAGTTGGCGCTGTACCTGCTGCAGCCGTGGTGCCTGGCGCTGCCCTGGTCGGTGCTGGCGCACCTGCTGGCGGTGCTGGGCGTGCTGGCGACGCTCGCGGTGGGCGCGCACAGCGGGACGGCGGCGGCCGTGGCGACCGCGGTGGCGGTCTACCTGCTGGCGTTCGCGCCGCACCTGTACCAGGCCACGCTGTACCACCGGCGCACCCGGCACTACGGCTGGTGGCGCTCGGTCGGACTGCACCACGCCTCGTACCTGCTGACGTACGTCACCTACCTGGCGACCTGGCGGGCGCTGTGGCGGATCGTGCGGGGGCGGCGGGACTGGGCGAAGACCCGGCGGGTGGCCCGGGCCGCCTAGGCCCTGTCCGATCGATCTTGTCGGATCAGCGTGCGGCGTCGGGCGCCCGGCTGGGAGTGCCGGCCCCACGCCCTCGTACTGGATGTACTTGGGTGTGGGGCCGGTGCTTCCAGGCGGGATGATCCGGCGTCGCGCGCCCGGCAAGATCGGCCGGACAGGGCCCAGCGTTCCGCGGTTCCGCGGCGGCGGCCGACTCGTCGGCGAGCCGGTTGTTGCGGCTGATCTGCGCCATGTGGGTCTCGGCCCACTCGCGCAGGGCGGAGAGCGGTTCGTCGAGGGAGCGACCGAGTTCGGTGAGCCGGTAGTGGACGGCGGGGGGCACGGTGGGTTCCACCCGGCGCGCGACCAGGCCGTCGCGGACCAGGCTCTGGAGGGTGACGGAGAGCATCTTCTGCGAGATGCCCGGGACGCGGCGGCGCAGTTCGGCGAAGCGGAGTTCGGCCGGGGCCTCCTCGGCCAGCACCTTGACCGCGATCGACGTCCACTTGGTGCCGACGCGGTCGAGCAGCCGGCGGGTCGGGCAGAGCGGGTCCAGCAGGTCGCCGCGTTCGCCGGGCTCGCCGGGCTCGCCGGGACTGCCGGGCTTCGACGTGGTCACTCGGAGCTCACCACCTGAGGGGGAAGTGCCGTCTTGGAGCGGCCAGCATAGTTCCCTAGCGTGAGCTGGTCACCATTCCTCACCACCACGCTGGAGTCCCCGTGCCCGAACTGCGCCGCGTCCTCGCCAACGGCGTCGAACTGAACGTCGCCCTCGCCGGATCCGGCCCGGCCGTCCTGCTGCTGCACGGCTTCCCGCACACCTGGGAGGTGTGGACGGACGTCATCGCCGACCTGTCGGGCCGCTACCGGGTCATCGCGCCCGACCTGCGCGGGTTCGGCGCGAGCGGCCGGGCCGCCTCCGGGTACGACGCGGGCACCCTGGCCGAGGACGCGGCGGCGCTGCTCGCGGCGCTCGGCGTCGGCTCGGCCGCGGTGGTGGGCATCGACGCGGGCACCCCGCCGGCCGTCCTGCTCGCCCTGCGCCGGCCCGACCTGGTCCGGCGCCTGGTCGTCATGGAGTCCCTGCTGGGCCGGCTGCCCGGCGCCGAGGACTTCCTGGCCGGCGGGCCGCCGTGGTGGTTCGGCTTCCACGCCGCCGCGCCCGGGCTCGCCGAGCGCGTGCTGGAGGGCCACGAGGCCGCCTACGTCGACTGGTTCCTGGACGCGGGCACGCTGGGGGACGGGGTGCGGCCCGCCCTCCGGGACGCCTTCGTCCGCGCGTACACCGGCCGTTCGGCCCTGGGCCGCGCGTTCTCGTACTACCGGGCGCTGCCCGAGAGCGCGGCGCAGATCGAACGGGCCGTCGCCGCCGCCCGGCTGACGGTGCCGGCGATGGCGGTGGGCGCCCGGCCGGTCGGCACCGCACTGGAGCGTCAACTGCGGCCGTTCGCCGATGAGTTGACGGGGCACGTGATCGAGGACTGCGGCCACATCGTCCCGCTGCACCGGCCGCGCGAACTGCTCGCGCTGCTGCACCCGTTCCTGGCGGCGGACGGGGACCCGCGGGCGGCGTGACCGCGGCGGCGGGGCAGGGGCGGTGGCGGCGTGACCGGGGCGGCGGGGCAGGGGCGGGCGGGGCCGGAAGCGGAGGCAAACCCTCCCCAGGCGAAGGGGCGTCGATCGACCAAGCGTCAGGCCCCTTGGGCAAAGGGCTGGTTCGGATCGGCGCCGACTCCTTGTTGGGCATGAGCATGACCCCCTAGTGTCGAACGCCAGCCCGTCCCCGTACGGACTGCCCGGCCGAACGGCGGCCCCGATCCCCGCCTTCGCGCCCGCCCCGCCGCGCTCCCGGACACCATCCGTCCGCGCGGCCCGGCATGCACCGCTTCCGGTCACCCCAGCCAAGGAGGCACTTCCGCATGCGCACTTCCGCCGCCGTCCGCCGCACGGCCATCGCCGTCGCGGGCACCGCAGCCCTCGCCCTCTCCGCCCTCACCACCGCCGCCCCGGCGGGCGCGACCGCCGCCCCGCAGGCGCCCGCCCGGGGCGGCACGTCCTGGGTCCGGGCGTGCGACACCCTCGCCCACGGCGACACCGTGGCCTGCCACGCCCTGCGCGTGACCAGCACCGTCGAGCCGGTCGCCGCGTTCGGCGTCAGCCCGCACCTCACCCCGTCCGGCTTCGGCCCGAGCGACCTGCTCAGTGCGTACAAGCTGCCCGCGAACGGCGGGGCGGGCACGACCATCGCGATCGTGGACGCCTACAACGACCCGAACGCCGAGGCCGACCTGGCCGTCTACCGCTCCCAGTACGGCCTGCCCGCCTGCACGAAGGCCAGCGGCTGCTTCAAGCAGGTCAACCAGACCGGCGGCAGCACCCTGCCCGCGAACAACTCCGGCTGGGCCGGGGAGATATCGCTCGACCTCGACATGGTCTCGGCGATCGCCCCCAACGCCCACATCGTGCTGGTCGAGGCCAGCAGCGCGACCATGGCCAACCTCGGCACCTCGGTGAACACCGCGGTGAGCCTGGGCGCCAAGTACGTCTCCAACAGCTACGGCGGCGGCGAGTCCTCCGCCGACACCTCGTACGACAGTTCCTACTTCAACCACCCGGGCGTCGCCATCACCGTCTCCTCCGGCGACTCCGCGTACGGCGCCCAGTACCCGGCCGCCTCCAAGTACGTGACCGCGGTCGGCGGCACCGCGCTCAAGCGGGACTCCAGCACCCGCGGCTGGTCGGAGAGCGTCTGGCTGACCAACGCCAGCGAGGGCACCGGCTCCGGCTGCTCCAAGTACGACGCCAAGCCGACCTGGCAGAAGGACACCGGCTGCACCAAGCGCACCATCGCCGACGTCTCCGCCGTCGCCGACCCGGCCACCGGCGTCGCCGTCTACCAGACCTACGGCGGCAGCGGCTGGGCCGTCTACGGCGGCACCAGCGCCGCGGCCCCGATCATCGCGGGCGTCTACGCGCTGGGCGGCGCCCCCTCCTCCGGCTCCAGCCCGGCGTCCTTCCCGTACGCCCACACCAGCGCCCTGTTCGACGTCACCTCCGGCTCCAACGGCTCCTGCTCCCCGACCTACCTGTGCAAGGCGGGCACCGGCTACGACGGCCCGACCGGTCTCGGCACGCCCAACGGCACCGCCGCCTTCACGGGCTGACCCCGGGACACCCCCGGTGGGGGCATGCGAATCACCGTGTGCACCAAGCGTGACCTGCCGGGTTGTGTGGCGCTGAACCGGTTGCTGCCCGGGCTGGCCGGGCACCGGGTGCAGGTGCTGATGTCCGAGGTGGCGCGGGTGGGTGAGCACGCCGTGCCGGAACTGGCCCGCCTGAAGCGCTTCGAGCGCGACCTGCCCAACCGGGTGCTGTTCCCGGCGCTGGACCGGCTGGAGCGGCCGCCGGGGCGGCTGCTGAGCTTCGGCCACCTGGCCCGCCGGTACGGGTGGGAGTGCCGCTCGGTGCGGGAGGTCAACGGCGGGGACGGGCTGCGCGCGCTGTCCGGGTTCGCCCCGGACCTGGTGGTCTCGATCCGGTTCAGCCTGATCTTCCACGAGGAGGCGCTGGCCGTGCCCCGGCTGGGCGTCCTCAACGTGCACCCGGGCGAACTGCCGCGCTACGCGGGCCTGTTCTCGCCGTTCTGGACGATGCTGGAGGGCCGGGAGTCGATCGGCTGCACCGTCCACTGGATCGACCGGGGCGTGGACACCGGCCCGGTCCTGGGCATCGGCCGGCTCCCGGTGGACCCGGCGCGCTCGCTCGCCTGGCACGTCGCGCACGCCTACCCGCGGGGCGTGCGGGTGCTGCTGGACGTGCTGCCGCGGGTGCTCGCCGGACGCCCGGTGCCCGCGCTGCGGCAGGACCCGGCGCTGCGCCGCTACCGTTCGCTGCCCGGCCCGGCGGATTTCGCCGCGTTCCGGGAGCGGGGCCTGCGCCTGGTCGATCCGGGCGACCACCGGGCGCTGCTCGGCCCGTTCACCTCCGGCGCCCGGGCGGCGGGGCCCGCGCCGGTGGACGCGGTCGTCACCCCTCGCTGACCGTCACCCGTCACCGACCGTCACGGCCCCGCCGACCGTCACCCCTCGCCGACCGTCACGGCCCCGTCCGCCAGCGGCCCGTACCCGCCCGGCGCCCCGGCGACGGACCAGGCGACGGAGGGGCGCCCGCGCTGCCGGGGGTCGGCACTCTGGACGACCGCGTGGAAGGGCTCCGGCCGCCCGTCCGCGCGGGCCCCGACGCCGATCAGCAGCGCCCAGTCGCGTCCGGCCCGCAGGCTGCCCGCCCCGGCGGCGGTGAACTCCCGTCCGGCCGGGTCGCGCAGCAGCACCCGGCCGGTCGCCGGGCCGCCGCGGTCGCCACCGGTGACGTCCAGCTCGCAGTCGGGTCCGCGCGCCGTCACCCGGGCGTCGGCGCCCCGTCCGGCGTCGGGGTCGCTGACCGCGTAGGGCGGGCGGCGCAGCACCCGGCCGGCCCGGACGCCGGTGGGGTCGCCGTCGCGCAGCGCGAAGGAGCCGGCCACCAGGACGTGCCGGACGCCCTCGGCGTACTGCCGGGGCCGCTCGTAGGTGGCCAGGTCGCGGATGCCGTCGGGGTCGAACAGCACCAGGTCGGCGACGGCGCCGGGGGCGACCAGGCCGCGGTCGGGCAGGCCGAGGACGGCGGCGGGCAGCGCGGTCATCCGGCGCACCGCCTGCGGGAGGGTCAGCAGGTGCCGGTCGCGGACGTAGCGGGCCAGCACCCGGGGCTGGGTGCCGTAGTGGCGGGGGTGGGTGCGCTCGTCGCGGCAGGCGCCGCCGTCGGAGGCCACGGCGACGTAGGGCTGGCGCAGGATCCGTTCCAGGTCGCTCTCGTGGCCGAAGTCGTACACCGCCATCGCCTGCGGGTCCCGCTCCAGCAGCCGGATCACCGCCTCGCCCGCGCCGACCGCGTGCTCGGCGCAGTAGGCGCCGAGGGTGCCGCCGGTGCTCTCCAGGTGCACGCCGCGCGCGTCGGCGACCCGTTCGCCGAGCATCCGCCGGATCCCGGCGGCGACCTCCGGCCGCCGGTGCGGGTCGGCGAAGCCGGCGAGCATCGCGGCCTCGCCGCCGGAACGGTGTTCCGGCGGGACGAGGACGGCCAGGCCGGTGCGGCTGGACAGGTACGGGTAGACCTCCCCGGCGGCGGGCACGCCCCGGGCGCGGGCGGCGGCGATCGCGGCCAGGGTGTCGGTGGTGGCGCACCAGTTGTCCGGGCCCATCGCCTTGAGGTGGGCGATCACCGGGACGAGTCCGGCCCGTTCGGCGATCAGCAGGCTCTCCGCGGTGGCCTCCCGCACCCGCGGGCCCTCGTTGCGGATGTGGTTGCTGAACGGCATCCGCCAGGGCGCGGCCGCCGACACCGCCGCGATCACCTCCTCGGTGGTGCCGTACGCGCTGGGCGGGTAGTACAGCCCGGCCGAGACGCCCCAGGCGCCGGCCCGGGCGGCCCGCCGCAGCAGGGCGCGCATCCGCTCCAGCGCCTCCGGGGCGGGGCGGCGGTCCTCCCAGCCCGCGCCGGCCGCCCAGAGCGCGCCGAGGCCGACGTACGCGCCGACGTTGATCGCGGTGCCGGGCGGTTCGGCGGCGAAGGCCAGGGTCCGCTCGATGTCGGGGGTGGCCATGATGTCGGTCCAGGGGGCGCCCTCGGTGCCGAAGCCGTCCGGATTGAGGATCTCGGTGGTCACGCCCTGGCGCAGCGAGCTCTCGGCCCCGCGCAGCGCCTGCGGGTCGCCGTGGCTGTGCAGTTCGACGAAGCCGGGGGCGAGCACCAGTCCGCGGGCGTCCAGGGTCTCGGCGGCGGGCAGGCCGAGCCGCGGTCCGACGGCGACCACGTGGCCGGCCCGGACGCCGACCTCGGCGGCCCGCACCGGGCGTCCGGTCCCGTCGGCCACGCCCGCGCCGGTGATCAGCAGGTCCAGCGGGAGGGCGGTCGGTTCGTTCACGCGGCGGCTCCGGGACGGGCGGGGGCGGGGGGCGGTCCCCGACGCTAGGAGACCGCCCCGGCCGCGCCGCCGCCGACCCGCGGGCCCGCCACCCGGACGGAGCAGCGGACCGGCGGGCCGCAGCGCCCGGGCGCTACCTTGGCCCGGGCACGGTGCCGAGCCGGCGGAGGTGGCGATGACCGGGGTGAACCGGGTGCTGGAACGCAAGATCGACGTGTGCTTCGGCTTCGCCGACCAGAACCGCGACGGGGTGATCGACTCCGCCGACGTGCTGACCCTGACCGCCCGGCTGATCGCCGCCGCCGGGGTGCCGTTCGACTCCCCGAAGTCGGTCGCGATGCTCCGCGTCGGCGCCGCCTGGTGGGAGGCGCTGCGCGCCGAGCTGGACGTCGACGGCGACGGCCGGATCGACCCGGACGAGTACCGGGCCGGCGTGCTCCGCCTCTCCGGCGCCCAGGCCGGACCGCCGGGGCCCGGCGCGCTGGCCGCCGCCGGGGCGCTCTGGGCGCTGTGCGACCGCGACGACGACGGCAGGGTCACCGCGGAGGAGTTCACCCGCTTCCACCGCGCCCTGGGCCTTCCCCCGGGCACCGCCGGCCTGGCCTTCGAGCGGCTCGACCTGGACGGCGACGGCACCCTCTCGGTCGCCGAACTCGCCGCCGCCCTCTGGGAGTTCTGGACCAGCGAGGACGCCGGGGCGCTCGGCAACTGGCTGTTCGGCGACGCGTTCCTCACCGCCGCCGACTGACCGACTGACCGACCGACCGGCCCGCGGGACGAGGCCCTTCGAAGGTCCGACCGTTCGGGCGGGCGGTCCGGCGGAGCCCGAGTGCCCGCCCGAGCGGCCTTCCCCGGTCGGTGGCCCGGGCGGGTCCGGGGCCGGGCCGGGCGGCAGCGAGTGCCCCCGGGCCGGCGAGGAGCGTCAGCCGCCGAGGCTGACGTTGTTCTGGCCGTCGGTGCAGACGATGCGGATGGTGAGGTTCGCGGGCCTGGACCCGCCCTCCACGCCCTCCGGCGGGCAGTCGTCCTTGCGCACGGTGACGATCCAGCCGGTGGCGTCGTCATTGGGACGGCTCTCCAGCACGTCGGCCGGCCACCGGCTCAGTTGCCGGTTCTCGCCGGGGGTGATGCTGAATCCGCCGCTGTAGATGCTCTCGTCGGACGGGCAGAGCAGCTCGTGCGGCATGCCGTCGGCGCCGCCCTGAACGGTGGGGCCGGTCACCGCCTGCGGCGGGAGGAGGCTCGGGTCGGCCGCCGCGCTGCCGCTCGTGGCGACGAGGACGGCGACTCCTGCTGCGGCGGCCATGGCGATCGTGGTTCTGCTGGGCACCTGTCACTCCTGGGGTCCGGTAGGGGGTGTGCGGACATTCCAGCACGGGAGTGATCAACCGTCAGGCCGACACGCAAGGTGACGGTGCGCGGGCAGTCGATCATGGGAATGCTGGAGTGTCTGCAAACGAACGACTACCGAGAGTGCTCTACTTGCTCCGAATCGTTGTCACCCATGCGGCTGCCCGCAGCCCCGACCGATGCGTCGCGAGGACTTCCATGACAAGCAGAAGACTGGGGGCAGCACTGGCGGCCACCGCCGTCACCGTCGCCCTGTCGACCACCACGATCCTGACCGCGCCCGCCCCCGCGGCTTCCGCCGCCCCCAACCCCTTCGAGGGCAACCACGGGCTGCGCATCACCGGCGAGCAGGTCCAGTCCGAGGTCCGCACGGCCGAAGTGGCCGCGTTCGGACGCCCGGCCGCCGAGGCGATGGCCCGGGACCGGATCGGCCTGCGGGCGGTGCAGACCGACTACCCGCAGACCACCCGCACCAACCGGTTCAACATGCTGACCAGGACGCAGGCGGAGTTCAACAGCGCCTTCGACCCCGCGAAGTTCGGGCGGTTCAAGCAGTACATCCCCTCTCCCGAGTTCGCGGACCACATCGCGCTGCTGCCCACCGGCAAGGTGCTGATGTTCTCCTTCGAGTCCGTCGAGGACAACCCGCAGAAGGAGACCGCGCCCACCGACGTCATCGGCAAGCAGAACGCCGGCCGCGCCTACCTCTGGACGCCTCCCGCGAACGACACCGACCCGGGCGAGTTCAAGGCCGTCCCGCCGCCGGAGGTCAACATGCCGGACGGCCTGGACGAGAAGCGCCCCGCGCCGTTCTTCTGCGCCGGACACTCCTACCTGCCCAACGGCATGGTCGGCGTCTTCGGCGGCAACCTCGGCGGCAACGGCGGCACCGGAGCCAAACTGGCCCTGGTCTTCGACCCGTGGACCGAGACCTGGCACCAGGAGCAGGACATGTCGGTCGGCCGCTGGTACCCGAGCGTGGTCACCGGAGCCGACGGTCGGCAGACCATCATGTCCGGCCAGTCCGAACTCGGCTTCGGCACCCCGACCCCGGTCGTCGAACGCTTCCCCGCCAAGGGCACCGACGTCCCCTACGCCAAGTCGGCGGCGCCCGACAACGTCGCGCTGGACCGGTGGAAGGCGGACGCCCCGTACCGGATGGACTACCCGCACCTGTTCTCGCTCCGGGACGGCAAGATCTACGGCTTCGGCCGCAGCTCCGACCAGCAGTTCGTCTTCGACCCGGCGAACGAGACCCGCGAGACGCTGCCCAGCCGGCCCGACGGCTTCCCCCGCCTGTACGGCTCGGCCGTCGCCCTGCCCAACGGCACCGACGGCCCGGACTCGGTGCTCGTCCTCGGCGGCAACTACAAGGACCCCAACACCTTCAAGTTCTCGGGCGGCCGGTGGACCAAGGACAAGCCGCGCAACCTCGGCCGCGCCCAGGACGACACGCTGATCTTCCCCGACGGCAACCTGTTCACCGTCAACGGGGCCGTCGGCATCCGCGACTACGGGCTCGGCGACTACAACCCGAACGTCCCCGACGACCGGTTCCGCCAGGTCGAACTGCGCGACGCCGACGGCAACTGGACCCTCGGCCCCAAGCAGCGGCTGCCGCGCGGCTACCACTCCAACGCGGTCGTCCTGCCCGACGGCCGGATCATGGTCACCGGGGACGAGCTCCAGCAGATCGCCAACAACCCGGACATCAAGGCCGGCAACAACGGCACCATCGAGATCTACGAACCGCCGTACCTGCACCAGGGCGGAAAACGCCCGGACATCAGGACCGTGCCGACCCAACCGGTGGGTTACGGCAAGAAGTTCCGGGTCAACACCGACTCGCCGGACCAGGCCGCCCGCGCCGTCCTGCTCGCCCCCGTCACCTCCACCCACTCGGTCGACACCAGCCAGCGCCGCCTGGAGCTCAAGCTCGCCGGTGCCGGCAGCCAGCTCCTGCTCGACAGCCCGGCCTCGGCCGCCGACGCCCCGCCCGGCTGGTACATGCTCTTCCTGCTCAACAAGGCCGGAGTGCCCAGCGTGGCCAAGTGGATCCAGTTGAGCCCGGACGCCTGACCCCATCCCCCCGCCACCCCGGGTGGACGGGCCCGCGGCCGGCGGGGCCGTCCACCCGGGGGCCTCCGCATCAGACGGAGCCGACGAACGGATCAACCCATGGCCGACCTGAGCCTGCGTCAAGACACCGAGATCCAGGGCGACATCATCGCCGGATTCAAGAAAGACCACATGACCCTCCTGCTCCTCCAGTTCAGCGACGCCCCGGCGGCCCGGAACTGGCTGGAGAAGATCACCCCCGAGATCGCCACCACCAAGGCGGTCGCCCAGTTCAACGAGGACTACAGCCAGGCCCGCCAAGCCTCCGGCGGCGACGACCCGACGGCGCTGCGGGCCACCTGGCTGGGCCTCAGCTTCACCTACCAGGGCCTGCAGTTCCTCACCGGCCAGCCGGACCTGCTCAAGGACCGGGCCGGGACCGGCGACACGCTGCAGGCGTTCATCCAGGGCCCGGCCGACCCGGGGCGGTCGATGGTGCTCGGCGACACCGACGACAACGACCCCAAGCACTGGGTGTTCGGCTGCGCCGACAAGCCCACCGTCCACGCCGTGCTGACCGTCGCCTCCGACACCGCGAACGGCCTCGCCGGGGCGCTGGAGGAACAGAAGGCCGCCGCCAGCCAGGCCGGCGCGGTCGTCGTCTACGAGCAGAAGGGCGCCGCCCTGCCGGGCGAGAAGAAGGGCAAGGAGCACTTCGGCTTCAAGGACGGCGTCAGCGAGCCGGAGGTCGAGGGGTTCGACGAACCGGACCCCACCCGGTTCACCGGGGAGGAGCCCGACCGGGTCTTCTACTCGAAGAAGCACCCCGGCACCCGGATCCTCCCGGCCGGGGAGTTCGTCATCGGCCGGAAGCTCACCCCGGCGCACAACCGGGGCACCGCCGCGGTCGACACCATCCCCGACTGGATGCGCGACGGCTCCTTCCAGGTGGTGCGCCGCCTGGAGCAGGACGTCGCCGGCTGGTGGGCGCAGGTCGACGCCCAACTGCGGCGGCTGAAGGACCTCAAGGCCGTCCCGCAGGACACCGGGCGGGACTGGTTCGCCGCCCGGCTGGTGGGCCGCTGGCGCGACGGCTCCCCGGTGTGCAAGCACCCCGACCGGCCCGGTGGCGCGGCCGCCGGATCCGACAACGACTTCAAGTACCTGGGCGACCCGGAGGACCCCGACGGTCTGATCACCCCGCTCTTCTCCCACCTGCGCAAGACCAACCCCCGCGCCGGGCTGGTCGCCGGCACGCCGGTGGACGAGTCGTTCATCGACGCCCGCCGGATCATCCGCCGCGGCGCCCCCTACGGACAGCCCTTCGACCCCACCAGCGGCGACGAGCTGAACGGCCCCGACGCCGAACGCGGCCTGCTCTTCGTCTGCTACCAGTCCGACCTGGTCGCCCAGTTCGAGTTCATCCAGGTCAACTGGATCAACGACCCCGACTTCCCGCCCGGCCGCAAGGCCGAGCCCGGCCCCGACCCGCTGGTCAGCGGCCAGCTCGCCACCGTGAACGACGGCCGGGTCAGCTGGGAGGGCGAATCCCCGGCGGGCGAGCGGCAGACCACCGCCCTGGACTTCCGGCCGTTCGTCCACACCCGCGGCGCGCTCTACTGCTTCACCCCCTCCATCAGCACGCTGCGCCGACTCGCCCGGGGCCGCCTGACCGGCGAACTCGAGGAGGAGACCTGGCACCAGGTCGTGGCGCAGGACCGGCCGGTGGACTGCGTCCTGCCGCTGCCCGGCACGGAAGGCCGCTACTGGACGTTCCAGCAGGGCACGATCCGCCTGATCGGCACCGGCGCCACCGAGATCCGCCGGCTCACCACCGGGACGGTCGACGACAGCACCGGGGTCGTCGTCAAGGAGGTGGGCCCGTACTCGTCCTGGCCCGCCCTGAAGGGCGTCACCCAGATCGACACCGTCCTGCCCGTCTTCGACGAGCAGGGGACCAACGGGAAGAACGCGTACTGGGTCTTCCACACCGTGGACGGCCAGCAGTTCTACCGCTACGTCACGATCGGGGTCGCCGAGCCCCACCCCAGCCAACTGGTGGCCGACGACCAGCCGGTGAGCAGGTGGAGGTCGTTCGCCGGGTCCACCCCCGTCACCCACGTCGACGCCTTCCTGCCGGTGCCCGACCAGCAGCCGGCCGGCGACGGCTCGTTCTGGTACTGGGTGTTCCACCACACCCCGGTCGGCCAGCGCTACCGGCTGATCTCCATCGGCCGCTCCGGCAACGCCCACCCCGACCGGCTCCAGCGGGACGACCGGCAGCTCAGCCAGTGGCGGTCGCTGGAAAACGTCACCAGGGTCGACGCCTTCCTCTCCGTCCCCGGCAAGGGCGACCCCACCGGAGGCCCGCACTGGTACTGGGTGTTCCACCAGGACAAGTACCGGGTGATCATGGTCAACCACGGCGGCAACCACCAGGACGACCTCCTGGCGGAGGACCGCCCGACAGCGGTCTGGTCCCGCCGCCCGTGACCGCCCGGCCGCTCACCCGCGCAGGCGGACACCGGGCGCAGGTGAGCGGCCCGCGGGCGTGAAGACCTCCGGACGACCGGCCCTCCGGGATTCGAAGCCGGATGCGGCATCCGTGATTCCCGTCCCGCTTCATGGGCAAGCGCGGTGCCGGCGGGTCGGCCGTGCCCCGGCCGCCCGTCACGGGTTCCACCGGCACAGCACACAGGAGGCCGTCATGACCGACACCGGAAACGTCCGCTCCCCCGGCAGCCCTCCGCAGTCTCCGCCGGGCGCTCCGCGCCCCGGTGCGGGCGCGGCGGCGGCCGGAGGGCGGGGGAGGACGACCGTCGCCGACGGGGTGGTCGCGAAGATCGCGGGCCGGGCCGCGCGGGAGGTCCCGGGCGTCCACGCGCTGGGCGCCGGAATGTCCCGGGCCCTGGGCGCGGTGCGCGACCGCGTCCCGGGCGGCGGGAGGGGCGAAGCCACCCGCGGGGTGAAGGTCGAGGTGGGCGAGCGCCAGGCCGCCGTCGACCTGGAGGTGGTCGTCGAGTACGACCTGCCGATACCCGGGATCGCGAAGGACGTCCGCGCGGGCGTCGTCGAGGCGGTGGAACGCCTGGTCGGCCTGGAGGTCGTCGAGGTGAACATCGCGGTCAAGGACGTCCACCTGCCCGGCGAGCAGGACGACGAGGACGAGGACGAGGGGGACGGGAACGCCGAGGGCCGCGCGAGCGGCGCGCCCACCGGCCCCAGGCGGGTGGCCTGAGGGGCGCGGCACGGCAGCCGTGAGCGCTGCCACGGAGAGGAGCGTACGAGATGAGTACCGCCGCCATCGGGCTGTTCGCCGGGATGGCCCTGGGGTTCGCCGGGTACTTCGGCGGCTTCTGGGCCTTCCTCCTGGTCCTCGTCCTCGGTGCGGCCGGCCTGGTCGTCGGCCGGTTCCTGGAGGACGGCCCCGACGTCAGGGAGTGGCGCGGGCCCCGCTCGGGGGACCGGCGCCGCTGACCCGCCGGCCGGCCCGCCGGCGCGTCACCGCCCGGACGGGTCCTCCCGCCCCCACGGCGCCGGGAGGGCCTCCAGGGCGGGCAGCACCTTGTCCAGCGTGACGGGCAGGTCCCGCACGCGCGCACCGCAGGCGTGCCACACGGCGTTGGACACCGCGGCGGCCGTGCCGACGATGCCGATCTCCCCGATGCCCTTGGTGCCCATCGCGTTGACGTGCGGGTCGTGCTCGTCGAGCCAGTGGGCCTCGACCTCGGCCACGTCCGCGTGGGCCGCGATGTGGTAGTCGGCGAGGTCGTGGTTGACGACGTGGCCGGTCCGGGGGTCGAGGACGGCGTTCTCGTGCAGCGCCATGGACAGTCCCATGGTCATGCCGCCGACGAACTGCGAGCGCGCGGTGCGCGGGTTGACGATCCGGCCGGCGGCGAAGACGCCCAGCAGGCGCGGCACCCGGATCTCCCCCGTGTCCAGGTGGACCCGGGCCTCGGCGAACTGGGCGCCGAAGGCGTGCATCGCCCAGCGGTCGTCCGCCGGCCGCACGGAGCCGGACGCCTCGGCCCGCTCCGGCGGCTCGCTCCCGTACCTGGCGCGGAAGGCGCGGGCGGCCTCGACCACCGCCGAGCCCCAGGTGGCCATGCCGGAGGAGCCGCCCGCCACCGACGCCGTCGGGTAGTCGGTGTCGCCGATCCGCACCTCGACCCGTTCGACCGGGACGCCGAGCGCGTCGGCGGCGATCTGCGCCAGCGTGGTCCAGGTGCCGGTGCCGAGGTCCGCGGCGCCGATCTCGGCGACGTACCGGTCGCCCTCCCGCCGGATCACCGCCGTCGACTCCGACATCAGGTGCACCGGGTAGGTGGAGGCGGCGACGCCGGTGCCGACCAGCCAGTCGCCGCTGCGGCGCACGCCGGGCCGCGGGTCGCGCCCGCTCCAGCCGAAGCGCGCCGCGCCCTCGCGCAGGCAGCCGACCAGGTTCCGGCTGGAGAAGGGCTTGCCGGTCTCCGGGTCGGTGGCGGGCTCGTTGCGGACGCGCAGTTCGACCGGGTCGAGGCCGAGCCGCTCGGCCAGCTCGTCCATCGCCACCTCGGGCCCGAACATGCCGGGGCACACCCCGGGCGCGCGCATCCAGGACGGCACGGGGACGTCGAGGGCGGCCAGCCGGTGGGTGGTGCGCCGGTTCGCGACGGCGTACATCATCCGGGCGGGCACGCCGGTCTGCTCGGCGAACTCCTTGATCCGCGAGGTCTGTTCGACCACGTCGACGGCGAGGGCGGTCAGCCTGCCGTCGGCCCCGGCGGCGAGGACGCAGTGCTGGACGGTGGGGGTGCGGTAGCCGGCCAGCGCGAACATCTGCTGCCGGGTCAGCGCGAGCCGGACCGGCCGGCCGGGGACGGCGCGGGCGGCCATCGCGGCGAGCACCACGTTGACGTGCGGGGTGCCCTTCGACCCGAAGCCGCCGCCGACGTACGGGCTGACCACCCGGACCTTCGCCTCGTCGAGGCCGAACACCGACGCCACGGCGCTCCGGGCGGGGTGGACGCCCTGGGTGGAGTCCCACAGGGTGAGGAAGCCGTCGCCGGGCTCCCAGCGGGCGGTGGTGGCGTGCGGCTCCATCGGGTTGTTGTGGTACGTCGCGGTGGTGTACGTCTGCTCGACCACCGCCGCGGCGGCGGCCACGGCGGCCGGGACGTCGCCCTCCACGGTGTCGGTGGGGAAGTCCGGGTTCACCCGCTCGGGCGCGTACAGGTCGTCCCGGTCGGCCCGCAGTTCGCTGTCGTGCGCCTGTGGCGCGTAGTCCACCCGGACCAGGGCGGCGGCGTGCCGGGCCGTCTCGGAGCTGTCGGCGACCACCAGCGCGACGACCTGGCCGCGGAAGGCGACCTCGTCGTCCTGGAGGGCCGCCAGCTCCCGGTCCTCGGTGGAGGCCAGGCGTTCCGCGGTGGCGGGGGTGAGCACCGCGAGCACGCCGTCGAGCGCCTCGGCGGCGGCGGTGTCCAGCGCCGTGACCCGCCCCCGGGCCACGGCGGCCTGGACGGGGTGCGCGTAGGCGGCGTGCTCCACCGGCGTCTCGTAGGCGTAGACGGCGGTGCCCAGCACCTTGGCCGCGCCGTCCCGGCGGGGCAGGTCCAGGCCGATGGCGGCGGGGCGGTCGATGAACGTCATCGGGCGTCCTCCCGGACGAGTCCGCGCAGGGTGGCGGCGAGGGTGCGGCGCAGCAGCGGGATCTTGAAGGCGTTGCCGCCGTCCAGCCCGTCGGCCGGGCGGGCGTCGGCGAGTTCGGCGGCCGCGGCGGCGCGGTAGGTCTCCTCGGTGGCCGGGGCGCCGCGCAGCACCCGCTCGGCCCGGTGCGCGCGCCACGGCACGTGCGCCACCCCGCCGAAGGCGACCCGCGCGTCCGTGATCACCCCGTCCCGCACCTCCACCGCCGCGGCCACGCTGACCAGGGCGAACGCGTACGAGGCCCGGTCGCGCACCTTGCGGTAGGCCGAGCGGCGGGCGAGCGGCAGGGCCGGCAGGTCGATCGCGGTGATCAGGTCCCCGTGGTCGAGCACCGTGTCCCGCTCGGGGGTGTCGGCGGGCAGCCGGTGCAGGTCGGTGAAGGGGATCGTGCGCTCGCCGTCCGGCCCCAGCACCCGCACCTCGGCGTCGAGGGCGGCCAGCGCCACCGCCATGTCGGAGGGGTGGACCGCGAGGCAGTGCTCGGAGGCGCCGAGGATCGCGTGGTGGCGGGTCCAGCCGCCGACGGCGGAGCAGCCCGAGCCGGGTTCCCGCTTGTTGCACGCCGTCGTGACGTCCTGGAAGTAGGCGCAGCGGGTGCGCTGCAGCGGGTTGCCGCCGGTGGTCGCCATGTTGCGCAACTGGCCCGACGCGCCCGACAGCAGCGCTTGGGAGAGCACCGGGTACCGCTCGCGCACCCGCCGGTCGGCGGCGAGGTCGCTGTTGCGGGCGCCCGCGCCGATCCGGAGGGCCCCGCCGTCGAGTTCCTCGATCCCGGCGGGCAGCAGGTCGGCGACGTGCACGACCAGGTCGGGCGCGGCCACGCCCAGCTTGAGGTGGTCGACCAGGTTCGTCCCGCCGCCGAGGAACACCGCGCCCGGGGCGGCCGCGACGCTGCGGACGGCCTCCGCCGCGTCGCCCGGCCTCCGGAACTCGAACGGCTTCACCCGGCCGCCTCCGCGCTCGACGCCGCCGCCGTGCCGGAGGCGGCCGCGGCCTGCTGAACGGCGGGCACGATGTTGACGTAGGCCGCGCAGCGGCACAGGTTGCCGCTCATCCGCTCGGCCACCTCGGCGCGGTCCAGCCGCGGCGGCCGGGTGCCCTCGGTGACGGCGCTCGGCCAACCCCGCGCGAACTCGTCGAGCATCCCGACCGCCGAGACGACCTGCCCCGGGGTGCAGTACCCGCACTGGAACGCGTCGCGGTCGATGAACGCCCGCTGCACCGGGTGCAGCCCGTCGTCGTCCCGCTGCTCGCCGTCGTGCCGTCCACGGGCGGCCAGCCCTTCCGCGGTGACCACCCGGGCCCCGTCCTGGGTGACCGCCAGGGTGAGGCAGCTCAGCACCCGCCGCTCCCCGGAGAGCACCGTGCACGCGCCGCACTGCCCGTGGTCGCACCCCTTCTTCGGACTCGTCACCCCCAGCCGCTCACGCAGGGCGTCGAGCAGGGTGGTGCGGGTGTCGACGGTCAGCCGTCGCGGGGTTCCGTCGACATGGACGGTGATCTCGCTCATCACCGCACGAAGGTTCCCGACCCCGGCCCCCCTCACACGACCCCCGCCAGGACTCACCCGGCCGGGCGCCCGGCGCCCCGGCCCGGGCGGGCCCGACGACGACGGCCCGGCACGGGCGGCCCGGAACGGGCGGCTTAGGGTGGGTGCGGTCCGCGCCGCCCGTCCGGAGGTTCCCGTGCTGCAGCTCCGCCTGATCGTCCCCGCCGACCTGCGCGAGGAGGTCCTGGAGCGGCTCGACGCCTGCGTGGGCGTCGCCCACGTCGTGGTGCTGCCGGGTGCGGCGGTGCGGCCCGCCGGGGACGTGGTGCTGTGCGACGTGGCGCGCGAGGCGGTGGACGAACTGCTGGGCGAGCTGCGGGCGTCGGGCCTGGCCGAGCGCGGGGCGATCAGCATGGACGAGACCGGGCTGACCCTCTCGGCGGCGGCCGACGCGGCGCAGGAGGCGGCCCCGGGCGAGGGCGTGGACGCGCTGGTGTGGGAGGAGGTCGCGGAGGTCGTCCACGACGAGTCGACGCTCAGCGGGGTCTTCCTCGCCCTGCTCGCGGTCGCGACCATGCTGGCGGCCTGCGGCGCCGTGCTGGACAGCGCGGTCCTGATCGTCGGCGCGATGGCCGTCGGCCCCGAGTTCGGTCCGCTCGCCGGGTTCTGCGTCGCACTCGTGCAGCGCCGGCTCCGCCCGGCGCTGCGCTCGCTGCTGGCCCTGGCGGTCGGCTTCACCCTGGCGATGGCGCTCACCGTGGGCTTCGCGCTGCTGATGGACTCCCTCGGCCTGTTCAGCGACGCGAAGTTCGCGGCCGCACGCC
The DNA here is from genome assembly GCF_039529925.1 of Kitasatospora saccharophila. Lineage (NCBI taxonomy): Bacteria > Bacillati > Actinomycetota > Actinomycetes > Kitasatosporales > Streptomycetaceae > Kitasatospora > Kitasatospora saccharophila. The sequence continues at coordinate 1,011 of NZ_BAAANS010000007.1, read as the reverse complement.
CCAACACCTCGTTCATCTGGCAGCCGGACGCGATGTCCTTCGTCGTCGCGTTCCTGGCGGGCATCGCGGGCCTGCTCTCGCTCACCTCCGCCAAGGCGTCCGCCCTGGTGGGCGTGGCGATCTCGGTGACCACCGTCCCGGCCGCCGCGAACGCCGCCGTCGCCGTCGCCTACGGCGAGTACGCCCAGGGCTGGGGGTCCGCCGTCCAGCTCGCCCTCAACCTGTCGGGCATCGTGCTGGCCGGCGTCCTGACCCTGCTGGTCCAGCACGGCGCCTGGCGCCTGGCCCAGCGCGGACGCTGAACCGCCCGGGGCGGGCCCGCTCACCCGAGCAGGCCGGGACGGCGGACTTCAGGCCCTGGACGACCCGGAGGTGGAGCGGGAGGACGAAGAACAGGCCGAGCAGGGCGGTGTTCTGGTTGAACAGCGCGATCGGCCCGGCGCGCGGCGGCCGGCCGCCGCAGGTGGGCTCCGTCACCCTGCGCACTCGCACCGGCACTTCTTGTTAGCATCCGTACGGTCCGATACGAGTCCCACCCGCACCCCAGGGAGTCCGCGTCATGCTGAAGCGACGGATCGCCGTGGCCGCCGGAGCCGCCGCGCTGGCCCTGACCGCCGGCGCCGTGCCCGCCCACGCCACCAACGAGGTCAACTTCGCCGAATGCCTGTTCGTCGGCGACTACTTCACCATCGGCGTCACCAACGACAACGGCACCGGCTTCCGGCGGTGCTTCGCCAACGCCGGCGACATCTGGATCGACCAGTCGTCGGTGACGAGCTTCAGCAGCGGCAACAACGCCGGCTACTTCGAGTACGAGCCCGGCGACGGCTCCCTGTACCGCCACACCTTCGGCAAGAACGAGGCCCTCACCAAGAACTACGGCACCGTCACGACGCTCCACATCAACTGACCCCCGCCCGGCCGGGGTTCAGGCGGTCCCCAGGTAGTAGGCACCGAGGGCTTGGTGGTAGTCGGAACCGTCACCGTGGACGTCGGGGTCGAACTCGGGCG